>NZ_JBEZMR010000002.1:0-396494 GCF_040652795.1 Micromonospora sp. NPDC048170
AACAGCCCCACCGAGTCCCGGTCGCCACCGGCCAGGTTCCGCAGGGTGCTCTCCTGCATGGCGGTGGCGACCGCGATCACCCAGCCGCGGGCTGGCAGCCTGAGGCGGGCGCCGGCGGTGACGATCGCGACGGCGTTGCCGACCTGGTCGCTGTCCCAGTCACCGACCGGCGGCCACACGATCGGCGACACCGTCGGGGATCTCGACGTGGCGGGCGAGGCGGCCTGGGGGATGCATCCGGCGGTGGCGTTGCCGCCGAGGAATCCGCCGAGCCCGCCGGCGCAGAGGATGATCACAGCGATGAGCGCCACCGCCAGTGACAGCAGGCTTCGCAGCTTCATGCCGGCCTCTTGGTCTCGGCTGTGGGCGGGTGGGTGTGGCGTGCCCGCCTGGCAGTGGCGGTGGCGTGGGCGGGTGGTTGGCCGCAGTGGGGCGAGGCGGTTTCGTTCTTCTGGTGGTGCGGCCAGTCGAGGGGGTGGACACCGACTGGTTCGCCGTCGCCGCTGTGCACGATGACGGTGTTGTCGGCGGGGTTGATCAGGTAAATCCACGAGGCGGTGAGGTCACCGGCGCGGCTGAGCGGGAAGACGGTGGCCGGTTCGGGGTCGCTGTCGTCGAGCGTCATGCCGACGCCCGCGACCGGATGCTGGTCGGGCATGGAGGGTGTGCTGGTGGTGGTGTCGGGTCCGAGGTGGTCCCAGTCGTGGGCGAGGACCGCGTCGATGAGGAGGCTGGTGTCGCGGCGCGCGGCGTGGGCCCAGATGCCGCGCAGTTGCGGGATGAGCGATGAGGGGTAGCCGTCGAAGTGGACGTAGCGGGCGCGGACGATGCCCGGCTGGGTCGGGTCGGTCGTGCCGACGTAGCAGGGGGTTCCCACGGTCGTGTCTCCTTCGTCATTTCGGTTGATCGAGGTGTGGGGACGCGATGGCCGCGCGGTCGTGGTGGACTGCGCGGCCATCGGTGGTGGTTCGGTGTTGGGGTTAGCGGGTGGGGACGGCGACCTTCTCGCCGTGCAGCAACGGCGCGTCTTCTGGTCCCCCGAGGTGGACAGGGACCCAGTTCCTCTGCGCCTGCCCGTGCTTGTCGATGAGGCGGCGCCAGTGGCGGCGTACGACGAACCGGACGCGGGTGTGATGCACGATGCTGGCGCGTGCGGCGCGGCGACGGGTGGGCCTGTCTACGAATGCTGGGGCGGCGACGCTGATGGGTTGGGCCTGGATGCGCCAGAACCCGTAGGCGATCGCCGCGCAGACGCGGATGCGGGCGGTGGCGTCGGCGATCACGTACCGGCCGTCGGGTGCGGTCTCCCAGTCGCGGTCGGGCTCGTTGATGTCCGGGTGTGCGACGGCAGGCACGGGTGCCGCGATCGGTAGCAAGTTCATGTCCGTCATCACGTATGGGCCGAGGCGCGACAGCAGGATCGGGTCCTGGCGGGCGTAGCCCTGGATGCGGGTGGCGTGGGGATCCTCGGGGTCGTCCCGGTTGGCCCAGCCGCAGATCAGCCATGACCATCCGCGGGGGGAGGCGATGGTGGCCCAGGTGATCGCCGCGATGGCGCTGACCTGTCCGGCCAAGTTGCGGTCGTAGATCGGTTCGGGCAGGAAGAGCACGCCGCCGTCGGTGGGGGCGGCGTCGGCGGTGAGCAGGTCGCCGGTGAGGTCGAGGACTTCGGCAGCTGCGGCGACGACGGCGGTCATGGCGGGGGCGAGGACGTATGCCTCGCCCTGCGCCCACACCGCGCTGCTGGCGCGGTTGATGACGACGGTGAGCTTCTGGTGGGGATGCGCCTCGTCGCTGTGGTCTTCGGGACGGCTGGCGAGGAGGGTCTCGACGAACGCCTGGGTGTACTCGCCGCCTGCGGTGCTCGTGCAGTACTCGTGTATGCGGGTCTTCATCTCGACGACGGCTCGGGCGTAGCCGACGAGAGTGGTTTCGGTGCGGAAGCTCATGCTCTCTCCTGATGGGTCGGATGGCGTGGGATCGTTGTGGCCTGGGATGGGCCGCCCTATGCGGCGTACGCGGCGGTGAGGGTCGCGCCGGGGATCCGGCGGGGCAACCGCTGCGGGATCCGCGATCGCAGGCGCGTGGCGGTGGCGGCGAGACCGGCGGTGAACCAGCCGACGAACCCACCAGCATCGCGCACCGGCCGCTGAGGTACGCGCTCGCGGTTGACCACCTGCTGCGGTCGGTGTGCCGGTGGCGTGGCTCGCGCGGCACGCATCGCCCGCTGTGCCTTTCTGGCGGGCTCGCATGGCCCGGCCTGGTCGGGACACTGCAGGTTGGCGCACCGGTCGCCGGGTCCGGGCTGGTGGGCGGTGAGGACATCGACGGCGAGCCGCCACAGCAGGGGGTCGGTGACATCGCGGGGCAGCAGGGCCCGGTGCGATGGGCGGATTCGGCGGCGCGCAGATGACATCGGGGGTGACCTTTCGTCGGGTTCCGGGCAGGGGTCACTGACCGGCTCGGCGCGGTGATGCCCCTGGTGGCCGGCGCGGACAATGACCGGCTTGATCGACGCTCTTCTCTCGATGAAGGTCAAGTCGTCTGCCACGGGGTGTGGCCGTAAGCACGGGCTCGACCGGCGGGGCGAGGTCAGGTGGGTGCGCTCGGGTCGACGCGAGGTCGACGTTCAGGAGGTCGTTGGTGTGGATTGGTCGGGCCGGTGGGTGGATGCGACGAGGTACGCCAGCCCGGGGCGGGTAGCCTGCGCGTCGTCGGTGTCGTACTGCTCGTCGATGAAGACCACGGGCTGCTGTTCGCCGCGTACTCTTGTGATCTGGTAGCCGCGGCGGTCGACGTCGACCGCGTCGATGCGGCGAATCTCGTACAGTCCGTCGGCCTCGACGAGGACGTCCTCGTAGCAGACGGCCCAGGCCACCAGCCGCAGTCCCGGTGTGGGATCGGCGAGGAGGTCCGCTATCCGGCTGATGTCGACGCAGGCGGCCAGCGTGGGCCTAGCGACCGGCCGGTCGGGTTCCAGCGCGGCGGCGAGGTCCGGCAGGAATTCGGCGAGCCCGGCGCGGTAGCGGCCCATACGGCGGTCGTTGACCGGTAGATGCGTGACGCGCATGTGGCGTCGTGCGCGCTGGGATGCGGTGGGGGCCGGCTGATCCTGCACGAGCAGCAGCAGAGGTGAGCGGCCCCAGTCGGCGAGGCCGACGCTGGCCTCGATGTCCAGCAGGCACCCGGTCAGGGTGCGCATGGCGTTGAACGACATCACGGTGTCGGCTCCTTGGAGGTACGCGAAGCCCCGCAGGCCGGGCGGCCTGCGGGGCTTCAGGTCACGTGTGAAGGGATTAGTGCTGGGCGTGTTACCGCAGGTCCCGGTAGCGGGTGACAGGTCCCGGGGGTGTGGCGTGGCCCGGGTCGTGAGCCCGTACGCCGCAGCGCTTGCGTTTGGCCACGTACATGGCCTGGTCGGCGGCGTGCAGGAGCTCGCGGGCCAGCATGCCCGGTGCGGCGATGGCGTAGCCGACGCTGGCGGTGACGAACACCTGCTGGCCGGCGATCTCGTAGGGCAGCTTCGAGATGCGCCGGTGGGCCGCCTGGGCGGCGGTCTCGACCTCGGTGTCGTCGCCGTGCACGACGAGGGCGAACTCGTCGCCGGCCAGGTGCGCGGCCAGGGCTACCGACGGCCCGAGGGCGCTCAGACGCAGTCCGACCTCGTGCAGCAGGTCGTTGCCGTTCTCGTGGCCGTGGGTGTCATTGACCTGCTTGAACCGGTCGAGGTCGATGAGGACGAGCCCGAGCGGTTCCCCGAGGGAGAACGTGGCCTCGAGATGGGTCCGCAGGGCCCGCCGGTTCGGCAGGCCGGTCGTGTCGTTGTGCGTGGCCAGGTGGTGCCAGTGGGACCGGTCGCGGTCGCGGGCGGCCAGCGCCTGTCGCTGGTGGTAGATGACCTGCCGCTGCCGCACGAGTAGTGCCGCCGCGGCGGCGAGACCGGCGAGGACTCCGCCGGCCGCGGTGAGGTAGGAGTTCAGGTGAGACACTGGATGTCGCTCCTTTGCGTGAAGGAGCACCGGGGTGGGCGTGGTTCCGCCAAGTTCGACGCCCGCCCCGGGCTACCGGATGAACGGGTCAGTTGGTTTCCGGGGCGAGTTGGAAGGCGGCCGGCTTCTCTACGACCTGGACGGCGACACCGTCGGCGATGAGCTTGTGCACGGCGTTGACGACGGCGCCCGCGCTGGCCTTGGCCGAGCCGCTGCCTTCGTTGGCCTGGTCGATGGCCTTGCACAACTGGCTGGTCTTGAACGGCTGCTCGGGGTGGGCTTCGAGGACGTCGCGGATGGCCCCGCGCAGGCTGCCCTTGGGCCGGCGTGGCTTTTCACCACGGGATGCGCTCGGATCCTCGGCGGGGTTGCTGGGCACAGTGGAGTGGTCGCTGCCTGCCGGGTCCGGGCGGAGTGCGGGCGCTGCCTCACCAGTCGTGTCCACGGCGACCGGGGCTTCGGCGTCGGCCGGGGTGGACGCGTCACCCTCGGCTTCGGTGGCGGTCGGTTCGCTGGTGGTGCTCACCGCCTGGGGTGGCGGGTTCTGTGAGGGTGACTCGGCCGCGTCGCTGTCCGGCGTTGGCCGGCGAGCGTCGGGCGGGACGCTGGTTGACTTGTCGTCCGGTCCCGCCGCCACGGCGCCCATCTCCTCTGCGGGTGCGGGTGCCTCGCCCGACCGTTGGGCCTCGTTCGCGTCGGGGGTCGGTGTGGGTGCGGGGGGCGGGTCGCTGCTGGCGTCGGTCGTGGTGGCCGGCGGGTTGTCGCTGTCGGTGCTGGTCGCCGCGTTCGTGAGGTGCCGCCAGAGCGTGCGGCCGTCGTCGGCGCGGAAGGGTTCGGCCTGGCCGGTTTCCTCCAGGGTGCGAAGTCGCTTGGTGGCCGTCGAGTAGCCGACGCCGGCGCGCTGCGCGATGGCGGCGGCCGTTTCCTGGCCGAGTTCCGCCAGAGCGGCGGCGACCTTGTCGAGAGCGCTGGGCGCCGCGGTCTGGTCGGTGGTGTTGTCCATCTGTCCTCCTGTGGCTGCTGTTGGATCTGCCTGGATGTGGCGTGCACTGATGAACGCTTCGACGGCGCCTCGTGATCAAGTGCGGTGACCGGATCTCGCCGACGCCGTCGACGCTCGCGGGGTCTTTCGGACCCCCGTGCTGGTGGGCGGGGCGGCTACGGCCGGCCGAAGACGCGGTCGCAGCGGCTCGGGTCGACCGGTAGCCAGGGCAGGCCCCAGCCGATCCGGTACCGCCCACCGGTGGGCTCTACGAGGTGGACGCCGCCGCCGAGAGACACCGGGCGGGCGACGGTGAGGGTGTGCCCATCGAAGTCGACGGTGCGCCAGTCACCGCCGACGTAGGTGGCCATCGCGGCGAACGTCTGGGCGAGGGCGGTCACGGCCTCGTGGTCGAGGGCGAGCTCGACGCTGCCGTTCCACCAACCGATCACTGTCGCGAGGTAGCCCTCGTAGTAGCGGCGGAAGCCGGGAACAGGTTCGTAGCGCAGCCACCGGCCGGAGAACACGGCCGTGCTGCCCCGAGGCGGCGCGTAGTCAGCAGTGGACATCGACCACCGCCACCGACCACCCGGCCAGGTTGAACCGGACATTCTGCGGTTGGGATCGGCCGGGGTACCGCAGGTCTTCAGCGTCGATTGCCACTGGGATTGTCGTCGTTGCCATCAGGAGGGGTCCCTTCATGAGGTAAGGACGCATGCCCCGACTCGGGCATGGCGCGGGGCAGCGGTGCAGTGCGGCGGGGAGGAAGCGCAGGACCGGAAGCAGCTGTGTGCTGGCGCTCCTGTCGTGGTCAGGGAAAGTCACCGCCGATGACGACTGCGAAGTGCACGCCCTCATCGGGGGCGTCCTCGGGCGGGTCCTCTTGGCCGTAGGCGCAGCGGCAATTCCTCCGCTCGCACTCTTCGGTGATGTCCCACAGGTCGACGAAGTCGATGGGGACACGCTCGCCGCCGATGTCGATCAGGACGCGGTCGTGCACGGCAGGGTTGCCGCTGTGGCGGCGGATGATGTCGCTGAGCAACTCGACGAGCTGTTCGGCGTTGGGTGCGGGGTAGACCATCAGCGGGTCCTTTCGATGATCGCCCCGGGCACGGCCGCTCGGCTGTGCCCGGGTGCGGGGTGGTCACGGGTGTTCGGCCGGGCACACCGGCAGCGGCGGTGGAGCCTCGGTCGTGGCACCCCGGGCAGCGCCTGCGGGATCTGACCGTTCGCTCGTTGCGGCTTGGTCCGCGGCAAGTGGCAGGGTCAGTGCGCCGCAGTGGTGTAGGGAAAGAGGCGGCGCGTGACGCGGCAGGCCCACCCGTCCGGGCTGGCCCACATCGGTGATCCGCAGCAGGACGGTGGCTGCCGGTCAGGTGTGGCGCTCAGCGTCGTCACCGGGTGGTGGTAGTGCCGCCAGGGGCTGAAACCGAGGCTCTCCGCGGCGGTCACGCTGCTGTAGATCTGGGCCGCGCATGTCGCCGCCGGCCATGCGACGACGCAGCTCATCCCACCAGCGGGCCGGGTCGTCGCGCAGTAACGGCGGCCGATCGTCGCGGTAGCGCTGCCCGGACAAGGTCTCGTGGGCCCAGTCGTTGAGTGCCAGACCCATTCGCACCTTCCGCAGTTCCTCACCGCAGCGGCAGGCGTAGCGCTGCTCGCGCCAGGCAGTCAGGTCACCCTCGGGACGGCAGGCGGGCCGGGGCAACGACCGGGTACGGGCTCTGGACATTGATATCGCTCCTCTCTCTGGGACGACCCGGGCACGGCCATACGGCCTTGCCCGGGTGCGCGGTGATCGCGCGTGTTCGGCCGGGCGTCGGCCGGATGGCGTGGTGCGGGATGTCCGCGAGCGGATTGGAGCGCTCAGCGGCACCGATCGACGCGGGAGCGTGGGCGCCTTGGGGCGGGTGCTCCTGCTGTGGGGCCGACCTACTCGGCGTGCAGAATCACGACGGCCCGGTGGAAGAGCCGCTCGGCGAGGCTTTCCAGCGGCGTCGGGGTGGTGCTGCGGGACGGCGTGGCCGGGTGCCAGGTCGAGGCTGGCTCGTCTGCGAGATTCGTCCAGGTCAGCCCGGGGGTGAGCACTTCGACGAGGGCGTAGCTCTGGCGTTGGTAGGAGTCGCGGTGGATGCGTGCCCGCAGTCGGTGGCCGTCGTCGGTTCGGCGGATCTCGCTGAGGTCGTAGCCTGCGTTGTGCGCTGCGAAGCTGCGGTCGACCAGCGTCGTCGCGTGAGGTGTGGCGTCGCCTCCGCCGGGGTGGGCGCTGCCGCTGGTCACTGTTGGTTCTCCTGGTGGTCGGTGCCGGCGGCGGTGTAGGAGACGGCGGCGAGGTGGCTCGCGGCTACGCGCAGGGCGTCGATCGCGTCCCGCAGCGATGACCTCGTCAGGGCCACGTCGATCTCGTCGAGGCCGTCGCTCTCGCTGCCGCGTGGACTGTCGACGAGGTGTCGCAGTCCGCTGATCAGGGTGTGGGTGAGGTACGTCAGGGAGATGGCGAGGTCGGCGAGGTCCTGCGGGGCGGGGATGGCGACGGAGCGGGCCGGGCCGAGGCAGTTCGACAGGTAGGTGGCGAGGGTCGCGGTGATCCGCGCGGCGGTGTGGGTCAGCTCTGGGCTGAAGGCGGCCTCGTCGTCGAAGGCCGACCCGATCAGCTCGGCCAGGTGCGCGGGAGACAGTTCGAGCTGCTCCTGCGTAACGTCCGGGCTCGTCGGCCCGCGACGCTCGGTCTTCGCGGGTATCGCCCACAGCCGCAGCCGGCGGGCAAGGCCGCGCAGTAACGCCACGATTCTGGGCCTGCCGGTGGCGTGGACCTCGGGGGATTCCGCCAGGTCAGTCGGCCCGGTCGACGTGGCTATGGTCAGGGCGGCGACCTTACGGGCGCTGGACCAGGCGGCGCCTGACGCCTGTGCCGACTGGGCAGACCAGTCGGCGGCGTCCTGCAACCAGGTGTGGATGTCGTCGACGGCGTCGATGACCTCGCTGCGCATCTCGCTGTCGTCGAGGCTGGTGAGGTGTGCCTGGCGGGCCTGGTCGAGGAAATGGGACCCGGTCTGTACGTGCACCCGGGCGAGCAGCCGGGTGGTGCGGTGTAAGTGTCCGATCAGGGACGCGGCGTCGGAGGACGTCGGTAGGGCCAGCTGTGCGCTGAACGGCCCGGTGGTCGTGTGCAGCCATCGGCTGAGGTGCTCGGCTGCGGTGATGGCGCTGCCCAGCCGGGCGGGGTCGCAGGGACCGTCGATCGCGAACAGGCGGCTCATCGTGTCGAGCCAGCTGCTGGTCTCGCTATCGACCGGGAGCCAGTCCTCGATGAAGGCGACCTGGGAGCTGCCGTCGGCAGCCGCGCAGATGGGGCTGTTGTCCGCCAGATGCCACCACGGGGCGCCGCCGCTGCGGTAGGCGCTGGTCCAGTCCGTGGCGGGCTGGTCTGCCACCGGCTCGTTGCAGACGGGGCAGATCGGAAGTTGGATCATGGTGCGGGGTCCCTTCAGGCAGGGTGATGACGGCGACCAGGGGTTGGTCGCCGACAGCTTTGTGAGGTGCGACAGGGTTGGGTGATCGGCGCTCGCCGGATTCGGGGCCGTGCTGGTCGCGGAAGAGGGAAAGGGCGGCCGTCTCGCCGGCCGGTAGCGCAGTCGGCGCCCCCGCCTGGGGCGGCCGGCAGGCTGAGGCAAGATGCGGCGCCTCGGCCAGGTGAGTGGCTGGCACATGAGGCGGTCGCGAGGATGATGATCAGGGCGTTGCGGCCAGTGCGCGCTGCGGCGCGGAGCTGCGCGATGAGGTGCGCGCCTGGCCGGGTAACGGGAGAGCGGTCAGCAGGTCGGCGCCGGCTCACTGCGGCCGAGGTGCCCGGCGAGCTGCAGGAGATCGGTGCGCTCGCACCGCAAGACCGAGTTCATGCTGGGCGATCCCTGCCGGGGGTGGGCAGGCGTGGGGTGGTTGGCGGAGCCGACCGGGCAGCAGCGCGCATCCTTCGGGTACAGGGATGGCGGCTGCTGGCCCGATCGATTCCGGAAGGTGTCAGTACGGGGCGTGCAAGCGCCCGCGGCCGACACCGGGGATGACGGTGTCGTCAATGTAGTCGACGACGAAGGTGCTCCAGCCGGCGTCCACGCCGGACTGGATTAGGTGCAGCAGGTTGTGCTCCGGCCCGTGCAGCGGAATGTCGCCGAGACGGCCCGGGCGCAGCCGTCGGTATCGCTTGCCGGTGAGCTCGCCGGCGAGCACCGGTGTCTCCTGCCAACCCAGAAGGCTGGAGGTGACGGGCCGCAGGCGGTGGTTCTCGCCCGCGTAAGTGCTGGTGCCGGTCAGGTAGATCTGGTGGAACTCGTCGTGCATCACCCGCAACGCGGGTGGTGCCGGGTGGGATGCCTCGCGGCTCGCCGCGCTGTGACGCTGGGCGCGGACGCAGGCGTCGGCGAGTTGCTCGACCTCGTCGAGCAGGAACATGACGCGGCCCATCGGGGGTGCCTCCTTCCTGTCCGGCGGGGTCAGAGCGCGACCGCGAGCAGTCGCTGGTCGGGGTCGATGGCGGCGAACAGGCGGTTGGCCTGTTCGAGGTAGGTCACCCGGTCGGCCATGGCGTCGCTGGCCGGGGCCAGCTTCGCCCCCTCGGCGGTGATCAGCGCGTCGCCCGCGACCGCGGTCAGGGCGCTGTGGTGCTGGTAGGCCATGCAGCCGGCCTGGTACATCTCCAGTTCGTTGAGGCCGATCTGCCCGGCGCCGTAGGTGGCGGCGTTGTGCATCCGGATCGCGTTGACCCGGGGCTGGTTGTTGAAGTCCGCGACGGCCTTGTCCCACGGGTACTGTTGCGGGTCCGCCAGGTGGCGGGCCTCGTAGACGTGCCACGCGGTGGCGTTGCGGGTGCCGTGCACGACCCGGCTGAACAGTTGGTGGCGGATGCCCGCCCCCAGGCCAGCGGCGTGGCGCATGCCGTCGAGGTCGAGCAGTTTCGCTGGTCCGCCGGCGCAGGAGGCCGGGCGGCCCTTGCGCAGGCTGATGATCTGCCGGTGCTGCCAGAGGCGCAGGGCGGGCGTGGCCCAGAACTGGGCCGACAGGGTGCCCTGGACACCGAAGTTGCGGTCGAGCTGGTGCGCGGTGAGCGCCTCGCGGGGCAGCTCGTCCGGGATGCAGAGGATCATGGTGCGGATGGTGGCCTTCGGCGTGACGGCCGGAGTGTGGGTGGCCTTGCGGGGGCTCTTGCCCATGGGTGTCCTCCTTCGGGTGGGCGCGTCAGGGCGCGCGGAAATGACCGGCCCACTGAGTGCGTGGGTCGGTTGCGGAAGAGGTGTGGTGCGGGTTGGTGCGGTGCGACCTGGGGCCGCCGCGCGGCGCGGCGCCGACCGGCCCGGGGTGGGGCGGGTGGGCGTGGCGCACCGGGTAGGTGCGGCGGTGGTTCCGAGGTGGGACCAGACCGGGGTGGAGATATATGAGGTGGTGTTAGTGCCGTGAACGGTAGCGACCTGTTCTGTCAGGCCGATCCGACGAGTTGATCGCCGAAAAGTGGGGTTGACCTGCGCTGTGAGACATTCCGGCTCACGGCGGCCCGGCGCCGGCGCCGACGCTGTGAGATTTCACGACTCTCACAGATGATCTTGTTTGCTGACAGACGCCGACAGTGGTCGGCCTGCCGGAGGTGCGCGCTCTGGCAGGTCAGCGCGCTGACCTGCGGTGTGATTTCTACAGGTGGTCGAAGCGCTGCGGGTTGGTCACGGTGTCGGGGCCGTGATCGCAAGGCAGCTCGTGCAGGTACCGCCGGTGGGTGGGATCCGACACGAGAGTCCAGACCCGACCTGCCGGGTCCGGGCCGTGGACCGCAGTCGCGATCGGGCTGGCGCTGCGCAGTCCGGCGAGTACCCCGAGCAGGCTGGCCTCGCGGCGCCGGCTGGGGACCCAGAACAGCACGGGGTAGCGGGGGCCGAAGGTGGTGAGGCGCTCGTAACCGCGCAGCTTGGCCACAACCCGGGCGAGGTTCTCGGTGTCGTTGTCGTGCTCAAGGAAGAAGCCGGTCGAGGTGTCGCCGACGGTCCACACGCCGTGCCCGTCGGGGCGGATGCCCGCCTGGGCGTAGACGGTGGTGGCGTGCTGCTCGGACCACCAGCGCGACAGCAGGGCGTCGGGTGTGTGGCGGGCGGTGGCGATGAGGTCGGTGAAGAACTGGTTGACGCCGAGCAGGTGGTTGACCTGGCCGCTGGCGGCGATCCGCTTGGCCCGCTCCAGCGAGCTGCGCGGCGCCTTGCCGCCGGTGCCGTTCGGGTCGTGGTAGACGGTCGGGTGCAGTTGCAGTCCGACGGGGCCGAGGGTGTAGAGCAGGGACCCGAACCGGCCGTGGGCGCCGCTGCGGCCGAAGCGGTGCAGCACATCGAGGCGGTGCAGGATCGTCAGCCGCCGCTGGGCGGTGCGCCGGGCGTCGAAGAAGGCGTTGGTGATCTGGTCGGTGGACAGCAGGTAGTGCTCGGCGAGCAGGGCGAGCAGGGCGTGGTCGCGGGGGACGATGCGACCGAAGACCGCGAGCGGATCCGCGTTGCTGGAGGCGGGGGGAACACGGGAGTACACGACGTTTGCTCCTGGGCAGGATGGGGTCCCCTCCCGATCGGGAGGGGTGTCTGGGATAGGGGAGGTCGGTGCGGAGGGCCTGTCAGGGGCGTGTGCGGCACTGACAGCCCAGGTCAGCACTGCGCTGCGGATACCCGGCGGTCACCGGTCACGATCCCGGCGACGAGCCGGTGCGCGACCCGGGCGACGCCACCGGCTGACAGAGACTCCTCAGGTCCGGTCGCTCTTCGGACGGGACCGACGTTCGGCGGGCTTGCGGCTGAGCCGTTCGACGAGGTCGTCGACGGCGCTGGTGTTCTGGCTCGGTACCGCTGCGGCGGCGGCCTGGCGGATGGCGATCGCCTCGTCGACGACCGGCTTCGGCGGCCGGGTCTTCATGGTGAACGCGGGCGTCTGCCGTCCGTTGACGACTAGCCGCGCGGCGGCGGTGTACGCGTCGAGGTGGGTGAGATCATGCTCGCCCAGTTCGGGAACCGTGTGCCGGGACAGCACCTTCGCGTCCTCCGGCGCCACGGTGAAGTAGATCTTGTTGCGGGCGTTGGCCGACGCCGCGGCTAGGAGGTCGCGTGGGAACTGGGCCAGGTCCTGGTGGGCGAGCACGAGCGACAGCCGGTACTTGCGCGCCTCGGCGAGCATCGTGTCCAGCGAGTTGGCCAAGGTCAGGAAGTTCTGGGCCTCGTCGATGATCAGGGTCGCGTCGCGGCGCCGGTCGGGCTCGACGCTGGCACGGGCGGTGGCGGCCTGCCACACCTGCGCGAGGACGAGGGAGCCGAGCAGCCGACTGGTGTCCTCGCCGAGCACACCCTTCGGGATCCGGACGAGCAGCACACCGCCGTCGAGCACACGGCCCATGTCGAAGCTCGACTTGGGGTAGCGCATGGTGCGTTTGACGAAGTCGCGCAGCAGGAAGGCCCGCAACCTGGCCAGAACCGGTCCGATGACCTGCGAGCGCAGGCTGTCGTTGAGGCTGTCGTACCACTGCCAGAAGCCGCTGAGCCCGGCTGGGTCGTCCAGGTCCACCGTCATCGCCGACCGGAACTGGGGGCTGTTGAGCAGCGGGGGGATGTGCTGCAGGGTCACGTTGTGGTGGCGCAGCAGGGTCAGGCACGCCACCCGCATGACGTCGTCCATCCGCGGTCCCCACGCCTTGGCGAAGATGTTGCCGAAGATCGACACCAGGTTGTCGACCACCAGGTCGGGGTCGTCGCCTTCGAGAGGGTTCAGCGTCGGCGGGTTTTCCTGGTCCGGGTCGAAGAGCACGACGCGGTCGGCGACGGTGGCGGGGATCCGGTCGAGGATGTCCAGGACGAGGTCGCCGTGCGGGTCGATGACGACCGTTCCCCGGCCGGCCTTGATGTCATCGAGGGCCATGTTGACCAGCAGGGTGGTCTTGCCGGAGCCCGTCGAACCGATCACATGCATGTGATACCTCGCATCGGGCACCGACAGCCCCACGCTGTGCCCGCCGATTTCGGCGTCGCCGAGCATCTTCACCCCACGGCCGCCGCCGGGGACGGCGACCGGTGCCGGCATGGACGCGGCCCGTGCCCGGTCGAGGCCGGGCACGGCGAGGTCGCGCGGCAGGGCCGCGAGGGCGGCGAGTTCCGGGGCGGAGGTGAGGAATCCGGGGCCGAGCCGGCGGGCGGCGAGGACGGCCACCGGGGCGGGCATGCGGGCGCGGTGGGTGAGCCGGTTGCGGCCGGTGTGGATGGCGAACGCCGAGGCGATGGTGTCGGCGATACCGCGTAGCCGGCCCTGCGGGTCGGCGCCGGTCCGCCGGCTGGTGGTGGCGACCGCATACCGGATGCCGGTCTGCCACAGCGGGTGCGCCGTCTTGTCCAGGATCGCCCGCACGTCCCGCTCGACGGTGGGATCCCGACGGGCGGCGGGCGCCGCAGTGCGGCCGGTGCTGCCGCTGCCGGGCAGGAACGCGTCCAGCAGCCACAGCACCGGCGCAACCGGGTTGATCGCCGGTACGGCGCTCTTGCCGGCCCGCAGCCGGCCTGCGGCGCGGCGGGCCTTTGCTACCCGCCGTGGGCCGGCGGGGCGGGCGAGGACCTGCACGCAGGCGTACTCGCCGGGTTTGAGTTGGGCGCCGGCCGCCATCAGCGGGCGCAGCGGGTCGGTGTCGTGGTCGGTGGCCAGTGGCAGCCACTCCGCGTACACGGGCAGCAGGTGCCCACCGGCCGCAGGGTGCGCGTCCAGCGGGATCGGCGGCGGGGGGTTCTCGTCCGTGGTCGTGGCCGAGCTGGGCCACGCCGCCCGCACCGCGGCCTCGACCGCCCCCGGGGGAACGGTGCCGGGCACCCAGATCGAGATGAGCAGCTGCCGGCCGGACCACGTGTACTGCCACACCACGTGCGGGGCACCGTGGAGCAGGCGCCGCCGCCGCGACGGGGTCAGCACGCCGGCCAGGTTCGCCCACAACGCTGCCGCGCTGTGCGGGTCGACCTCCGGCGGCGGCGCGATCGTCACGAGGCGCGCGCCGCGGGCGTGGCGGCGGTGCCGCCAGATCTCGACCAGGTTGTGGGCCGCGATCCACACGATCAGCAGGCCGGCGGCGACAGCCGCCAACCACGGTCGCTGTGACACCCACGCAGCGCCGTCGAGCAGAGCAGCCCCGGGGCCGGTAGGAGGCGCGATGGGACCGGCGCCCGGCCCGAATGTGGGGCTGGGCGCCGGCGACGGTGATACGAGTGCTGGGCTGACGGCTTCGTTCGGTGGTGTCACAGGTCCTCTTCCTCCTCATCGAGGTCGGCCGGGTCAGTGGTGCACAGCGCGTGTTCGGTGTCTGAGGAGATCGATTCGAAGCTGGTCCTGTTCACCCCGGAGATCAACAGGCCCTGGCCGCGGCGGGCCGATAACAGCAGCCGGCGTTCGCCGCCGGTGAGCCCGAACGCCTCGCCGACGGCGTCGATGGCCTGCGGCGCCTGCCGCAGCAGCACCTGGGTGGAGGCGTTGGACACCACGGCCTGGCCGAGGTCGGTGCTCAGCACGTCGGCGGCGTCCTGGGTGACGACGGTCAGTCCGGCGTTGCGTTTGCGTGCCGCCTTGCTCATGCGGAACAGGAAGCGGGCGCCTTCGCCGTCGCGCATCAACAGCCAGGCCTCGTCGACGACCACGAGCCGCCGCCGCGAGGGGTGTTGCGGGGCGTCGACCGTGCGCCAGATCGAGTCGAGCGCGAGCAGGGTGCCGACGGTGCGCAGTTCGTCGGGCAGGTGCCGCAGCGACCACACGACCAGGTGCCCGACCGGGGCCTGGGTGGTGGGTGCGTCGAACAGGTCGGCGAAGCTGCCCCGCACCCATGGTGCGAGCCGGGCGGCCAGGTTCGCGGCGGCGGGGTCGTCGTCGGCGTGCAGCGTTTCGGCCAGGTCGCGTAGCAGCGGCGCGGGGCGGTGGTGCGTGGCCGGGTCGGCGGTGATTCCGGCGGCCCGGTAGACGGCGAGGATCGCCCGGTCGAGGGCGGCCCGCTCCGCCGGTGGTGGTTGCTGTCCGAGCAGCACGCTGACGAGCGTGTGCAGGAACAGGCCGCGGCGGGTGAGGACGTCGGGACGCCGGTCGCCGACCGGCAGGTCCAGGGGGTTGATCTTCACGCCGGGTAGGCCCAACCGGACGATGCTGCCGCCGACAGCGTCGGCCAGGCGCGGGTACTCGTCCTCGGGGTCCACCACCGCGACCCGCACGTCCTGGTAGAGGTTACGCAGGATCTCCAGCTTCACGAAGTACGACTTCCCCGCCCCACTTCGGGCCAGGACGATCGAGTTGTGGTTCTCCTGCGCCCAGCGGTCCCACCAAACGATGCCGGCGCTGGCCGGGTTGACGCCGTAGAGGACACCGCCGGTGGCCGGCGGGTCGCCGGGCAGCGGAGCGGGCAGGTCCGGGCTCGACAGGGGAAAGGCAGCAGCGAGGGCCTGGGTGTCCATGGTGCGCAGCATCCGCAGCCCGTCGGTGGCGAGGGGCAGGGTGGTGGTCCAGCCGGGAAGCTGCCGCCATGTCGCGGGCTGCACCTCCAGCAGGGTGGACGCGGCGGCGGCGCGCACCTGGGCGCACGCCTCCAGTAGTTCGGCTTCGGTGCGGGCGTGCACGGTCAGGTACAGGCCCACGCGGAACAGTTTCGCCGCGCCGCGCGCGAGTCGCTCGGCGAGGTCACCGGCGTCGTGGGCGGCGGCGTCGACGTAGGGGTCGGCCAGCTTGCCGCGCTCGGAGTCGGCCCGCCGGGACGACTCCAGCCGTGCCCGCTGTTTGCGCAGCCGGGCCGCGGCGATCGGCGCTGGCAGCGGCTCGATGTGCAACGCGAGGTCGAGCCGACCTGGCCAGGACAGCAACGGTTCCAGCCACGCCGGGCCGACCTCGGCCGGGTAGCCGGTCACCACGAGGGTGGCGGCGAAGCCGTCGCCGACGCGCAGCCACCGGGGCGTGACCTCGACGGTGGCCGGCGCGACCGCCGACGCCAGCGCCGCCGGCTGCGGCTGCCCGCCGCCACCACCGGACCGCCTTCTCCTGATCATGGTTTTCTCCTCTTCGTTCGGGTACCTGAGGGGGTGACGGCGGTGATGACGGCGTCCGGTGCGGCCAGGCCGCCCGGGCGTGGCGGCCGGTAGGGGTCGGCCGCGCAGGTCAGGGCGGCGGTGACCGCCGAGGCGTCCAGCACGCGTGGGCTGACGCCGAGGCCGGACAGCGCCCGGGCGGTGTCGTCGGCACGACGCAGGGCCGCATGGTGGGTGTGCTCGCCGGTCGCCGTGCGGTTGACGACCAGGACCTGCCGACGCAGCGGATCCCGCCGGGCGGCGAGGTCGCCGAGGAACTCGGCGTGGTCGGCGCACGCCGCCCGCAGCCGCGGATGCGGCTGGGCGTCCGCGGCGTCGGCCAGGGCCCGGCTGTGGGAGGCCAGGTCGACCGGTTGTGCGGAGACGACGATCTGCGTCGGCGTCGACAGGCTGTTGAGCCACCGGCCCCACCCCTCGATGAGGGCCGCCTGCTCGTCGGGGGTACGCAACGCGAGGTTCACCGTGGTGGTGCCGACGATCGCCGCCCGGGCCTCACCGAGGCTGATCTCGCCGTCGTCGTCGATGGCGTCGGCGGGCAGCCGCAACGGCGCCGGCAGCGCCATCCTCGCCGCCTTGGGCGACTCGATCCACTCCGGCAGCGCGGCGTCCGCCGCGACGGTCGCGGCGGACAGCGACCGAGGGGTACGCGTGTGGCGTACGGCGTGCAGCAGCCACACGTCGATGGACAGGCCGTCGCGGCGGCCGAGCGCCAGGCCGATGACCAGCCCGCCGAGCACGACACCAGCCCCGGCGAGGACAGGTGCCGGCACGACGTGGTGCAGGGTGCGCCACGCGCCGTAGAAGACAAGCGCGCCGACGGCGACGATCGCCAGCTGGTGGAACGTCAGGCCGTAGGCGACCTTGTCGGGTGTGTCGACGTCGGAGGGCATCCGCGCTCTGGTCGGCGCCTCGGACTCGGGTCGGGTCATGTGATGGTCCTCCGAAGGGTGCTCAGGCCGGGCACGGTGCGGGTGAGTTGCTGCATCACGACGACGCGCACGGCCGCGCCGAGCATGTTGGTCGTGCCTCGTGCGCCCTGGCCCGCCCAGCGGGCCATCAGGCTGGGGATCTTGACGGTGGTCCACAGCAGCACCACGACGACCAGGAGATTCAGGGTGCCGCCCGGGTCGACGGGCAGGCCGAACACGGGCAGCATGGTCGCCGGGTCGAGCAGCGTCTGCTCCCCCGCGGTGAGGAAGAACGCCTGGGCGACGGGTACCGCCAGGCATCCGGTGTAGGCGCGCCACCACAGCCGGGCAAGGCCGTCGGTCTGCGGCAGGGCGTGGCAGGCCAACGCCAACGGCGCGATGCTTGTCATCACCAGCAGCGCCACGAACCGGCCGATCACCTGGACCGCAGTCATCACGACCAGGACGGTGATGATGAGGATCAGGACCAGGAACAGCAGCGGCACGGTGTGATCTTTTGCCGCCCTGAGGTGGGTCTGGATCGCGGCGAAGGCGCCGTCGTCGTAGCCACCCTCGCTGACCGCCCCGGTCAGGGCGTTGGCGAGATCGATGAGCTGGGCGCAGGCCAACTGGGAGAAGTGCGCGGCGGTGAATCCGACAACCAGCCGCGGCAGGAGGTCCTTGACCGTGTACCGGGACTGCTCGCCGCCGCCAGCGACCATGACAAGCACACCGGCGGCGACGAACGCCAACACGAAGACGGTGTCCACGATCCACACCGACCGGCCGGTGAGTACCCGCACCTGCGGCAGCGCGGTCACGTTCGGTGTAGTGAGCAGGACGCCGGTGATGAGGTCGAAGATCGTGGTGAGACAGGCCAGGATCGCGGTGGTGAGCCAGACGAGGACCTGGTCGAGGAACAAACCCATGTCAGGGAGCCCCGACGATGCCCTGGACGATCGCCAGCAGGATCGGCGCGAGAACAGCCAAGCCGTAGCCGACCAGCGCGTTGCGCAGGGCGAGCTTTGCCTTCTCCACCTGCGACGGGTCACCACCGGCGGTGACCCAGTACACGCCGGCCAAGATCAGGAAGAGGGTGGCGATCGCGGCGAGGATCCCCATGACCCAGGCCCGCAGGTTGGCGATCACCACCGGCAGCGTGTTCGCCGCCAGGTAGGCGGTGCCGCCGGCATCGGCGTGAGCAGCGGCCGGGAACACGAGGGGCAGGCCGACACCGGCCAGCGGCACGGCCACACGGAGTACGAGACGAACGACTCGCGGGATTCGGAAAGTGTGATGTGGGGTGCGGGACATTGCGGTTCACCTCCCGCCGCGCCCCGGCCACCAAGAGGCATGACCGGGGCGCGGCGATTACTCGAAGCGGTCCGATGGGACCGCCGCCGGGCGCAGGTGAAGAAGACACGAACCGCGTGAGCCCCGGGAGGAGCTCGTCCTCCCTCATGGGTGGGTTGCGGTCATCAATGTGGTGTCAGCGCATCAACTGGCGCGGCACCCGAGGCGCGGATCGCGGTCCCTCGTCTCGCCCGGCGGCGGGCGGGACCAGCCAAGCGCTACGGCTTGGAAAGTCCCGCACCCCCAAACCGGGTTTTGTGAGCCCTGGCGAACACTTACGCTGCTCACAACAACCTGACAGGCGAGACCGGAAGGCTGACAGCGCAGGTCAGGGCCTATCTGACCGCCAGCAGTGCACTCACGGACGGCAGCGCGGGAACATCGACCGGACGGTGAGGGCGTGCGAGTGTCGCAGACAGCTCACCGCCCATGACGAAAACCGGGGCAGCGCATCGGTCCGGCAATCCAGAAGCAGGAACGGCTGTGGCCCGACGTGGTGCACGTCGGGCCACAGCCGCTAATCGTCGGGGGCGGAAGGTGTCAGGCAGCCGCCGCGACCGACGCGTGGGTCGCTTCGCGGCGGGCGGCTGCGGCACGGCCTGCCCGGCACCGGGCACGCTGCTGCGCCCGCGCGCGCAGGTGCGCCAGGGTTTCTGGCGACGCGGCGCCGCTGAGCAGGCCGTCGGTGAGGGCCTCGGCGATGCGGTCATCGATGCGTGACAGCCGCATGCGCAGCGCGTCGACACTGATGCCGTTCGCGGCGGCGATGGGCTCGATCGCCCGGTTACCGAGCCGGACGTCGATGTAGGCCTGCTCGTCTTCGGCGTCGAGGATCCCCAGCGTCACCGCACGGCGGACCAGGAGGTCCGGGTGCCCGTAGGGCACCCGGGGAGTGCGGGGCCCGGGGGCGAGGTGCTCGACGTCCTCCACCGGCAGATACTCGTGCTGCTGCAGCCGCAGGTCCCGCCCGGCCCGCCACGCCGCCTTGCACAGGCTCGCGTACGGGGCGTCCTTCGCCAAGTCCACCTGGTCGCGCAGGGCGGTGAGGAAGCCGGTCAGGATCTCGGCGTCCACGTCCGCCGGGTCGCCGTCATATCCCTCGCACAATCGGGCCGCGTGCTGCTGCAGCGCCGGCATCGCCATGCCGACCGCGGCGATAACCCAGTGCGGCCCGTCAAGTCGGGCACGACGGATTAGTTCCCGCCACACCTCGTCACGCGCGGTGTAGGCGCGGGGGCGGCGCAACAGCCAGTCGCGCAGCAAGGGCAGCGACATCACCTGCTGCGGCAGGCCGGTGCCGGCGCCGAGCGCCGCACAGTCGAGAGCCAACGGCGCGGGCTCGCACGTCAGCGCGGCGAAGGCGGTCGCCGCCGCGTCAAGGGCGGAGGATGGCCATTCCTTAGCGTCGGACACGCTCATGTCACAACTCCTATGACAGGGAAGAGGTTCGGTGCCGCCGCCGGTGGTGTCGCGGCGAGCGGTGGCATCGATTGCGTCACAGGGACCTCACACCGCCCTGACAGAGCTGCTCAGGCCACCGATCGCCCTCTGCCGCCCCGTCTCTGACAGAAGCTTGCCCGACGGCCAGTCCATTGACTGTGACGGTTGTCCGAGAGTCTGACAAAGCCGCCTTGACCGGCCCTGTGACACTTTGACAGAGCCCGGGAGGACGCGTTTCGGCGGCGATGGCACGCCCTCGGCGCCGCGCCTTGTGACAGGACCCCGCCGGCACTGACAGCGCCCATGTGAGAGCACCTGTGACATCCCGGTCGTCTCACAGCGCCGCTGTCACAGTCCTCTGCCGACAGATGCACGCCGGTTCGCCGCGCACCTATGACGGTCAGGGACGCTCTGTCACCGCTGACATGCGTCGCCTGTGACATGCCGCGCCGTGGCCGATGACATCGTCGTGGACACAGTGGCCCCGGACAGGTCTCACAGTGCTGGCGCGAGCACCGATCTCTACCGGCACCCCAGCGCCGCCCGTCACCGACTCCGGCACCTGACGGCACCTTCTGTCAGTGACGCGACGTGACTGACAGAGGCGGCTGGATGACGCGTCTCGCGTGGTGTCACGTCGCGGCAGCTGACCGGTGTCACCTCCAGAGAGCCGGAAAAAGCGTCACCGATCGGGTTGATTCGCGCCCCGGTCTGGCGCTGTGAGCGGCTGTTGGTTCGGTGAGTGTTCGTCAGGGCTCACAAAACCCGGTTTGGGGGTGTCAGCGCTTCACGGCGCGGCGCGGAGCCGACCACACATGAGCGAGCACACGCCGCACCCGCACCAGCAGGCCGAGCCCATCGAGCCGGCCGACCCCGCACTCATCGACCTGATCGCCGGCGACCCGCCGGTGCCGATCACGGTCTGGCGCACGGCCCGTACCGGCGCCGACCCGCACACCAGCCTGCCCACCCGTCTGGCCTACCGCCTCGTCGCCGCCTACAGCCGGCCCGGGGAGGCGGTCGTCGACCTCACCACCGACCACACCCTGGCGCCGATCTGCGCCCAGGGCGGGCGTCAGCACCACCGCGCCTGGTTCACCGACAGCTCCAGTCTGCTCATCGGACCCGCCACGACCGGCCTGCCGGCGCCTGCGGCCGAGACCAACTCGCCCAACGCGTCCGGCGAGGTCGAGGCCGGCGACGTGGAGGATCCGCCCGAGCTGATCGACTGGTTCGGCAACGACCTCACCGACCCCGACCTGCCCGACACCGACACCGACACCGACACCGACACCGCGATCATCCGACCGCCCCACGACGGTCCACTGGACGCGGCCACCAGCCTGGTGGTCGCCTGCTGGCCGCTGCACGAGGCCGACACGACCGCACGGATCCGCCTCGCCTGGCTCCTCGCCGCCTGCGCGCGGCTCCTGCGCCCCGGCGGCTGCCTCGTCCTCGTTGTCGGCGTGCCCGCTGGCACGCAGCCCATGCCGGAGGACTTCGGCCCGCTTGTGGCCGCCGCGGCCGGGGCGGGACTGGGCTACCTGCAGCACATCGTCGCCGTCGAGGCCGACACCGACGGCGACCAGTTCGTCTACCACGTCGTCACCGACGAGGAACTGCTCACCCTGGCGCACGCCAGCGGCGAGCAGTGGTCGGTCGCCCACCTGCGGGTGCACGCCGACCTGATGGTCTTCACCTCACACCCGGCCAGCCCAGCGCCCGCGTCGAGGCGGCGCGGCAACCGTGCGGGCGGTGAGCGCCGTGGCTGAGCACGCCACCCCCGCACACCCCGACCCGAACGAGCCGGACGCCAACGGCCTCGCCGCTAGCGAGGACTACCAGGGCCGGCACTGCGGGTACGAAGGCCGCCACCGCAGCGAGGCCGACGGCCTGTCCGTCTGGGCCACCGCCCAGTCGACCGGCCCCGTCCAGCGACGCGGCCGGTACGTGCCGGAATCGGTGAAGCATCCCGCCCGGATGCTGCCCGCGATCGCCGCCCACGCCATCGGCGCCTACACCCAGCCCGGTGACCTGGTCCTGGACCCGATGTGCGGCATCGGCACCACCCTGGTCGAGGCCGTCCACGCCGGCCGCGACGCCTTCGGCATCGAGTACGAGCCGCAATGGTCGAACATCGCCGACGCCAACATCCGCCACGCCCACGACCAGGGCGCCACCGGACGCGCATCGGTCATCCGCGGCGACGCCACCCGACTGATGTCGCTGGTCCCGAAGGCTCTCACCGGGCAGGTGGCCCTCGTGGTCACCTCACCGCCGTACGGGCCCACCGTCCACGGCCTCGTCCGCCCCGGCGAACACGGGGTCGTCAAGTACGACGACCGGTACGGCGAGGACAAGGGCAACCTCGCCTACCGCGACCTGACCGGCCTCGCCGACGGCTTCGCCCAGATCCTGCGCGGCTGCGCCACCCTGCTACGACCCGGCGGCGTCGTCGTGGTCACCGCCAGGCCGTGGCGCAAGCGCGGCGAACTGGTCGACCTACCCAGCGCCGTCATCGCCGCCGGCCTGCGCGCCGGACTCGTCCCGACCGAGCGGTGCGTGGCCCTGCTCGCCGCTGTCCGTGACGGGCAGCTCGTCGCCCGCCCGTCGTTCTTCCAACTCCAGCAGGTCCGCAAGGCAAGGGCCGGCGGGGTGCCGATGCACCTCATCGCGCACGAGGACGTCCTCATTTTCGCCCTGTCGCCGCAGGACGAAGCCGGAGTGGTCGCGTGAGCGCACCCACCCACCGCTACCTCTCGCTGGGTGCCGGCGTGCAGAGTTCCACGCTCCTGCTGCTCGCCGTGCAGGGCAAGATCCCTGGGTTCGACGCGGCGATCTTCGCCGACACCTCCTGGGAGCCGGCCGCGGTCTACCGGCATCTGGACCGTCTGAGTGGCATCGCGCAGCGGGCCGGCATCGAGGTCGTGCGCGTCGGTACCGGTGACATCCGGGCTGACGCGCTCGACCCGGACCACCGCTTCGCCTCCATGCCCCTGTTCACCCTTGGCCCGAACGGTGAGCGGGGCATAGCACGGCGGCAATGCTGAGTTATCTGCACCGTCTCTTCCTCGTTGATGGCGGTGTTCAGGGCCGCGATCAAGGAGCTGGGTGTGGATCTACGGAGTCTGTTAATGGAGGGCCGATGTGGGCTTCCGCAGGTCGGTTCGGTGGTACCGAGCGGCCGGGTGCATCCGCCGGTCGTCGTCTTGGACGCCGCCGGTATCGAGGTCGAGCCCGTGGGCGCGTATCTGCGAGATTTGGCGATCGGTGATTGCAGTCGGCTGACGTGCCGTAGCTACGGTTTTGGTTTGCTGCGCTGGTTTCGGCTGCTGTGGGCGCTGGAGGTGGCGTGGGAGCGCGCGACGGAGGCTGAGGTCGCCGTCATGACGGCCTGGCTCCGGTCGTCAGCGAATCCGCAACGTCGGCGTCGTGCGCCGGGAGCGTCGGAGCCGGGCGCGGTGAACGTGCGCACCGGCAAGCAGAGTCTCCGGAGCGGCTACGCGCCGCGGACGATCAATCATGCGCTCAGTGTTGTTAGCGGCTTCTACAGCTACCACGCGCACTTCGGTCGGGGGCCGGTCGTCAATCCAGTTCCGGTCGCGTCGCAGCGACGGCAGGCGTTGGCGCACCGAAGCCCGCTGGAGCCTGTCCGGCAGCATGGTCGGGCTCGGCTGCGGCAGCGCGTCGCCGAGCAGCCGCCACGCTCGATCCCGGACCCGTTGTGGGATGAACTGTTCGCGGCGATGAGCTGTGACCGGGATCGGGCGTTGCTGGAGTTCTTCGTCTCTAGCGGTGCCCGGGCTGCCGAGTTGCTCGGCGTGACGGTTGATGACGTCGACTGGGCGGGTCAGCGGATCTGGGTGGTGTCCAAGGGCACCCGGTTGCGGCAGGTCGTGCCGGCATCTCCCCAGGCGTTCGTTTACCTGGCGAGGTACTTCGAGCAGTACGGCACGCCTGCCGCTGGCGAAGCGGTCTGGCGGACCCGGCGAGGCCCCGATCGGCCGCTGGCGTACTCGGCGTTGCGGCGGATCGTGCAGCGCGCCAATCAGCGGCTGGGCGCCAACTGGACGCTGCACGATCTGCGCCATACGGCGGCGACGCGGATGGCCAACGGGGGCACGCTCACTCTCGCCGAGGTCCAGGCCATCTTGCGGCACGCCGACATCCGGGTCACGGGACGCTATCTAGTTACCCGGGTCGAGGAGTTGTTCGACAAGCTCGCCGAGCACTACCAGCGGCCACGCCCGGCAGCCGTCTACAGCGCGGGCTACGACCCCGCCGACGTTCAGGCGGTGTTCGGTGCCTGAGACCAAGGTGACCACCGCCCACAGCCACCGCCATCACCGCCACGGCCCGCTCGTCGAAGGGCTTGGCTTCGCCAGCCGATTCGTCTCCGGCACCATGCGGGCCTCGCCAGCGGTTGCCAGCACGCCGCCTCGGCCGTTCGGTGACCTCTCCCGCGCCGCCTCCACTCACATCGCCCGTCTCGCCGGCACGTTCGGTCCGGGCGAGCAGGAGAGCCGCAAGCAGCGGCTGGCAGGAGCGCTCCGCTGCCCTTCCTGTTTCAACGCAGCAACGGCAGCACTCCCGCCGTCATCAGTGGCGGTACGATCCTGCTGCGACTACGCCGGGTCTGCGCGGCCATCGCCGCCTACAACCCGGCGTTCACCAATCTCCGGATCACTCCGCACGACTTTCGCCGCATCTTCGCCACGGAACTGGTCAACAGCGGCCTCCCGATCCACATCGGCGCCGCCCTGCTCGGCCACCTCAACATCCAGACCACCCGCGGTTACGTCGCTGTCTTCGACGAAGACGTCGTCCGCCACTACCAGGCCCACCTCCAGCAGCGGCGCCAAACCCGTCCCGACGACGAGTACACGCCGGTCACGGACCAGGAATGGGCCGAGTTCGAGGAGCACTTCGAGAAACGCAAGGTCGAACTCGGCTCCTGCTCACGCCCCTACGGCACACCCTGCCAGCACGAACACGCCTGCATCCGTTGCCCGATGCTTCACGTCAACCCCAAAATGGTCGACCGTCTCAACGAACTCGAACAAGACCTGATCACCCGCCGCCAGCACGCCCAACGAGAGCACTGGCTCGGTGAGATCGAAGGAATCGACTTGACCCTCACCTTCCTGCGCGCCAAGCGCGAAGAAGCCGAACGACTCAGCCGTCGACCAGTCATTCAGCTGGGCACCCCCAGGTCGAGAGGCGACAGCGGTTGACGCACCAACATCACCGCTCGGATCTTCTCGAGACCCCTGCCGCGAGCACCCTGGCCCGGCCCTAGATTCCAGCCCGCGTCGATCCCATATCGTCACCACCCCCGATGCGCCTGTCTGCGACAGCAGGGGCTGCCGCGACTCAGCGGCGATCAGGTCAGGTGCAGATAGGCGGGGCCATGGCCTCGGCCACGGCCCCGCCGCTTCAACGAGCGTGCGGTGTGACCATGACTTGGGCGCCAACGGCCACGACCTGTTCGCCAGTCAACATCGCTGGTGCCTGAAGGTGGAAGGCGGTCCCGTCGGGCAGCGGAACCTGCAGGAACCACCCGTTGAGCGTCTGCACCAGTTCGCTTTCCCTGCCGTTGACCTGCACCGTACTCACCCGCTTCGCGCCACTTACCAAGCCCATCAGATTCCTCTTGGGAGCCTTGACGAGAATGACACTGAGCTCTTCGCCGGAGTCGGGGGCGCG
This sequence comes from Micromonospora sp. NPDC048170, assembly GCF_040652795.1. Lineage (NCBI taxonomy): Bacteria > Bacillati > Actinomycetota > Actinomycetes > Micromonosporales > Micromonosporaceae > Micromonospora > Micromonospora sp. NPDC048170. The sequence continues at coordinate 25,481 of NZ_JBEZMR010000002.1, forward strand.
CAGGGTCACGATCTTGTTGTCCTTGAAGGCCGCCAACCGCCACCCCGCTGGAGCGAGACGCACCTGCAACGGCACCGGCTGGGCATCGTCCGCCACGGTCGCGGCCAGCGCCCGCACCGCCGCTTCGCTGCCGAAGCGACCATGGCCGGTGAGCGTGACCCATTGGCCAGGCCGGCGCTGCCAACTCAGCACCACCGACGTGCCGGACTGCTCATGATGTTCGACCACGAAGCCGGGCACGCCCTGCAACGAGACGGACCGGACCCGCTCAGGTGCGTCCTGGGGCACATACCGATCGCCGACGCCGAGGTAGACATCGCTGACGCCATCAGTCGCCTGGAAGACCGCCGTCATCACCGGCCGGTCGTTGCCCTGCTCGTCGCGGGCAACACCGCCACTGAAGGTCGGCGCCGCCAGGCCAGCGGGGCGAGGCCGTATCCCGATGGGATACACCGGCTCGTCGAACGCCACGAGTTGCACGCCCGGCGGCCGGCCGGCCGGCGCGCGATGCTCCGACAACACGACTGAACCGCCAGCCGCCGCGGCGACCACGACAGCAACGGCGAAGCCGAGGCCCACCCGCCGATGATGAAGCGCCCAGCTCGCGCGTCTCCAGCCCCACCGACGGCGGACCGGCGCGGCCCGGGCCATCTCGGCCATCAGTCGGTGACGAGCACTGGACAGGGCCGCCGAAGACACCGGCGGCGCGTCCGGACCATGCTCGCGCAGCAATTCGAGATCGTTCATAGCAACTCCTCGTTGATCATCGCCGAGCTGAGAGATTCACGAGTCAGCCGTCGGGCTCGGTTCAGCCGGGACCGGACCGTGCCAACAGGTATGGCGAGCACCGCAGCGATCTCGGCGTAAGACAACCCGGCCCACGCCGTCAGCAACAACACGTCCCGGTCCCCGCGCCTCAACCGCGCCAGAGCCACCGCCAACTGCTGGCGCAGGGCCTGCGCGTCCGCCCGCTCGACAGCTTCATCGTCGCTCGACATCACATCGCTGGTGGTGGCGGCCAACCGGCCCAACATGCGGTAGCGACGCTCCTCCTGCCGCGCCTGCCGGTGCAGCACGTTCGTGGCGATGCCGTACAGCCAGGCCCGCGGATCAACGCCCTGCGATCGATACGTCGACCTCCGCCTAAACGCAATCAGAAACGTCTCAGCCAGCAAGTCGTCAGCCGCGCTACCGACCCGGCGCGCCAGATACCGGTGAATGGCCACAGCATGCCGGTCGAACAGCGTCGCGAACCGCTCCGGACACTCGACCGACTCGCGCAACAACACGTCATCGCCCACCAACTGCGACGGTGCCACGAGCTGCGCCGGTGGAGGCCGCTCCGATCGAGGGCCGGCCGGCTCACCCAAAGAAACATCCCTCGCTCCGTACGTTGCGCTCACACCTGCTTATGCCCGCAGAGCGCGACCGGGTTCACGACGCCTACCGGAACTCCCTCGCCCGCACCGGTGCCGGCCCGGGACGCCGCAGCCGCCGCGTCGACCGTCCGTGCCTCACCAGCAGTGCCAGGCCCACGGTCACCCTCCCGCCGGCATCCGGCGAAGCACCGAACACCACCCGCTCACGACGCCGCGCACTCACACGAGAGCGCGGCGTCTCCACGTCTGAGGAAGCCTGATGCATCGCACTCCACACATCCCAACCAACCTGCCAGCTCGAAACTCCAACCCCTCTGGCTTGATCATGGGGGCCGGAATCGACCACGAAAGAAGTAGCTCTACCGGTACTTCCCAATCCGCGCTGGTGCAGATAAGCACTGGTGAGTACAAGATCAAACCCATCAAGGCCGAGGTGCGGCGCCGGCTGGGCTACCCGCATCCGACACGGGTACCGGCCGGGGTCTGGGCGCAGATGGCGATCGGGATCAGCATGGATGAGATCGGTCGGGCACGGGACTCCGACGTCGGCTACATGCGCAACGTGCACCCGCTGCTGGACCTGGGCTGGCGGCGCACCGACTGCCTACGTTTCCTGGCCGAGCACAATCTCGCAGACACCCCGAAGTCGTCGTGCGTGGGCTGCCCGTTCCACGACGACGGCTTCTGGCTCGCCCTACGCGAGCACAGCCCACAGGAGTGGACCGACGCGGTCGCCTTCGACCGCGCCATCCGCCACGGCTCGGCCCGGGCCAACGCCGACGGTCACCCGCTGCGCGGGCAGTTCTTCCTGCACCGCCAGCGGGTTCCGCTCGACGAGGTGGTCCTGCGCCCCCGCCCCCGGGCGGAGGATGCGCCTGGTTGTGGGCCGTGGACCTGCCCTCACGACGAGCCGGTGACAGCCGGCGCCGGGCGCGGGGAGGTGGCGTGAGCATTGCGCACACCACCTCCCCCCGCATCGGGTCACTCTGCAGCGGGTACGGAGGGCTCGACATGGCCGTCGAGCTGGTGCTCGGCGGCCAGGTCGCCTGGTACGCCGAGACCGACCGGCACGCCGCCACCGTCTGCGCCCACCACTGGCCACATGTCGCCAACCTCGGCGACATCCGCACCGTCGACTGGACGAAGGTCGCGCCCGTCGACATCGTCACCGCAGGCTTCCCCTGCCAGGACATCTCCAACGCCGGACGACGCGTCGGCATCACCGGTGAGCACTCCAGCGTCTGGAACCACGTTGCCGAAGCCGTTCGCGTCCTTCGACCGCAGCTGCTCTTCGTGGAGAACGTCGCAGCTCTCCTTCGACGAGGACTCGACGTCGTCCACCGTGATCTGGCCGCGATCGGGTACGACACGAGCTGGCTATGCCTACGCGCATCCGACATCGGCGCCGCCCACCGCAGAGACCGGCTGTTCCTGCTGGCCACTCCCACCATCACCGGAGGGGGTGCGGACGTTGCCGACACCATGCGCCCGTGACGGCAAGGGCCCCGGCCACCAGTACGGGCTGCCCGACCTCATCGAGCCGACCGGAACCCGCCACGGCCTGCTACCGACCCCGACCGCCGTGGCATACGGGTCGAACATGTCCCCGTCAGCCGGCGCGGCCCGCCGGCCGAGCCTGGCCGGCATCGCCACCCGGCTGCTGCCGACACCGACAGTGGCCGACAGCCGCTCCTCGGCGAACGTCACCGCCGCACGCACCACACCCACCGGACATGCGGGCCGCACCCTGACCGACGCGGCCCGACTGCTGCCGACACCGCGAGCCAGCGACACCGGCACCCCAGGCCGGCGAGCCGGCGCCGGGTGGCGACCGCCACTGTCGCAGGTGCTGCTGCCCACCCCGAGAGCCAGCGACGGCACGAAAGGCTGCCCCGGGCAACGCGGGTCACACGGAGACCTCACCCTGCCGTCGGCGGCCGTGCGGGTACCGATCCAGACACTGCCCACCCCCCGCGCCTCCGACGCCCGTGGCCCCGGCCACCACGGCGACGGTGGCGCGGACCTACGCACCACGGTGGCCGGGCTTGGCCAACCCGACGCCGACCGGTGGGGCGTGTACGCCGCAGCGGTGGCACGTTGGGAACTGCTGCTCGGCCGTCCGGTGCCGGAGCCGACCCAACCGGGGCGACACGGCAAACCGGTCCTCGCGCCGCCATTCGTGGAATGGCTCATGGGCCTGGACACCGGCCACGTCACCGACCCGACGCCCGCGTTGCCGCGCACCGGCGCGCTGCGGGTCCTCGGCAACGGCGTCGTCCCCCAACAGGCAGCCGTCGCGTTGCGGCTACTGCTGTGCCCACACCGATGGGCGGTGCCGACATGACCGATCCCACCCCGCTCGACGCCTACCGCTACCGACAGGTCTGGCTGGTCGAGCTGTATCTCGGCGACGCCCGCTAGGTGCTCGCCGCGATGCCCGACGACACGTCGAGCGAGGAAGGCGGGTGAGCCTGCGGACCGTGCCCGTCACGTTCGCGCAGGCATGCGCGTTCGTGCAGGACTGGCACCGGCATCACCGCCCGCCACGCGGACACAAGTTCAGCGTCGGAGCCGCTGACCACAACAACGTCCTGGTGGGCGTCGCCGTTGTCGGCCGTCCGGTCTCCCGGATGCTCGACGACGGCCTGACCCTCGAGGTGACGAGGGTAGCCACCGACGGCACGCGCAACGCCAACTCGCTGCTCTACGCCGCGGCGTGGCAGGCCACGCGGGCGCTCGGCTACCGACGCCTGGTCTACACCCAGGACGGGGAATCCGGCGCCAGCCTGCAGGCGGCCGGGTGGCGCATCGTCACCATCCGGCCGCCCGCACCCGATTGGTCACGCCCCAGCCGCCCCCGCGCCGATCACGGTACCGCGCACATCGGCCGACAACGGTGGCACGCCCCGACCTGAACACCTTTCCCGGCGCCCAGGTGCCGGACCACCCCCACCCTCGGGGCGGGCGGCAGCCAAAGGCATGCCGCCTGCCCCGGCTCATCTCACGCTCATGAAGGGAAACCCATGTCCAGCAACCATTCCCACGACCCGGCTGCGAGCTCGACATCGGCGCAGCAGGCACGCTCAGGCCGGCGCCGCCGCACGCGGCGGACCTTCCCGGTGACCATCGTGCGGCCAGCGACGATTACCACTCCGCCGTTGACAGCCGGTCAACGTGAGCGGCGCCAGGCGGCCTACCGCCTCGGCCGCGAGTTGACCGAAGCCGCCCGACAGGCCCGGCACCCGCTCGTCGACGAGACGATCCTTTCCACACCGCTGAATGTCATCCCTGAAGCGCTCGACATCCTCGCCACTGCACCGCGGATAGCTGCCGCGCCACCGCCCGCCGACCTGCGGGTAGGCCGGAACTTGCGCGGCGAGCCCGTTGCGGTCGTGCTGCACAGCGATCGCTGGAGCCTGGTCGTGCGACCTCCCGTCGCGGTGGCGGGGCACCGGCCACCAGAGAGCTGCGTGTTCCTGCAGGGCTACGGCAAGTACTTTGGGATGTCCTACGCCGTCTTCTGCTTCGACGACGATCCCAGCGCCCTCGGCATGTCCTGGACCGAGATGATCAACCGCGTCGTGGCGCGGACCGCCTGATCCGACCGAGCAGCGCGCAGGCTCCTCTTCCCTGGCCGCCCGTCACTGCCCCGAACGGCAGTGGCGGGCAGGCGCGTGGGGGCGTGACAAGCCACCATCACCGATCGGCATGCCCCCTAGGCCAAACGTCGCCTAGCCCCCAGTCGAGCCATGCCGATCTCGCCGAAAGCCCTTCATCTGAACAGTCAGGAGTACCCGTTCCGTGAACGACCACAACACCAACCACAACGACACGTCCGACGCCCGCGACGCCCGCGACGCCCGCGACGCCCGCGACGGTCGCGACGGTCGCGACGGTCGTGGCGAAGTGTGGAGCGCTGAGCGCATCCGCGCGCTCGGCGCGATCACCGACCTGCCCACCGCCGGCCGTGTCTTCGGCCTCGGCCGTGCCCTGTCCTACGAACTCGTCCGCACCGGCGGCTTCCCGGTGCCTGTCCTGCGCGTCGGCGCCCGCTACAAGGTGCCCGTCGCCGGCATCCTCACCGCCCTCGGCCTGCAGCCCTCGCCCGGCGACTTGACCCCGGGCGGCATCCGAAGCGTCGATCACCACCGGGAAATCAGCAGCATCGACCCGCTGCACACCGGCGACGACGGAAAGGCCGAACCGTGACCCGCGCCCGCAACCCCGAAGGGGCCATCACCAAACGCTGCACCTGCACCGACCCGGACACCGACAAACGCCTCAACAGCCGGTGCCCGAAGTTACGCCGCCCCGGCGGCGGCTGGCACCCCACCCACGGCACGTGGGGCTACCAGATCGAGCTACCCATCCGGCCCACGCAGCCGCGCCGGCAACTGCGCCGGTCCGGCTTCGACAGTCGCGACACCGCCACCGCCGAACTACGCCACGCCCACACGCTGCTCGACCTCGCCGACGGCGACGCCGACCTCGCCATCGAGGTCGCCGACCTGCTACACGCCTGCCGTCCCGGCACCCCGCTACCCGACCGCGACACGGTCGCCGCCCGCATCCGCGCCGGCGTGCCCGCATCCGTGCCCACCACCACCGGCGAATACCTCACCGCCTGGCTCGAAGGACGACGCGGCCTGGCGGAGAAAACCGTCCGCGGCTACTCCGACCACATCCGCCTGTACCTCATCCCCCACCTCGGGAAGATCCCCATCCAGAATCTGCGTATCGGCCACATCGAGGCCATGTTCACCGCGATCGGCCACCAGCAGGACGCCATCCGCGCCGCCCGCGCCAGCACCGACCCCGCCATACGCGCGACGGTCAAAGGCATACGGCCAATGGAAGCTTCCAGCATCCAGCGGCTCTACGCCACCCTGCGCAAAGCCCTCAACGACGCCGTCATCCGAGCCAAACTGATCCCCACCAACCCCGCCCTCGGCGTCGAACTCCCCAAAGCGAAACGCCCCAAGGCACGAGTCTGGACCGCCAAAGCCGTCGAACGCTGGCAGGCCACCGGGAAACGCCCCAGCCCCGTCATGGTGTGGATGCCCGCCCAGGCCGGACGGTTCCTCGACCACGCCGAACGCCACGACATCATCCTCTATGCCATGTTCCTGCTCATCCTGCACCGCGGCCTACGCCGCGGCGAGGCATGCGGACTACGCGAGCACGACGTCGACCTCGACGCCGGCTACATCACCGTCGTCGAACAGATCACCACCGTCGGCTACACACCCATCACCCGCCCCGTCAAAAGCGACGCCGGTGACCGGATAGTCCCCCTCGGCCCAAAAACCATCGCTGTCCTGCGCGCCTACCTCGACATGCGCCGCCGCTGGCAAACCGTCAACGGCACCGACTGGCCCGACACCGGCCTGTTCTTCGTCCGCCCCGACGGCAAGCCGTGGCACCCCCAAACCATCAGCGACCGCTTCGACCACCTCATCGCCAAAGCCGGGCTACCACCCGTACGGCTGCACGACCTACGCCACTGCGCCGCCACCTACCTACGCCACGGCGGCGCCGACATGAAAGAAGTCCAGGAAACCCTCGGCCACTCCACCATCGGCCTCACCTCCGACACCTACACCAGCGTCATCCTCGAACTCGAACGCGGCAGCGCCGACGCCGCCGCCGACCTCATCCCCCGCAACGACAACACCGCATAAGAAAACGACGACGGGTTCGTGGGCCGCACACCCATCAGCCCGCGAACCCGCGACCAGTCAGTCCAGGTCAGCCTCAGCCGCTACATCAGCATGCTCTTCCCCTCGTAGCGTGGAGGCCAGAGCTTGAGGGATAGAGGTTCATGGCTGAGACGAGACGGCAGTTCGATCCGGAGTTCCGGGCGGGTGCGGTGCGGATCGTGCGTGAGACGGGTAAGTCGATCGCTCAGGCCGCCCGTGACCTGGGGATCAACAGCGGGACCCTGGCCAACTGGGTGAAGAGGGACCGCGAGACTCGCGGTGAGGCCGCTGCCGGGCACCTGGCCGAGGACGAGCGGGCGGAGCTGGCCCGGTTGCGGCGGGAGAACGCGGAGCTGGCGATGGAGCGTGATGTCCTCAAGCGATCCGTGGTCCTGTGGGTCAAGGAAGCGACGGGCCGGTAAGCGTGGCCGCCTTCATCGCTGCCCAGAGGACCGAGCACAACGTGCCGCACGCGCTGGCCTGCCGGGCGTTGGGGGTGTCCGAGTCATGGTTCTACAAATGGCGCGACCGGCCACCGACCCGCCGCGATGACCGGCGTGCCCGGCTGGCGGCCGCGGTCCAGAAGGTGTTCGACGACTCGGGCGGCACCTACGGCAGTCCCCGTATCGGTATCGAGCTGCGCGAGCAGGGTTGGCAGGTCTCGGACAACACGATCGCGCAGCTCATGGCCGGTTCCGGCCTGACCGCCCGTGTCAGGCGTCGCCGCCGGAGCCTGACCCGCCAGGGCACACGTCCAGCCGCGCCGGACCTCATCAAGCGGGCGTTCACCGCGCCGGCGCCGGATGTCGCCTGGTGCGGCGACATGACCGAGATCCGCACCGACGAGGGCAAGCTCTACCTGGCCACCGTCATCGACCTGTACTCCCGTCGCATCCTCGGCTACGCGATGGGCGCCCACCACGACGCCGGCCTGGTCGTGGCGGCGCTGAACATGGCCGCCGTCACCCGAGGCGGCAACGTCGAAGGGGTGATCTTCCACAGCGACAGGGGCAGCGAGGGTGGATTCAACCGGTGGTCGCAACACGGGGTTGTTGGAACGATCGTAGGTGTTCGTCGAGGGCTTCGGCTGGTGTCTTCCAGCCGAGAGTTTTCCGCGGTCGGCTGTTGAGCGCATGGGCGACGGCGTTGATCTCGTCGGCGCTCCATCGGGACAGGTCGGTGCCTTTCGGGAAGTACTGCCGCAGCAGCCCGTTGGTGTTCTCGTTGGTGCCGCGTTGCCAAGGGCTGTGGGGGTCGGCGAAGAACACCGGGACGCCGGTCTCGACCGTGAAGCGTGCGTGCGCGGACAGCTCTTTGCCACGGTCCCACGTCAGTGACCGGCGCAGTTGCTGGGGTAGCTGAGTGATCGTCTCGGCGAGGGCTTTGCTCATCGTGATCGCTCCATAGCCGGCGAGGGCGGGGCCGTTCTTCGTCCGCGGGATCACGCCCCAGCCGGCCTCACGAGGCAGGTGGATCAGCATCGTGAACCTCGTCGTCCGCTCGACCAGTGTCCCGATCGCGGAGCGCTGCAACCCGATGATCAGATCCCCTTCCCAGTGCCCAGGGACGGCACGGTCGGCGACCTCGGCAGGCCGTTCACTGATCAGGGTGTCGCTGGTGACGTGCGCCCACACGCGTTGCTTCGCGCGGGCTCGGGGAACACGAAGCGCCCGGCCGGTCCGCAAGCAGGTGACGAGTTCGCGCTTGAGGGCGCCGCGGCTCTGGACATAGAGCGCCTGGTAGATCGCCTCGTGCCTGATGCGCATGGACTCATCCTCCGGGAACTCCGCCCTGAGCCTGCGAGAGATCTGCTCCGGGCTCCACCCGGTCGTCCATGCCCGATCGGCCCGGTGGGGCTTGGGCGGATTCAACCGGTCGTCGCACCAGCTACGGGGCAGGGCAGGGCCCGTTGAGTCGGCATTCGGTGCCGAACGGGGTGTCCAAGGCCGGGGCGTGGTTGGACGGCCGCTACTGCCGTCCTGAAGCCCACCGGGGCGAGAGCAGGCTCGACCAAAGCCCCCACAGTCACTCTTGGTACAGTGAAGCTCATCACAGTGTTACCTGTGGATGCGTGCCAGACTTCTTTGCAGCCACGATCGTCGATGCGGCACGGGGGAACGTTCTGTGGCTTGGCGTCAGCGTGCCCCCATGCCTGTGGCATCAAGGGAAGGAGCACGTATGCACGAGTTCAGACGCCGGTGCGCGGCTGCGTTTGTCACCGTCATGGCGGTGACTGGAGGCGTACTCGGCCCGGTAGGGGTGGCCGATGCCGCCGTACCCGCCCCGGATCCGGTGGCGATCGGTCAGGCCAGCACGGGCGATACCCACGTCCTGTCCACCGACTCCGACACGGCGGGCACCCAGGTAAAGATTCGCCCCTACCAGAGCGGACTGCCCGCCACGGTGAAAAGCCAGCGCTGGAAGTTCGAGGTTGTCACGCCGGGCACCGTACCGGTGTACCGGATCCGGCACCTCTCATCGAACCGCTGCCTGCAGTCGTCGGCTGCCGCCGACGGGGCGAATGTGGTCCTCGCCGACTGCGCGACGACGAATCCGCAGTTGTGGACCAACGACACTGCCCAGACGTTTCCGTTCCGGGGCTTCAACCTGCGCAGCAAGCGCGACGGCCGATGCCTCGACCTCTACTACAGCGATGACGGCCAACCGGCCACCATGTGGACCTGCAGCAGCTACGACACGCAGTTGTGGCGGATTCGGGTTGGTGGTTTCGACTGCTCAGAACGTGCGGTGGCTGGCCTCTGCGTGGAGCCTGCACAGCCTGTGTTCGGGGTGATGGGAGCCTGGCGCCAGCAGCCCATGTCACTTGCTGAACCCGGCTCCTACGATCCGGACGCGAACACCATGTCAAACTTCGTCACCTGGGATCCGCTGAACAGCAGCGGTGCCAATCCTGGCTACGACTACGCCGAGCTGGGCTGGCGAGGCACCTGGACCTCTGACGGCAACACCACCATCCACGGCGCCTACTGGCTCGAAGGCGGTATCGAGAACGACGAGATCGTGGAGGAGTTACACGCGATCAACGAATCCGACTCCACGCTCGCGGACGGTTCAACCCACACCTGGATGAGCCTCGGCAATTCCAACGGACAGTGGGACATGTTCTACGACTTCAATCCCGTCGGAACTACCCGCCTCGCCGCTGGCAACCGCACTCGTGCTCTGGAGTACGGGCTCCTGCCCCAGTACGCGGAGAACACCGCACTCGCCACGGGCTTCGAAAACCGAGTGCAGATCCTCGACGGCAACAGCGTGTGGCGCCGTCCACGCCTCGGCGAGGTCGCCCAGTTCCAGGCCAACATCTGCGGCCAGCCGGACCCCTTTGCCATCGAGTACGGCGAAACGAACACGCCACCCTACTGCTTCACCACATCGCTCGTCCCACGAGCAGCCGCCACCGCCGGCGACCCCGCTGAGGTCGACCGGTTCGCAATGGGTAAGCCGGCGGTCGGTACGCTCGCCTCAGGACCGGGCGTGGCCGCTGACCGGTCCGGACCCGCCTCGGTTGGGACGCATAACGGCGTGGACCAACGACGACTTGCCGCCTGCATGGCAACCGACGCCACCCGGTGCCTGGCCACCGTGCCGGGCTTGGCCGAATGCGTCCAAGCCCGCAAGGTGTGTAACACCACCCGCCGTGCGCCCGACGTCCGGGGTGTGCCGCTGAGCGCTGACAAGGCCCGGCAGATCGCCCAACAGACGGTCATGGATGACAGCGCGGGCGTCGCCACCACCAGCATGAGCATCGCGCAACTTCTCGATCGGTCGAAAGTGTCCCTTCGAGGGGTAGACCCGTCGGAACAGGTTCACGTAGTGACCGGTACCGGCACGGTAAAGAGCCTGAGCGGCCGCCCGGACCGCGAGTTCCGCGGCTACGCCATGGTCTACCAGGCGCGAACCGGGAGGCTGCTCTACGCCTGCCTGGGCCAGACCTGCGCTCTGAAGGAGACGCCGTGACCAGCACGACGAGCCGAATCGCACTCCTGATCGCCACTACGGTCGTGGTCCTCGGCATCACCGCCCCAGCCACTGCCGCCCCCGTCCAGCCGCAGCGAGGATGGGAGGTCACCGAGTCCTTCGGTGGCGAACCGGTCCCGGCGGACGCGCCACCGCAGACCAACAGCAACCCCCCGCGCGATACCGGCCAGGTCGGCCTCACCTCCACGCCTGCTGACCTCAAGCAGGAGTGCCGAAGCCAGCACGCAGGACAGGCATCCACCCAGCTGGGCTGGATGGCTGACCGCTACAACCGTTGCTGGATCGGTCACCGCAAGGTCGAGCTGAAGTGCAGCGGTTGCTCGACCTACATCGCCAGTGTCGAGTTCGACTACACCCTCGTAGGCATTGCTCAGAACGGCAGCCGGCAAGTCGACTTCACGCTGACCTTCGATGACTGGGAGGCACTCGGCGGGCAGGAACGGGAGACGACCCCGATGCGGGTTAGCCTCAGCGGCTGCGGTTCCTTTGTGTCCTGCAACCCGAGCCTTGGCGAGTTCAGCCAGCCGCTCGGTTCATGGCGAACCAGCCCCCAGTTTCACGTCACGATGACCTCAGCGAACCAGACCGGTATCGGAGTCGAATACCTGGCCAGCGCCCTGGTGAACACGAGCATGGCGATCACGCCAGTGTCGCCGACCATCGACCCATGGATCGACAACAACATGACCACCGGAGTAGTGCGGTTCGACTCGGCCGGGCAGAGAGCCGGGATGCATAACGGTACGGTCTTCTCCGACTTCATCCCCACCTTCGACCTGCTCGCACTGGCCAGGGCGGACAACGAACACGAGACGGATTACAAGGAATCTATCCAACACATCGACGATGCCCTGCACAACTTGAACCGCACCTTCCCGTCGTTCGTGGGTAAGAGTCCGCCCGGGGAGTACAACGCCTCGCTGGGGGCTAATCAGCGACCACTGCATCGGCTCGTCAATGAGACCTTGAGGATCAAGAATCGGGAGTATGCCGGTAAGGTCTGCACGGACGTCTGGGGCGAGGGTGCCGTCACTCCCAACCTCAACTGCGACGAGTATCCGTTCGCGTCTACGATGGAGGGTGCCTACACGGGCAGTACAGCCTCTACCAACAATCCAGACGGCTGGCGCACCTGGCACGGCTCGTCCCGGATCATCGGTGAAGTCGACAACCAGGAATCCGGCAACCTGTACCTGAATATCGCCTTCTACCAAGGCAACCGTATCCTCGACGGCGACCCGTTCTTCGTCGCTATCGAGCGCTGACAACGCTCAGGGGTTTCCGCGCCGTTGCGGCGCGGAAACCCCTGAGCGTCCTTCCCAAAGGAGCTGATTCATGCCGACGGTCATCGACACTGTCATTCGCAGTGACAACGGACTGTTCCTGGTTCGAGACGTCAGCGCCGACAGCTTCGAGGCCCGAAAGGCGGCCTTCAAGGCAGCCCGCATCCCCGGCACCCGCCGAGGACATCTCTGCGCCGCCGCCGGTGGCATCCTCCTAGTGCGTGGCGCCCACCAAATGACCTGGCCCCGGGTCCGCATCGAGATCCTCGACACCGCACCCACTGACGATCGACCATGGCACTGGGAGCCCCGCGCCACGATGGAACTCGCCACCGGCCGGCTCATGGTGGAATCTGATCCGAGCTTTCCGCTCGATCTGCCGGTAATCGACCTCCCCGGCGGGCCGGACCGCTACGCAGTCGCACTCGGGCACACCGGCCGGACCGAGGTACAGCAGGAGTCCGTACGGGTGAGCGCGGCAAACCAATCCAATTCCTCCGACGACTCCCTCGCCGGCTGGCGCAGCCTCGACGGCATCGAGCAGTACCTGATTCGACTCTGGCCCGACCGCCTTAACGATTAGTTACAAACCCGCCCCCATCTGCACGACGCACTGAGCGCTCGCCAGGCTACGTGGGATCCGCATGGAACGATCAACTTTCCTCTCACCAGTTCATCAACTGCTGACTGTAAGCTAAATGGCACTGCTCATCCAGGCAGTACTTAGCCCTCCGAATCCGCCCATTTCGCGATGCTACGAACAGACTCGCGCTTAGCGGGGTATGGACGTTTGCGGGGCGAACCCCATGGCCTGCGACCGAGCAGTCCAACCCATGCTGGAGTAAGTGAAGTGCCCACTGGGCGGGTGAGACTCCCGGCCACGCCTGCACATCGCGAGAACCCCCGCTCTCACCCGAGCAGCATGGGTAGGCGGCAGCTAAATCTGGGGAGTCGGCGCTACGCGGCACTGGGGTGGGGCGAGGGTATGATGTGCCGACCCTGATAGGTGCTCCAGGGTTGGGAGTGACGAGATTTTCTCGCACGGCGCGGCCAGGCGTCGCGAAACACTGGTAACGCTCGGGTGCGTCACTTTTCAGGGGCGCACCCGAGCGGCGTGGAGATTCAGAGGATGAGGCGAAGCAGCAATGCGGCTAAGACATTCAACGGTTATCCTTTCACTCTTGGCATTTTTCCCCCTCGCAGGGTGTGCTCTGGATCAGTCGTACCGTAGCAACGACGGTGAGAATGGCGGAGAACCGCCTATCCGACAGATGCTGAGCGTGGATGATTTGCGGACGTTCAGTCTTCCCCTCGATCCGTATCGACTTTCGGACCTAAATCTGGTCAACAGTTCGAAGGCCAAGAAGGGCCTTGTTGAGCAGTGCATGAGCCGATTCGGCTTCCAGTATAGGGTTCCTCAGGAGCCCCAGCCCGTGGTCGTAGGCTACGAGCGGCGATATGGGATGGCTGATAGAAAGTCGGCCAGCGAACGCGGCTATCATGTCCCCCCCGAAGCTGAGTTGGAGCACCCCGAGTTGGCGCCAGCGGCGCTTGCTGTTCTCCTTGGGAATGGGCAGAGCGTCCACGGCGGGCAGGAGGTGCCGGAGGGCGGGTGCACTCAAGAGGCTGAAAAACGGATTTCCGTCGGTGCTCCGCAGATTCCCAATGAGCGGCTGGGAATTGACCTCTCCATGGAGAGCTACGATAAGACCCTTAGCGACAGCCGGGTGCAGAAGGCATTCGCTGACTGGAGCGCGTGCATGAAGCGGGACGGCCGCAACTATACAGATCCGTTCAAGGCGGTCAACGATCCGCAGTTCACCACGCCCACCGCGACGCCGCAGGAGATTCTGGTAGCCACGGCTGACGTCCGCTGCAAACATGAAACTAACCTGATTAATGTGATGGCCTCGGTGGAGACTGCATACCAGCAGCAGGCGCTCGAAAAGCACGCTGAAGCTCTCTCCGTTATCAAGCAGAACTTCACCGAGCGCGAAAAGAATGCCGCCGCCATCCTGGCCACGGATTCCTGAGGAGATTGTAGTGCTGTTGGGCAATCGACGCCGTATCCTCGTGGGCGTCGTTGTCGCTTCGGTGTTGTGCGCTGCAGTCGGCATGAGCGCCTCGGTCTGGGTAAAATCACCGCAGCAAGTTGCAGCCGAGGCGGTGCCGCCACCGAAGACGGAACTTACCGTGCCAGTAGAACGGCGAGTGCTGCGCCAGACCGTGATCCTTCGCGGTGATGTGGCAGCCGCACAATCACTGGAGGTTAGCCCCGCGCCCAAGGCTGGAAGTCTGGCCGTCGTGACTGGAGTTAAATCCAAGGCAGGTGACGAAATCGACTCCGGCGAGCTCCTGTTGGAGGTCAGCGGCCGTCCACTGTTCGTCCTGCGCGGCACCAAGCCGGCCTACCGTGATCTGCGGCCGGGATACGAAGGCCCTGATGTCCGACAATTGCAAGCCGCCCTCAAGGTCCTCGGCTTCGGCCCCAAGGAGACGGACGGATACTTCGGTGAAGGAACTAAGCGGGCCGTAGAAAGGTTCTACGACTCCATCGGTTACCCGGTTATCCCAACCGGACCGGAGGACACCCAGCAACTGGGTGCCGCTTGGCGTCACGTCGTCACTGCGCAGCGCGCTGTCCAAGACGCGGCTGACAGGGTCACCCGGGAGCGTGCCGCGGAAGATCTTCAGACCGCCAAGGACGACTATAAGGCGCTGCTCGATCGCACCGGCCCAACCGTACCTGTCTCGGAGTACGTCTTCCTGCCTAGCTTTCCGTCCCGGGTCGAGTCGCTGAACGCCGTCGTTGGAGGAGAAGTTAAAGGCCCGCTCATCAAGCTTTCCAGCGGGCGACTCCTGGTTAAAGCACAACTTAACCCCGCAAACTACGGCACCGTTAAGCCGGGAATGGCTGTGGAAATCGTGTCGGAGGCGCTGGGCATCACGGCTAAAGGCAAGGTGAAGTCGCTCGGCGACCTAGAGATTAACAACAAGAACGGAATATCCGCACACCCGATGGTGATCGTTCCAAACGAACCGCTCAGCGGCAAGCTTGCGGGCCAAGACGTGAGACTCACGGTGTCCGCTGCGGCCACCCCCGGACCGGTCCTCGTAGTTCCGGTCTCCGCAATTTTCGCAAGAACGGACGGCACTTCGAAAGTTATCCGCGTGGAAGGGGAGGGCCGCAAAGAGGAATTGACAGTAAGTCCGGGAATGATGGGTGACGGCTATGTGGAGATAAAGGGTTCGTTGGCCGCAGGGGATCTTGTCATAGTCGGAGCGTTGCCACAGTGATAAGGCTGGAGCGAGCCGCTTTGACCTACCCAGGCCCGCCACCCGTTCCGGCCCTGCGGCCCACCAATCTCACCGTACATCGCGGCGAGTACGTAAGCATTGTGGGCCCGTCCGGTTCTGGCAAGTCCACCCTGCTCAATATCCTCGGCCTTCTAGACCGCCCTACTGAGGGCAAGTTCCTTCTAGACGGGGTTGACACCGGGGCACTTGGTGACCGCGAACGGACCGCTTTGCGAGGGCTTCGCATAGGTTTCGTGTTCCAGGCGTTCCACTTGCTTGCTCGGCGTACCGCAGTGGAGAACGTGGCTCTGGCTCAGCTATACCGGGCAACGCCGGCTCAGCAGAGGCGCCACGACGCGCGCGAGGCGCTCGAACGGGTGGGACTGGCCCACCGACTGAACACCGAACCGGCCCGGCTGTCCGGTGGTGAGCGCCAACGCGTGGCAATCGCGCGGGCTCTCGCCGCGCAGCCCGCCCTATTGCTCTGCGACGAGCCGACGGGCAACCTCGACAGCGCCAACGCCGCTACGGTTCTGCAGTTGCTCGACGATTTGTGGCATGCCGGCATGACGGTTCTGGTCATCACCCACGATCCGACCGTGGCGGACCAGGCGCCACGGCGAATCATCATCCGGGACGGCGTGGTTACCGGATGAGATCCAGGATTCGATTCTCGGACCTGCTCAGCGAGTCGCTTTCGGGAGTTCTTCAGCGCCCCGGCCGGGCGGTACTCACGGCACTCGGTACGCTTCTGGGTGTTGGGGCTTTCGTCGCCGTGCTCGGGCTAACGGCCAGCGCGACCGGCCAAATCAGTAAACGTTTCACTGCCTTAGCCGCTACCGAGATCACCGTCGAGACGGTCACGGAGGGCGGTGGGGCACGGTCGGTTCAGTCTTCCGCCTTTCCCAGCGATGCCGTTTCCCGTGTGTTACGAATCGATGGAACTGTGCACGCTGGGGTCTTCTGGACGCTGCCGAATTCCCGTACCGGCGGTGCCACTGGCTTGTCTTTACCTGGTCAGGCGCAAAGCCAGCAGCAGGTGGTCGCTGCAGACCCGGGCATGTTATTGGCGGCGAATTGCCGGATCGCCGCAGGCAGATTGTTCGACGACTTCCACGATCGCAATGAACAGCGGGTCGTCGTTCTCGGACGGGCGGTCGCCGGCCGGCTGGGGATCACCAACCTGAGCTACCAGCCCGCCATATTAATAGGCGATCAACCGTTTACGGTAATGGGAATTGTCGATAATGTTGATCGCCGCCCTGAGTTGCTTCTATCGGTAATTGTTCCACGCCGGACAGCTGAAGCGCTTTGGCCAGCGTTACCCAATGAGCCCACTTCGCAGCAAATGCTGATCGAGACCAGACTCGGGGCCGCCCAGATGGTCGCTGAGCAGCTACCTGTAGCTTTCGACCCGGCTGGGCAGAGCCAGTTCAAGATAATTCCACCCCCGGACCCGCGTGAACTACGGGACGGTGTCAACTCAGACCTCAGCTCCCTGTTTCTCGTGCTGGCCATGGTCTGTCTCGCCATAGGAGCAGTCGGAATCGCCAACACGACGCTCGTCGCGGTGCTGGAACGGGTCTCCGAAATCGGACTGCGGCGCGCGCTCGGCGCTCGGCCGAGGCATATCGCCGCGCAATTCCTGGCCGAAAGCGCCACCCTCGGCGCCTTGGGTGGTCTGGTAGGGACGAGCATCGGCGTGGTGATCGTTGTAGCGGTATCCGTAGTGCGCCACTGGACACCCCTCCTAGAACCGTGGACCGTGGTTTCAGCCCCTCTAATTGGCACTGCCGTTGGTTTGCTCGCCGGGGTCTACCCCGCCGTGCGGGCATCAAGAATCGAACCAGTAGCAGCGCTACAACGATAGAAAGCCGTCGACCATTAATGGTTATCGGCGGTCGATAAAGTCGGTTGGCCGGAGGTTCGTGCGTCGGGTGGCGCAGGGCGAAGTCGGGTGTACGACCTCGACGAGATCGCCACACGCCTCCCGGCCACCGCCGACTACAACACCCTGACCACCCTGCTCGCTGCGGACCTGGCCCCAGAACGCATCATCACCGCCAACAATGCCGGTCGCCACCGTCGCTGGCGTAAACGAAGAGGCCACGCCGAGACGCCACGGGCAGCCGAGCCCGCCCCGTCGCTGCCCCCGGCGGGCACCACCTCCGCAGCGGACACACCCGGCAGTGGCCGGCACGAGCCGCATCCAAAGCCCGAGCGGGACCCCCGACCCGCTCCCGCCGACGATCAACACCTGCCTACCCAGAGCCAGGACGGTGTTCCGCCACAAGCCGTGCCGCCGCTAGATGAACCAGCCGCCGCACACCTGGTAGACGGCGAGGACGTCGCTGGCGATGACCGGGAGTCCGAAGTTCCTCGGGGAACCGCAGAAGCAGTGGCTTACTGGCTGCGCAAAGAACCGAACATGGACCCTGAACTACTTGCCGAGAGAATCGGCAGGTCGTTGCGTTCGGTCTACCGGCACCTGCCACCGGACTATCCCCGCAGACCGGGCATCGCGAGGAAACGGACCCAACGACCTTCGGCCCCCACATGGCGAATCGGTCAGAGCGAGTGATGCCACCAGAAGGCAACGACGGCCATGCAGCGATCTACGCAAGGATCGTCGGACCGCCCGGGTCACGTGTGGTGGGTCAACGTCCTGCCTTCGAGTGGTATTCGTCGACGATCTCCTGCGGGATCCGGCCTCGGTCGGAGATGTCCTTGCCGGCCTTCTTGGCCCATGCCCGGATCGCCTTGTTCTGCTCACGGTCGGCGGTCGCCCCGCCCCGGCCACGAGCCGCCCGGCCGCCCACGACCACACCTCCCCGGCCCACCTTCGCGCCGTGGCTGATGTATGGCGCAAACATGTCACGCAGTTTCTCGGCGTGCGCGTTGGACAGGTCGATCTCGTACTGAACGCCGTCGAGGGCGAACCTGACGGTCTCGTCAGCGTCACCGCCGTCCAGGTCATCGACCAGCTTGTGAATGATCTGCTTGGCCACGTCCGATATTCCTTTCGAGCAGGGTGTCTATGAACGCATGAACAATAACCCGAAAGGCACTTGCCATGTCAACAGTAGGAGACAGTGGCCAGGCAGCCTACTTCCGATTGGCCTGCGGGTGCAGGATTTCTCGATTCCACGGCAAGGACTGCGGCTGCAGCGTAAGCACACGAACACCTTGAGTGGCGCAACCGGTGAAAGGTGCGGTGATGGCTGGCCTCTCGCCGACCACACCCCGGCCACCCCCGCTAGGCCATAACGGCCGGCGAGGGTGTCCGTGAAGTGTGCACCGCCATGAGCTGGGTGCTCTACAGATGCACGCGAAAAATGGAGTGAGTGGCTGCGAAACGCCGCGTGGAGAGCAAGACGGGCGGACCGCCGCGAGGCCCGAGAGCGAGTGTCGGCCGTCGACCGCGCCCGCCGAAGGGTCTCGGTGCGGACCATGACATGCAGCGCATAGTTAGGCTGCCGTCAACGGCATGCGGGGAACATCAAAATCCGCGCTATCGGGGGAACTTCACCTACAACGCCACTCCCGTCTCAGGAGTCGGTCAACGTCGACTGCGACCGCCGGCCGTTCCTGGCCGACGGCAAGGTCAGCAGCGGTTCGCGTCGGATTCATCCGGCCTCGATTCCGGCGGCTCGGTCCAGGGCAACGCCTTCACCGAGTTACGAGACATCCTTTACGACCTCGTGCACGGTTGGGCGAGACATCGCCTGCGGCGAAGAACTGCTTTCACCGGCTGTGGGGTCTGGCTGGTAGGGCCTTGAGCGGCCGGGCGGTGTGCTCGGTGCGGTCGTTGTGCTGGTGGTCGGACAGCAGGCCGGCGATGGCGCGGATGGTGGCGTCGAAGTTCTCGCGTCGCCCGTGGTGACGGCCCAGGATCCGCCAGTTCTTGAGGTGTCCGATGACGTGCTCGACGCGGATGCGCTGCGAGGAGTGCCGCTTGCGGGCTGCGTCGTGCGCGGCGATGACGCTCGCAGGCAGCGTTGTCTGGCGTTTACGCGGCTTGGGCCTCGGGGTCATCACGGCTCCGCGGGTTTCGGTGCCCAGTCCTTGGTAGCCGGCGTCGGCGAGAACCTGGACCTGGAGCGGCGCATGCAGGAGGAGGTCGACGAGCCCGGCGGTCCGGGCCTGGGTGAGGTCGTGCATCGAGCCCGGACGGGTCTCGCCGCAGAACAACAGCCGGCCGACCGGGTCGCAGATCACGAGAGCTTTCATCGTGTTCAGCCGGGCCTTTCCAGGCAGCTGGGCTGCGCCCCAGACCAGGACCATCGGGTGGCCGGTCGCGAGCGGCGCGGACCGCGAACGCATCACGCACGTCGAGAAGGATCCAGTCGACGGCGTCGGTGGATGGTGCGGCCGGCGGGTACCGGCACGGCGGGCGAACATCCGGTTGGCGAGGGCGAAGGTGGCGCGCAGCCCGTGGTAATGCCAGGACTGCCCGTCGGGCCAGTCGAGCCGCAGCCGCCTGCGGCGGATGAGGTCGGTCATGGCGTCGGTGCCCAGGGCGCGCAGGATGGCCAGGCCGGTCAGATCGTCCAGGACGGGCGCCGCAGCTCCTCGCGCTGGGACACCCAGCCGAACGTCGTCGTCATCCGCCGCTGTTCAAGTTCCCGCGGTGCCTCCTGGGCGGCGAGGATCGCCTGCTCGACGCCGGTCGGCGCGTCAACGGCCGGGTCGTGTGCGGTGCCCTCCAGGTGTACGACGAACCCGCGCTGCTCGTAGGCGTCGACGGTCGCGAGGATCTGCTCGAAATAGCGGCGCTCACCGAAGTGGGCGGTCGACACCACGACGACCTACCGGCCGGGGCCCGTGTGGGTGAACGTGGTGACGGGCGTCTGAACGACGACCGGACGTATCCGGTCGACCTTTTGGATCCTGAGGGGCTGCATGTGTTCTTCCTTGCGGTGAGGCTTCCGGGGTCGTGCAGGCATGGGTGCTTCACAGCGGATCTGCTCAGGTGGTGCAGGAGGTCGCACCGCGGCGGGTCCGCCTCGACTGGCGTGGTGCCGCGAGTGCGCGGTCAGGTCGAGGCGGTGGTGGCTGCCGTGTTGGCGGTAGGGGCAGGCGGTCTCGTGGCCGGTGGTGGGGCGACAGGGCGCGCGGGCGGCGAGGTTGTGGAGTCCGCCGGCCGGGCGGGTGGTGGGGATGGCGTCTCGCCGTGTTGGTGTGGGCTGCGACTCATCGGGTGCATGGTCGCGCTGTCGATGACTCGCACGACCGCGTGGTCGGTTTCGTAGCCGATCTGGGCGAGGAGGTGTTGCCCTGCCGGAAGGGTGACAGTCCACGACGGTAGGTCGATGCGGTCGATCCGGCTGCGCAGGTAGGCCAATAGTGCCCTGCCCCGGCCGGCCCTCTGGTGTGTGGGGCGCACGGCGAGGCACGCGAGGTGGTAGTGGGCGTGGGTCGGCTGCCTGCTGGCAATGATGTCGTCCAGGGCGATAAAACGCTCGGCGTGCGGGCCGGCGGCGATGGCGAGGCGAGCGGTGTATTTGACCGGTGGCGGAAGGGGCCGGAACCGGTGGAAGCAGACCGCGGCGGCGGCGAGGTCGGTGGTGACGTAGACGTCGCCGAAGAACATGGCGTGCTCGACCCAGATGCTGGCGACATCGGTCAGGACACGTCCACGCTGCTCCTCGTCGGATACCAGCCAGGCGGCGAGAGGGGTGGGTTGTAGTGCCTCGGCGATCACCGCGGCGACAACGTCCTTCTCCACCCACCGGGCGGCCCGGATGTGATGCGTCACCTCGTACTCCTTGCTGCTTTTGGTTTCGGTGGTGGGGTGGCCGGCGGCAGGGGACGGGGAACCCTGCCGTCGGCCACGCAGGACCGGCCACCGCCCTACCCCCAAGGGCTCGGCGGCCGGTCGGCTTGTCACCGCGCGTATGTCACGACGGCGGCGATGGTGGTGCCGTGAAGGTGTCGGTACCAGCACGGCCGCGCTCCAGCAGGAGGATGTGGGAGAACAGCCCTGGCCGGCGCCCGCCATCAAGCCATTCCTGCGCGGCGAGCAGTTCGCCGGTGGCCGGGTCGATCACCAACGTCGAGGTTGATCCATCGGCGACGACTCGGAAGACCAGTCCGGGTCGGCCAGCGAGGTCACTCGTCGCGCCCCGGAACGTGATACCGGGAACCGTCGCCAAGGCGCGCAGGGCCGTGGCCCGCTGCCGCTGGTCGAGGTACTGGCTGGCGGCTAGTCCGACGACGCCGCCGGCCAGCAGCCTCGGGTAGGCAGGCTCGTCGACCAGCTCGGGCGGCGCCAGCAGGTTGGCCAGCTCGCCCGGGTCGACCGGGACCGCACCGGCAAGGTAGGGATGCAGCTGACCGGCCCGGTATCGGGTCGAGGTCTGCGCGGCCCGGCTGAATTGGTGGCGTTCCTCGGGCGTGGGCTGGTGGTCCACGCCACGCAGGTCCGGTGCCCGGCGGCTGATCTCCCGGCCCGAGCCGTCCGTATCGTGCCGCCAGCGTCGTAGGTCGGTGCGGACGATCGTGTTGGTCGCGCGTGCCCACGTCTGGAGATGCAGGTACTCGTACGGCAGCCCGGCGGTGGTGTCAGCGGGCGTGGCGCTGATGGTGCTGGCGAGCAGCTCCAAGCGCTGCCGCGTGGTGAGCCCGGCGGCGGTTGCTGTCGTAGCGGGCGAGGCGGACGGCTGTTCTGCCGCCAGCGGGGTCACGTTTGGTCCTGCAGTGGGTGTGCCGTCGTTCTGGCACGCGGTGAGCAGAGCGAGTACGAGGCTGCCGCCGAGTAGTGCGCCAAGGAGGCGGCGTGCCGGTAGGGCCAGGTGAGTCATGGTTCACGCGTCCTCAGGTGCGCTCGCGGGCGTGGATGACCCGGCGTTCGTAGGAGCCCAGGAGTACCCGGGGGTCGGCCATGAGGCTGGCGAATCGGTCCGCGTCCGCGTGCGTGATGTCGGTCAGGCTGGGACGCAGGTGGGTGACGACTTCGGCGAGCAGCCCGCATCCGGGGCCGCCTCCGGTCCAGGTCTCGGTGCCCGAATGGCTGCAGTGCTGCACCATGCCGTGGTGTAGGAGCAGGGTTTCGGGTGCGGCGGTCCAGGTTCCGCTGTACGAGCCGGTGACGGCGCGGTGGACCTGGTGCATGACGGTGGAGATCAGGGTGCCCGACTCGTCGTCGGGGGCCTGGTAGACCCGGGGTGGGGTGGGTGTGATGTCGGCGAGGACGAGCCAGCCACCCGAACGCAGCCGGGTGATCATCTGCTCCACCACGTCCGCCGGGTCGCGCACGGCGCCGTGGGGCCAGCGGGCGACGATGTGGTCGTAGCTGTCGGCCTGGCCGGGCAGGAGGTCCCGGTTCGGGTCGCGCTGCTGGACGTCGATGACGTTGGTGCCGGTGAGGTGGCTGGTGTCGGTGTCGACGGCGGTGACGGACCCGTAGCGGCCGACGAGCTGCGCCAGGCGGGCGGTGATCTCGCCGGCACCGGCACCGATCTCCAGCACCCGCTGGTCGGTTCTGATGTCGAGTCGGTCCAGGACGTTGTGGATGCTCGGGTTAAGCAGTTGGTGTATCGGCCCAGGGTGGGCCGGCAGCGTGGCTGTCATGGCGTTCCTTCGGGTGTCGGCGTGGTTGGTGATGCCGGCGGCATCACCCCACACGTCGCGCATGGTTGAGGGGTGCGTGCGTTAGGCAGCGGTGGTGGCTGCCGCCGGAAGAGGCACGTTGGCGACTAACCAGGCGGCGGCGTCGATGACCTTGCGTTGGTGGTCGAGCAGCGGTTGGTCGAGCCATCCGGCGACGATGTCTGCCAGGGGGTCGAGAATCCCGGTGCGGATGCCGGAGAGGGTTTCCAGGGCAGCGAGCCCGCAGAACGGTACGTAGGACGCGGCGTAGCCGCCCTCGTGTGCCATGGCGAGCCGGCCGCCACACAGCCGGTCGGCGGCGTCCATGAGGGTGGCGGTGAGTGTGGCGTAGGTGCTGGCGCCGAGCATCTGTCGTCCCAGGGGGTCGAGGACGTTGGCGTCGTAGCCGCTGGCGACGAGGATCATGTCGGGGCTGTAGCGGTTGAGGGCGGGGATGACGACCTCGTCCATCGCGTACTGGTAGCCGGCTGAGCCCGTTCCGGGTGGTAGTGGCACGTTGATCGCGCATCCCGCGCCGTCGCCTTCCCCGTTCTCCGCCAGCAGCCCGGAGTTCGGTGGGAAGCAGTTGTCCTGGTGCAGGGAGATGGTGAGCACGCTCGGGTCGTTGTAGAAGATCGCCTGGGTGCCGTTGCCGTGGTGGACGTCCCAGTCCACGACCGCGATCCGTTCGACACCGAGTTCCGCCTGCGCGTGCCGGATGGCGATGGCGAGGTTGTTGAACAGGCAGAAACCCATGCCGGTGTCGGCGGTGGCGTGGTGGCCCGGTGGACGGATCAGCGCGTATCCGTTGGTGATCTCGCCTCGGGCGACGGCGGTGACCAGCTCGATCATGCCGCCGGCGGCGAGCAGGGCGATGTCGTAGCTGCCCTGGCCGACTGGTGAGTAGCCGTCGCCGGCGTCGCCGCCGCGCGGGTGCGCGCTGCTGCTCTTGATGTGCTCGACGTGCCCGAGAGTGTGTACCCGCAGGATTTCCTCGTCGGTGGCCGGGCGGGGGCGGATCTGCGCGAGATTGTCGAGCAGACCCGAGACGTGGACCAGTTCGTGGATGCGGCGTTTGGTGTCCGGGCTCTCGAAGTGGGCTAGGGGCTGGATTCCCGCCGGGGGGTTGGCTGGTGCCAGCCCGGCTGCGGTGCCGGTGTCGTGCCAGAAGAAGAGGGGGTGGTACACGTAGCCTGTGCGGGGCATGCGGCGAGCCCTCCCTTGAGCGGTAGGCGGTGAAGGTGGCGTCAGCGGACGGCGTCGGCGGTAGCGACCGAGTTCTGGTGTTGGCCACTGGTGGGTTCGGCGGCGCTGCGGGGACGGGGTATCGCGGCAGGTGGGCTCCAGCGGACCGCTGCGGCGATGTCAGCGACGAAGGCGTCGATTTGCGCTCTGCTGATGCCGGGCATGCAGATGGTGTGACTCCAGTCGCCGTCAGTGGCTAGCAGCCATTTCTGGCGTACCAGCTCCGGTGGTGTGCGCAGGACGACAGTGAAGGCGTGTGGATGCCGCCAGGCAGGCCAGCCGACCGCGGTGAGCTTGTCGACGGCGTCGGCGGCGAGTTGGCGGGCGGCGGTGGCCCGCCAGCGGTGGCCCTCGCGTCCGTGGCTGGCGATGGCGTACCACAGCATCGCGGCGGCCTGTCCGCAGCGGGAGCCGGCCACGGTGGTGTCGAGTGTGCCGGTGTAGGCGATGTGTGTGCCGTGCCGGCGGATGCTGTCGCGCATCAGAACCACCCCGCAGGGCGTCGGCGTGCCGAAGAACTTGTGTCCGCTGATGGCGACGCTGTCGACGCCGCTGGCGTCGTCGAGGCGCAGCGCACCGTCGAGGGCGAGCGGGATCCCGGCCAGCGCCGCGTCGACGTGCACATGGCGGCGGTCGATACCGATGTCGCTGAGCACGGCGTGGATGCGGCTGGTGTTGTCGATGGCCTCGGTCATCGTGGTGCCGGCGGTCGCCACGACGATCGCCGGCCGCTGCCGATTGCGTCGGGCGCGCGAGGCGAGGTGCGGGTAGCTCATCTCGCCGGTGTCCGTGGCGTCGACAACGACGCTACGGACACCGACAATCTCGATGATCTTGCGGATGGAGTAGTGGGCGGCGGCCGAGTAGTAGACCACGCCCGTCGGGTAGCGGACGTGGGCTGCGTGCAGCGCGGCGAGGTTGCCCTCGGTGCCCCCTGCCGTGACGTAGCCCCACCGGTTGTCGGCGGGCAGCGCCACCGCGTCGGCGCACCACGCGATGACGGCCCGTTCGAGGGCCTTCGTGTGCGCGGCCCCGCCCGGCTCGGTGGCCGGATCACCGATGTTGTTCCACAGGCGCCCGTGCAGCGGCGCCACCGCCCGGTAGTCGATGTCGACGGCACCGGGGAAGCCGATGCTCATGGCCTGCCCCTGCGCGGCTTGGTCGGCCAGCGTCTGGATCACCGCGGCGACGTCGATCGGTGACTGGCCCAGATCGGCTGCGGCCTCCAGGTCGACACGCGGGCCGCTCACCCGGGCCGCCCCGGAAGAAGCTGGTGGGGCCGCCCGGGAACCAGGTAGTCCGCCAGGACCCGGTGCAGATTGCCGAGGTGGCCCCACGCCGGCAGGATGGTGCCGTCACCGGTCTGGACGAGGTTCGCGTGCGGGTTGTGAAGGTACGACGGCCGGTCCGGGTCCAGGGTCTTGGTGCACTTGATGCCGTCGCTGCCCAGCGGCCGGTTGATGTCGCGCTCGACGTAGAGGGCGGTGCCGTCGGCGAGCAGCGCGATGCACTGCCCCTTGGCGTCAAAGATCGACAGCGATCGTCCGCCAGTCACGGGCTGGTTGCGGATCGCCTGCGCCACCGTCTGCCACGTCCCCTGACTGGAGTTGAGCGTGGACACCCCGACGCCGACGAAGGTCGCCAAGGGCGACATGTTCATGTCTCCGCCATTGACCATCGAGTCCTCGGGCCCACACGGATCCCATCGCTGTCCCCGCCTGATAGCGCGGGCGATGTTGTCCTGGGCAACTCGCGTCAGCTCCCCGAGCAGCTGCTCCAGGTTGGCGGCCTCGGGCCCGGCCAGCCACAGCCTCGTAGCCACCCACAGGCGGTAGCCGTGCGGCTGGCTGGCATCTGGGGCGGCGTAGAGCAGCACCACGCCATGCGGTCCGATCGCGTTGCGCCTGCCGAGACGGTCGAACGCCTCATGGCAGTGAGTGGTGTTGATGTTCTGGAGTCGCTGCGCGACCTGCCTACGCAGGTCGGCCCAGGCTCGATCCTCCGCCGATGGTCCCTCGTCATCAGCCCAATGAGGTGAGGCCGACGACGGCTTCTCGACGACTACCGGCCGCTGTTCGGCAGTCGGGTCGGCTCGCCACGGATACGGCTCGCCGTCGGTGACCGGCTCGCGAGTTGACTGGGGAGGTAGGGACTCGTGCGGGTGAGGGCCCCGCTGCGCGGGGGGTGCAGGCGGAGAAGCCTCGTAGCTGGGCTGGGCGCCGCCGTACGTCGCCGAATACCCGACCGGACGGGCCGGCGCGGGCACAGGCTGCGGCCACCGCGGCTCAGGGGCGCTGTGATGCCGGCCCGGCGTCTCGGCTGCTGAGGATGCTCGCATGTCGTCCACCGCCTTAGAAAGTGACGCCGACGTCATCGGGAATCGCGTGCGTGTCGGGCCGGCCCAAACCGATGCCCAGGTAAATCTCCAAGCGTGCGCGCCGCAGGAACCGCGCCCACAGCCCTCCACCGACCGCTGCGACCACGATGATCAGAGGCAGGACGTACGGCTTCAGCGATCCGGGCGCGGCGCCGAGCAGAGTGCCGACGTTGACCACCATCGCGGTGAGGACCACCAGGCCCAGCGCCAGGCCGAAGGCCGGCGCGATCAGAGACGACCACACCCCGGCACGGCTCCCGCGTAGTCGGGCCAGCGACATCATCGCCGCGAGGGAAGCGGCAAGCAGCAGACACAGCAGCCCCAGCGCGCCGAGCGTCGACAACCAGGTGAACATGCCAGCGACCGGATCAGCGCCCGCGACAACGAACCCTGCCAACACCACGGCGGCGGTGACGGTCTGGAACAGCGACCCACCCACCGGGGCGCTGATGCGGGTGCCGCTGCCCGCGCGGGCCAGCGCCACCGGCAGAACCCCCTCCCGGGCCATCGCAAAGACGTAACGCGCCACCACGGAGTGGAAAGCCAGCAGCGACGTGATGATCGCGCAGATCAGCATCGCCTCGGCCAGCACCGTCACGACGCTGCCAAGACGCTGCTCGAACAGCGACCACGGCAGGGCGGCATTCGGGTCCGCAGCGACCTGCGCGACCTGGTCAGGACCGACCGCGACACCCATGGCCCACGCCGTCAGGGCATACACGCCCGTCAGGAAGAACACTCCACCGAATACCGCACGGGTCACCGCCCTGCCCGAGTGCGCCTCCTCAGCGAACGATCCGGGCACATCGACGCCCATCAGCGCCGCCAAACACAGGGCGACCGCACCACCGACACCACCGACCGCCAGCCCCGACACCGAGAACCCCTGCCAGGACACAGCACCGCCACTCGGGCTCGCCAACGCGCTCAACCCGAACGCCAGCACGATCACCAGCGAGCAGACAAGGACAGTCGCCAACAGCCGCGTCGACAGCGCGATCGCCCGG
Source organism: Micromonospora sp. NPDC048170 (assembly GCF_040652795.1). Taxonomy (NCBI): domain Bacteria; kingdom Bacillati; phylum Actinomycetota; class Actinomycetes; order Micromonosporales; family Micromonosporaceae; genus Micromonospora; species Micromonospora sp. NPDC048170. The sequence goes on from NZ_JBEZMR010000002.1 coordinate 53,357, forward strand.
ACACCCAGCACCGCCACGAGCACGACCGTGATACCCGACCACACCCACCAGGTGCCGCCCACCAGACCCGCGAGCGTCGCACCGAGCAGACCGTAGAGGCTGATCTGAATCGAGTTGTAGCCGACGAGCGCGACCAAACCACCGGCCACCCCCCAACCATTGCCCAGGCCCCGCGCGAGGATCGCGTAGTAGGCCGCAGCGTGCGGCACCTGCCGAGACATCGCGGTGTAGCCGACCGCCAGCAACGCGACCACGCCACCCACCAGCAGGAACACCAGCGGCAGACTCATCACCTGCGTCGTGGCGTAGGTCGCGACGATGCCCCCCGCGAGCACCACCATCGGCGCGGACGCCGCCGCCCCGAACACCGCCATCCCCCACTCACCCAGCGTCTTGCGCGCAAGGCCAACACGGACTTGGGTTCCCCTCATCGCTGCCCCTCCCCGACCAACTTGCCTGCGACGTTGGGGCACGATCCCTGCCAGCAACCGCCTAGGACGTGACGACGGACATCGGCCAGGTTGACCGGCACGACCACCCACGACGTCGGCCGCACCGAACCCGGCAGCCAGTACCCCGCGTCACGGCACGCCTGCCACCGCACCCGCTCCCGATCCGCGTCGAAACCGAACAGGTCATGACTGCCATCCGGCCACTCCCGCCGCACGACATACCCCCACGTCAACTCGTCCGACGTCGCGCCTGCGGCAACAACGGCGTCGCTGCCCTGCGGCCGGAAAAGCGACGTCAGCCGGCCCAACAGCATCGACCGCAGGCCGGGCGGAGCAGCAGGTCTGATCGAAATCACGATGGTCCTCCGAGGAATGAGATGAAACGCGCGATCCCCACCGCAGCTTCGGTACGAACTGTTAGCGGGCGGCCACGGCCGAAGCCGGCGTGCGCCACCCAGCGAGAGGTAATGCCGCCGGCATCACCGGCCAGGCGGCAGAGTCCGTGCCGACAGGACGCCGGTGCGCGCGAACCCGGCGCGGCAGCAGCGCATCGAGGCCCGTCGCGCCTGCTCGCGTCGCCGGCTGCCGCCACATCCGCCACAACGCCAGGCCCGCCAGTGGCAGCAGAACCGGACACCGCGGCGTGTAACCCAGCCGCGCGTAAAGGCCCGTGCGGTGCCGTTCAATTGTGGATTCGGTGTAGGCCGGCAACCCGACCTCGTCAAGCACCCGTTGATGGCTCATCAACAGCCGACTACCGAGCCCCCGGCCACGGTGCCGAGACCCCACCGCGAGATGCGCCAGGCAATGATGCGGCACGAACGGGTGCACCGACGCAGTGCTGACATGTAGCAGCTCAAACCGCTCGACGTAAGCACCGACCAAACGCCGCAGGTCGCTGTTGAGCAGCCGCGACAACTGCGGCATCGGCTTGATGCGGGGGTACCAGATCGCGACGGCAGCCACGTCGTCTGTCGTGTCGACGCTGCCGTACTCCAGACCATGCTCCACCGCAAACCGGCAGTAACGTTCGAGGACCGGTCGGCGCTCGGCCTTGTCGGGCACCAGCCAGGCACCGACCGATGCGTCCATGAGCGCTTCGGCAAGAAGCGCCGCAAGCCGGTCCGAGTCGCCGATGGTGGCGCGACGAACGCTCACGCCGCACTGAACGAGCTGCATAATCACTCCCATAGAGCGCCAATAGGCAAATCGATACCGCCGGTCGAAGCACGCCCCTGCCGGCATGGTCTAGTGGCGTCCCCGCTGGAATTCATGGATCGGCTGCTCGCTGCCATAGCCCCCGCTTCCTGATAATGCAGCCAGGCGAGCAGCCACACCGGACGCACCCCGCCTTAAGGTACGTCGATAAGTGAGCGCGCTGGCTGAGAAGCCAGAAGTAGCCCGATCAAGGCCCCAGTCGCCAGCAGCACTTGGTGCCCCCCATTTCGGCGGCCGCCGATAGCGATTGGCAACCCAATGCCAGGCCGCGCCGTTCTCGCACTCGTAAAGATCATGCAGGTAAACGTCTTCGCTGGGAACCAAAGGATGCACCAGTCTTGTACCAGTCTTGTGTCAATGACACTGGAAAGCGCTAAGACCCGAGAACGCTAGGCCGACCCGCCCTGCGCAATCATCAAGAAAGCCCGATCTTATAGCGGATGCTCGTTCCAGAAGTGGACGATACGCTCCTCACGGCTCATGCCAGGCCTCGACGCGACCCCTTGAGGAATCGACATCGCCGGCGAGCCGACGGCTTGAATTCATTTGACGTGGGCGGCGCCCGGCAGGATTCCCATCAGCCATCGACAGGGATGTCACCGACGTATCGGTCCCGGAATCAATGCCATCGCGCCACTTCCGCACTCCGCCCGTTAGGGCAGTGGCCGTTCGAATCTCCGTCCTGGAACAGGACGCTGACAAGACCGGTACAAGACTAGGACACGTCCGTCTTTCGCCAGCGCTCCCGTTACTCGACGCTGGTGAGAGGAACGTGAGGTAGTCGATGTGCCGGTGGCTGCGGGGGCTACCTGCCCACCGATCGCGAGTCTCGTTGGAGGGACCAAGAATGGACAACCTGCTCACCGTCAGCGGCGACCCGTTCCAGCTCGACGTGGAGATCGTCACGGAGGGTCCGGTCGCCGCCGCGCTGATGGCGGACACGGACGACGGCTGCGACACCGTGAAGGGCAGCGACTGCTAGCCAGCGCTCCTGTCGGTTCCGGTGGGTGTCCCTCCGTACTCCTGCCGGAACCGATGCCCTCATCGGGCGGCTTCTCGCATGGAAAGGGATCGTAAGGGGAGGTGGATCGGAGGTGGACGCCATGTTTCGTACGGTCGATGCCGCCACCATCCGTGTCGCAGCTCATTCATGGCGGGATTGCGCGGTGCCCTGGCCGCACCGGCATGACGCGGCCGGCGTTGAAGACTGGCTTCGAGCGGCGTGGCGGAAGGTCGGGTTGGCGGATGCGGTCTGGGTGGCGAGCCCTGGATTCGTTGACCGCGTGGAAGCTGCCCTCGGCGGCGGGACTTTCGACGCTGTCCGGGGTTGGCGGATGGCGTTGGCGTTGGCGCGGTACTTGGTGCGTGCTCAGCGACGGGCGACGCCGTTCGGATTGTTCTCGGGAGTTACGACGCTGCGCTTCGACACGCTGGCCGCGGTAACGCCGTCTCAGCGATCGGCGGTCCTCGTACGGCCCGATGCGAGCTGGCTGGCGTCGCTGGTCACGCGGCTTGAGGCCGATCCGGACGTTCGCCGTGGTCTGTATGTTCAGGCGAACAACCTGGCGCAGGTGTCTGGGCTTCGGATCGTCGTGAAGTGTCGGCCGCATGCCTCCGTGCCCGTCGGGAGCACGGCGTCGGTGAGACGCACCGAAGCCGTGCAACTGGCGGTGTCGCTTGCTTCCGGCCCAGTGCTCTGGGCTGAGCTGGTCGACAAGATCGCTGCCAGCTACCCGGGCTTCGCACTTACCTCCGCCGAGGCTCTGGTCGCCGACCTGGTCGATCACGGTGTGCTGATTTCCGCTCTCCGGCCGCCGTCTACCTGCACAGACTCGATCAAACATGTCCTAACGCAGCTTGACGCCCTCGCTCATGGCGCATCTGGAGGGCGGGCTGTTCGCGCTGAGCTTCGGTCGCTGCACGGTCGTCTCGGTGCCACAGTCGGGCGAGGGGTGGACCTTCGTGAGCTGGCCAATCAGATGCGGAGTATGGCGGCCTCCTCGCAGCCGTTGGCGGTGGATGTTCGGCTCGCGGACCAGGTCGTCGTACCGCATCAGGTCGCCGCCGAGATCGTCGCGTCGATGGACGTGTTGCGGCGGTTGACGCCGGATCCGGCGGGGCGGCCGGAGTGGCATGCATACCATGCCCGGTTTATCGACCGGCACGGGATGGCGGCTGTAGTGCCACTTGCCCAGTTGGTCGATCCGGTGACCGGCCTGGGATACCCGGAGCACTTCAGCGGCGTGAACCGGGCGCCGGTGGCCTCGCTGTCCGGTCGGGATGAGCGCCTGCTGGCGCTGGCGCAGCAAGCGTTGCTCGACGGTGTCCGTGAGGTGGTCCTGGATGATGCGGCCGTGCAGGCGCTCGCCGGTTCAGATCGCGACGAGGGCCGTTCCAGCCCTCACGTCGACGTCGCGGCTGAGGTGCGCGCGATCTCGCTCAGCGCGCTGGAGGAAGGCCGGTTCGTCATCGCGCTGACAGGTATGGGTCGGTCAGCGATGGCGACGGGTGGACGCTTCCTCGACGTGCTGCCCTACGCCGAGCGGCAGTGGATGCGCAAAGAGTTCACGCGCCTTCCGCTCGCGGTCGAGGGGGCGCTGCCGGCGCAGGTGAGCTTCCCGCCGCGCAACCTGCGTGCCCAGAACGTGCTCACTTCCCCGCAGGTACTTCCGTGGCTGGTCAGCATGGCCGAACATCGACCTGCTGCCGGGAACGTGATCGGCCTCGATGACCTCGGCGTGGCCGCCGGCCGCGATCGATTGGTCCTGGTGTCGATGTCACGGCGTCGAGTGGTGGAGCCCACCGTGGCGCATGCCGCCGCCGTGCACACGATGCCGCTGCTCGGCCGGTTCCTCATCGAGCTACCGCGAGCCTTGGATGCCCGACTCAAGCCGTTTGACTGGGGTGCGGCTTCCTGCCTGCCGTTTCGGCCCGCCCTGCGGTACGGGCGGGTGATTCTGTCCGCGGCGCGGTGGCGGGTCGACCTGGCTCGGCTGCCCGGCGCGGACGCGAGCGACGGGGAGTGGTCAACGGCTTGGGAGGCGCTGCGAGAGAAGCTGCGACTTCCGAGGTGGGTGCAGGTCGGCAGCGGCGACCAGCGGCTGCGGCTCAACCTCGATCAGGCTATGGACCGGTCCCTGTTACGCGCCCACTTGGGCGCCAGCACGGCGGCGGTCACCATCGTCGAGGCGGCGGGCCCGGAAGACTTCGGTTGGCTGTCCGGCCGCTCACACGAGATCGTCGTACCGGTCGCCTCCACGGCAGCTCCGGCTTCGGTGCCCGCCGCAATCGCCGCTCAAGGCTCCTGGCCGCCTCCTGCCTGCGCTGACCCAGTTCTGCCGGGAGCGGGCGGTCTCCTGTCCGGATCGCTCGCTGTCGAGCCGTCCCTGATGGAGCTGGTGTTGCAGCGAGGGCTACCGGCGCTGTTCGCCGACTGGCCCGAGCCACCGATGTGGTGGTTCATCCGCGTGCGCCGCCCGTTCTCGCACCTGCGACTGCGGCTGCACACCGACGACTACGGTGACGCGGCGGTCAGAGTCGGCCGCTGGGCCCAGGCGCTTCGGCAGCAGGGACTCGCTGGTGATCTGAGTCTGGACACCTACCGACCTGAGACCGGTCGGTACGGCGACGGCCAGGCCATATCCGCCGCCGAGAAGTTGTTCGCCGCTGACTCCCGCGCCGCCCTGGCTCAGATGGCGACGAAGGACGAATCTCGGATCGACCAGCAGGCGCTCACCGCTGCGAGCACGGTCGACCTGGCCGCTGCGATACTCGGCAGCCACGATGACGGCTGCGAGTGGCTCGTTGCCCGGCCGGAACACGCCGGTCGGGCGCCGATCGAACGGCATGTCCTGCGTCAGGCGGTCACCCTCGATCAGACGTTCCTGCCTGAGCCCGTCCAGCGCGCGTGGCGGGAACGATCTCGGGTCGCCCTCCGGTACGCCGAGGCACTGTCCGCCTCCGGCAGTCCTCTGACCCCTGCGGCGGTGCTCGCCTCGCTGATACACCTGCACTTCGTTCGCGTCCACGGTCCTGACGAGGCTGCCGAGCAGGTCACGTATCGACTCGCCCGGCACATCGCGCTGGCTGCGGTCCGCCGTCGTGTGCGCACCACGGGGCCCTCTCGATGACCGTCACGCTGCTGGACGCTGCGCTGCTCCGAGCGGCCGAGACGATGGCGTCGCGCATCACCGACAGCCTGACCGAACCGCCGGCCCCGAACCATGCTGGAGACGACTACGGGCCACGGAGCACACGTTGGTACGGCCAATCGCTGTCCAAGGGGGCCGCCGGGGTGGCGATCCTGCACGGGGTGCGCGCGCAGACGGGTCACGGTGGCTGGGAGCCGGTCCGTGCGTGGCTGCGCCGCGCGAGTGCGGAGACGCTCAACAACGGTGCCGGAGCGGGGCTGTGGTTCGGTGCACCCGCTGTCACCCATGCGCTGACCACGGCTATGCCACACGCCCACCTGGCTGCCCTGGACGCCCTTGATCGTGCCGTCGCGGACCTGACCGGGCGTCGGTTGGCCGCTGCCGAGGCACGCCTCGCAGCAGGTGCCCGGCCCTCGCTGTCAGAGTTCGACCTAGTACGCGGGCTGACCGGCCTTGGAGCCCACCTGCTGCGCCGCTCCCCTGACGGCGACCTGCTGCGCCAGGTGCTGATGTACCTGGTGCGGCTCACCGAGCCGGTCGACGCCTTCGACGAGGCCGGCCGGCTCGCGCCGGGTTGGTGGAGCGCGGATCCACCCGATGGCGAGGGACCTGAGCGGGGCGGACATGCCAACCTCGGTATGGCGCACGGCATTACCGGCCCGTTGGCCCTGCTGGCTCTGGCCATGCGTCAGCACATCGGTGTGCCGGGACAGACCGAGGCGATCGGTCGGATCTGCTCATGGCTGGACAGGTGGCAGCAGACAGGCCCTGCGGGCCCCTGGTGGCCCGAGAAAATCACCGCCGCGGAGTTGCACGCCGGTAAGCCCGCCGCGAGCGGACCGGCGCGGCCGTCCTGGTGCTATGGCACCCCGGGTATCGCACGCGCCCACCAACTCGCCGGAATCGCCCTCGGCGACTGCGCCCGACAGCAGGCGGCAGAGGAGGCGCTGGCCCGCTGTATGGCCGACCCCGTTCAGCTCAACCAGGTCATCGACCCGTCGCTGTGCCACGGCTGGGCAGGGCTCGCCGCCACGCTCTGGTACGCCGCCGCCGACGCCCGCGACACCAGCCTGCCCGCCGCCGTGCCACACCTGACGCGGCTGCTGATCCAGCACGCCACCGACACCACTCCCGCGCCGTCCGGCCTGATCACGGGCCCCGCCGGCGTGGCCCTCAGCCTGCACATCTTCGCTACCGGCACCGCCATCCAATGGGCCACGAGCCTGCTGATCAACTAGACGAGAAGAGCATCATGGACCTCGACCTCGACCCCGAACCCGGTACCGAGCCACCACCGGACGCAGGCCCGATCAGCCGGTGGCGTCAGGTCAACCTGACCTTCACCAACTGGCGCACCGCGGAGGACTACGCCGCAACCCGGCTTGCCCCCGCGCTCGCCGCCGCCGAAGACCACAGCGTCATCACCGCGTTCTGGTTCATCCGCAAGACCGAGACGTGGCGGCTGCGGCTGCTGCCCAGCAGCCGGCTCGCCCCGCTCTACACCCTGCTCGCCGACATCACCGCCGACGACCGCATCCTCGACGTCACCGAGCCCATCTACCGGCCCGAGGCGTACGCCTTCGGTGGCGACCACGCCATGACGATCGCCCACACTCTCTTCCACGCCGACGGTCGCCACATCCTCGACCACCTCGCCGACGGCGGCAGCCACCGACGCGAACTCGGCGTCCTGCTCGCCACCCGCCTCATGCGCGCAGCCGGACTGGAGTTCTCCGAACAGGGCGACGTCTGGCAGCACCTCGCCACCCGCCGACACCAACCCCACGCGCCCGCACCAAGCCCCGGGCTGGTCGCCGCCGTGCAGCGCTTCCTCACCGCCACCGACGACACGCCGCACAGCCCACTAAGCGCGGCCCCTCAATGGCCGAGGGCTCACGAGCAGGCTGGCCAGGCCCTCGGATTCCTCGACCGGCACGGAGCACTGACCCGCGACCTGCGCAGCGTGCTGACCCACCACGTCCTGTTCCTGTTCAACCGGCTCGGCATCTCGGCCCCCGATGCCTGGCTGCTGGCGACGGCCGCCGTGCACGTCACCTTCCACCACTCGTCCGGCATCCAACCCGGCTATCAACCTGCCGGCACGACCGACAGTAGGGTAAAAGCGGTGAAAACCTCCCAAACCGAACCGCAAGGCTCCGACGCAGCGGCACTGCGCGACCAGCTCGTCACCACCCTCAAACAGCGCGGCCATATCCGCTCCGACTCCGTCGAACAGGCATTCCGGACGGTACCCCGCGAGCAATTCCTTTCCGGCGTCGACCTGGAAACCGTCTACACCCGCCGTCAGATCGTCACCAAACGCGACCCCAACGGTGCCGCGCTGTCGTCGGCATCGAGCCCCAGCCTCGTCGCGGACATGCTCGAACAACTCGACCCACAACCCGGAGATCGCGTCTTGGAGATCGGCGCGGCCACCGGCATCAACGCCGCCCTCCTCGCCGAACTGACCAACCCCGGCGGCACGGTCGTCACCATCGAACTTGATCAGGACCTCGCCGACGGCGCCCGCGCCAGCCTCGACCGCGCCGGCTACGACACCGTCGACGTGATCTGCGCAGACGGAGCCCTCGGCCACCCCGACGCCGCGCCCTACGACCGCGCCATCATCACCGCCGGAGCGTGGGACATCTCCGCGGCCTGGTGGAACCAACTCGCCGACCACGGCCGCATCGTCATACCCCTACGGGTACACGAGAGCGGCCTGACCCGATGCTTCGCCTTCGACCGCACCAGCCCCACCGAGCTGGTCAGCACCACAACGCCGCTGGTCTGCGGATTCGTGCCCATGCGCGGCACGGCCGAGCACACCGACCACCACGTACGCCTCGGCACCGACGTGGTCCTTAAAATCGACGCCGCCGACCAACCCGACCGCCTCACCCTCGCGAACGCCATCAACCACTCCCAGCACGAGCGGTGGACCGGCATTCAGGTCAGCGACGCCGACCCCATCGGCCACCTTGACCTGTGGCTCCTTGTGCACAGCAGCAAGCCGTTCGGCCGTCTCCGCGTCGGCGACACCGCCCGCACCAGCGGAATGGTCACCCCCGCCTACCGATGGGCCGGAGCCGCCATCTACCACGGCGGCACCATCGCCTACCTCGCCTTCCAAGACATCGGCGGCGGCCACCACGAACTCGGCGCCATCGCCTACGGACCGGACGCCGACAAGCTCGCGACGGAACTGACCGACCTACTCGACCAGTGGGACGAGGCAGGCCGCCCCAACCAGCCCACCGTCACCGCCCACCGTCCAGGAACCCGACCGGCCCAGACCGGCCAGATCAGCCGACCCGACACCGTCCTCACGATCACCTTCTAACCGCGTGCAGCCGGGGCGGTGCCCTACCCCGCCCCGGCTGCGCCGAGGCGAGCACGGCCGACACGCCGATCACCACTGGTCAACCGGCCGCCGGTTTACCTAGGACGCGGACTTCCGCAGCGATAGAGGAGAGACCATGGCCCTGCCGCTCGCCCCCACGATCGCGGCCCGGTTTCCCCTCGTCGCCCGCAAACGACCACCAGCCAAACCTCTCGACGCACGGATAAGCCGCCTCGCCGGCCTAGCCGAAACCGCTCACCGCGAAGGCGACTCGGAGAAAGCGTCCATGGTGTTCAACGGAGCCGCTCTCGTCGCCTCCGACTGTGCGGACGCAGAACTCGCCCGCACCTGGTGCCACCGCCACGCGAACCTCTACCTCAGCAAAGCCCCCCTCGACGGATACACCGGCCGATTTGCCCTCGAACCAGTCGTCAATCTCGCCCGCCTTCGCCTCCGCGCCCACGACGGGCAAGGCGCACACCGCCTGCTCACCGACCTCTACGACGCGGTCGTCAACAGCAGCCCCACTGTCATTGACGACTTGGAGATACTTCCTTGGCAGCTCCCTGCCGAGCCCAGCGAACGCGAACAGATCACCAACTGGCTATGTCACGTCCTGCTCGCCGATGGAACCCGAGCCCTCACTCTCGCCGGCCGCTGGACCGAGGCCGTCACGCACGTCCAACGCTACGGCGGCATCGAAGCCAATCTGCTCGATGGGCGGCAAGTCGGGGTCGTAGCTAACCTCCTGCAGGGCAACGGTCCCGCAGCTACCGCCATCCTCAACCAGAGCACAATCGAGCACCCGTGGGAGGAGCCGGTGCGCGGCCTCCTACATAGCTGGATCGCTGCCGCCCTCGGCGACCGGCACCAAGCCGACCAACCTAGTTTGATCAACCAGGTGTCAGGCCTGGTGTTGCCCCCCGGGCTCGGAGTGTTTCGGACCCGGCTCAGCCTCACCGTCCTCGACCTTGCCGCTGACGTTTCCCCGGCTGTTGGAGCTTGCCTGGTCAATTGCTTGGTCACAGCCGTGGTCCGCGAGCAGGACGCCAATCCAGCGCGCGAACTCCTCAACCATCCAGCCGTTGGTGCAGAACACCATGAAGCGTTGAAGAAAATAATCGCTGCAAGCGGCCTCGGCGTCGGCCTACTGCCACAATCCGCGCGCCGCACTCTCTCGATGGCGCTCGATCTGGCCGGAATCGCGATACACGAGGCCCACCTTTCCGGCCGTAATTCGCACGCTTGACCGCGCAGAGGCAAACGGCCGGGTCTCCTGGTCAAACCGGCCGGCCACCCAGTCGCCTGTCCATCTCGCTGCGGCATCATGCACACTGATCAGCGGATAGCCGCATTGACGCTGAGTGCATGGCCTGGGGGATACCCGTGGAGACGGTACGGCGGTGGACAGGCCGCGAGGCGAAGGCACTGCGCCTGGCGCTGCGTATGAGCGTGCGCGGTTTCGCCGAGCACCTGGGGCTCACTCCGACGGCTGTTTCCAACTGGGAGAAGCGCGGTGCGTCGAGCCGGATGCGCTATGAGACCCAGCAGATGCTCGACGTCGACCTCGCACGGGCATCGACCGAGGTCAGGCAGCGCTTCGCCCAGGCCCTTAAGGCGGCAGTCGCTACCGTGCCAAGCCCATCGCCGCCTCCTGTCGACGGCCCTCGGCCGACGAGGCAAGACCTCGGTACCCGCACCAGAGAACGGACCGCTGCCGTCCTCGCGGCGTTCGGTGTCCAGCATCCCGACGAACTTGGCTACGTGCCGCCAGCCGACGTCCAACGGCTGGTGGCGGACTTGTTGGCCTCAACCTCCCGCGTCTTCCTGGTCACCGGTCCCCCGGGCTGCGGCAAGTCCAGCTTCACCCGCCACCTGGCGGCGCAGGTTCCCGGTGTGGATGTTCAGCTGCTGACCACGGACTCGTGGAGTGGGGACCTCGACCTGGCGCGAGAGATCCTCCGCTACGGTTCCCTGCCGGCCGGCGAGGATCCCCTGTTGACTCTGGAAGACGAGAGCCAGAGCCTGTCCCGGCCACTGTTGGTCGTCATCGACAGTCCGCAGTCCCGCGCTGTGGTCGACAAGGTCTGCCGCCAACTTGACGCCACGCTGCGGCAGGTGCTCTCGAAGAATCTGCGGTTTCTCCTCGTGCTGCGTACGCCACCGGAAATCGAGCTCGCGCCCTATCCCGTCCTGGCGGCAGCGGTCGTCCCCGGTCAGGATCCCGGCGTTGGCGCCTCGCTACCGCTCGGGCGCTGGGACACTGGCACCGCTCGGCAGGTGTGGAACGCCCAGCGACACGAGGGCGAGCCCTCGTTCGACACGCTACCCGCGAAGATCCGCAACCTGGTGCGTCTGCCGCTGTACATGAGCCTCATCCGGGCCGCCAAGTCGACTGAACCGCTCGGGGAAACCAACGCCTACCGGCTCGTGGAGTTCTGCGTCGCTTCGATCTTGAAAGCCGCGGGCCTGGATGTCGAACGCGCCACCGCGGCCCTAACCACCCTTGCGCGACGGCAGCTCGCCGCAGCATGGCCTCATTACCTGCTCCCCCCGATCCAAGCCGACTCAGACAATGCTGATGATGTCACCGCGTCCTCGGCGACAGGGCTCGTGCGGTCCGGACCGACCAGCGGCCTGACGTTCTATCACGACGTCATTCGCGAGTTCCTCTTCGCACGCTGGCTCGCCCAGCTCATCGAGGCCCAGGGGCGCTCGACCGTCACCATCGAGCTGCTCAACGACCTGGCCACCCGCACAAACCAGTCAGGCGACCTGCGAGGCGTCCTGGAATTCGCCTTGCAGGGCTTGGACGCCACGACACCGGAGCTGCTGGCCGCCGTCGCCCAGTCACCATCGGTCAGCATCACCGAAACGCTGCCGATGATGCTCGAACTCACCGGCGATGCCCCCGCCTTCGCCACCGCCGAGGTGCTGCGCGTATGCGCCTCACGGTGCCTACACGACAATGGGCTTCCCCTCGCCAGAGCCCTCCTGCACACCAGCGCAGCCGCCACAGCCCTCGGCACGGAGTACCCCCGATGGATGCTGCGAGTGCTGCGCCGCTTCGGCCCGACAGTCTGGTCCGACATCGTGGCGTGCGTCGAGAGGCAGCTACCCATCGCCGCCGTCCACGACTTCGTTCGCCTCGCACAACTCGACGCCGTCGAAGATGCGGTGTTCATCGCCCGACATTTCCACGTCTTCCTCGCCACCGACAACGGCAGTTCTCACGAGCTGAAGGCACTCCTGGCCCATCCCGACTGGCGAGCCCGCGCCGCCCTCGTCGAAGGAATCCGAGCAGGCCGTGCTGTCCCACTCCACACGATCACCGAGGTCCTGGAAGCGTTGGTCGCGGACCGCGACTACAAGGTTCGCGCCGCCGTGGCCGACGCTGTCGGCCGCTCGACCGCATCCGGCACGGAACACCTGCTCGCCACTCTCCTCAACGACCGCAACTGGCACGTCCGCGAACGCCTCCTCCAAGGGCTCGCCGCCCGAGCTGGGCACGACGACTCCGCTGCCGACCTGGTCATCAGCAACCAGGACGCCTGGCGACACGGCCCTCGAAACGTCCGAGTCGCCGCACAGCGGCTTCTACTCAAGTCCGGCAGACAACCGATCCCCGACGAAGACTCAGCTCGTGGTGCCCTGTTCGGCCTACTTCGAGAAGCCCGCACCGGTGCCCTACGGCTCCCTCCGGATGTCAGATCCGCCCTGATTCGCCAGGGCGGCACCTCAACCGACTGGCTCGTCCGCACCGAAGCCAACCTGCTCGACGGACATGACACAGGCACGATCACGACCGCAGGAATCAGCAAGGAAGCCTTCCGCCGTCTCCGAGACCGACGCGCACTCCAGGTCGCACTCGATGTCCGCGACCTCGACTACGCCATCAGCGTCGCGCAGGCCGCCGTCACCGCTGGCGTGCGATTCATCGAGATCGGCGACCCGCTCATCAAGAGCGTCGGCATCCAGGCAATCAGCGCTGTCAAGCAACAAGCACCTGGTGCATGGATCGTCGCTGAGATGATGTCGGCAGACTGGGGACGCGACCAGGTGGTCCTCGCGACCGAGGCCGGAGCCGACGTCGTGCTACTCATCGGACCCGCCAGCATCGCCAGCGTCTCGGCAGCCGTCGAGGCCAGCAAGCGCCTCACCGTCCCCGTCATCATCGACGTCCCCACCGGCCGGCTGAATCAAGGCTGGGTCCAGGACATGGAACGCGCGGGAGTCGACGGCTTCGCCATCACCACGAACATCGACCTGGGCGTAGCCGGTTTCCACCCCCTCGACCAGGCGCAACTGATCAGGTCCTGGACCAAACTGCCGGTCGCGGTCTCCGGCGGCTTCGAACCCACCGACGTCGAAGCCAGCCGACGACGCTCCTGGGACATCCTCGTCGTCGGTCGCGGAGTCACCGACTCCCTGGACCCCGCCGTCGCCGCGCGGGACCTCGCCGCATCAATCGAGCTTGCCGAAGGACACCGCTCATGATCATCACCCCGCTCACGGTCGACCGCATCCCCGACCTCGAAAAACTGCTCGCGCTAGGAGAGCCGCACATCAGGCTGCGGGGCTCATCGGACTATTGGCTTTACGCCACGCTGTTCGCCGACACCTGTCCACTCGCCATCGTTGACGGGCAGGTCGTCGGCAGCGTGATCGCCTTCCGAAGCCAGGTCGACCCGTCGGAGATCTACCTTCAGGACGTGATGACGCACCCCAGTCACCGCCGGCAAGGGGTCACGCGGGCGCTCGTGGAAGAAGTCCACCGCCGAGCCGCTCTCTGGGGATGCCGACGCCTCTACCTCACCTCGGAACCCGACAACGGCGCTGCGCACCGGGCTTGGCTCGCCTTGGGGTTCACCAACGTCCCTGGCGATGCCGTCGAGCAAGGAGTGTCCGTAGCCCACGACTACAAGGGGCCCGGAAAACACCGTGCGGTATACGAACGCCGGCTCGAACCGTGACCCGTCCTGGGCCAACAGGGCACGCATGTGCCGTGGCCAACCTACGGTCGAGGTGTGAAACCCCAGAAACGCGATACCCGGCACCGAAGGACACAATGAGATCCGGAGCAGTCGGACTCCTAACCAGCAACGGCGAAGCCCTGCTCCTGCGGTGTCAGCGCGGGAACGGGGCCGCCGTCACGGAGCCCTCAGCGTCGCTACTGGTGAAGCTGTAGGACCAACTGACGGCCTTGCCCCCGGCGAAGGGCATCACACCGTGGAACACGCGAGGCTGGTCGGCGAAGACCAGTGGCAGGAAGTGCTGGTCGCTCTCCCACATCGGCACCCGGCCGGCGAGCACGTCCACAATCTCGGTCCACACCAGCGTGCCCTCCGGGCACTTCAACCGCAGCTTGCCCGACCAGCGGGGGATGCGGAATAGGAACCCGAACCAGTTTTCCCCACCACGACCGAACCCCGGCCAGGAGATCGTTCCGGCGAACTGCACCGACCGGCACTCCAGTCCGCTCTCCTCCCGGATCTCCCGACGCATTCCGGCGATCACGTCCTCTCCCGGCTCGACCTTGCCACCCAGCCCGTTGTGATAGCCGTAATGCAAATCATCGGGTCGCTTATCCCGCCGGATCAACAACACCCGCTGGCCGTCGGGGTGAAGGACGTAGCCGAGCGTCGCAAGGATGGCCTGCACCCGCTCACCATACGTGCCAGGACCGCCACGGCAGCGACACGGCGGGGAGCTCCGAATCTTGCGGCTCCTCACCGAGGACCTCTACCGTGATCAGATGCACGTCGCGGGTCTGATCACCGCCGTCCTCGGCGGCAGAACCTCATCGCACGCTCTAGGTTCTACAGTTGCCGGTCTGAGGTCTCGTCGCCCACGTTAGAGCAGGAAATCCCGGAGAGCTGTGCTCTCGAACCAGCGTGGGGGTGGCTCGTGGCGATCAGTGATTCAGACATCCCGAGGACGCTCTTGTCCTACCTCGAGTGCTATCCGGACGAAGCCGCGTCGCGGGACGAGGCGGTGAAGCTACTACTGGCTCGGGCAGCGGGTTCGCCTCACGGCGAAACTTCTCGATGCACGTAACTGTCGGTGCGCTCCTGGTCCGCAACGGCGCCGAAGTGCTGCTTGTCGATCATCTCGCCTACGGAATCCCCCTGCAGCCTGGAGGACATCTTGAGCCGACTGACTCCACGCTGATCGACGCAGCCGTGCGGGAACTGGTGGAGGAGACCGGTGTTGATCCCGCCGGGCTCTTCCCAGCGTCGCAGCTTCCGGTCTACGTCGAGTACGGCGCAGTTCCCGCGCGACCGGCGAAGGACGAGCCGGAACACTTCCACCTCGACTTCGGCTACTCATTCGTCACGACACAGGCGAATGTGGGACGCATCCAAGAGTCGGAGGTGCGAGGTGTCGCGTGGTACCCGCTACCCGTGGCCGAGCGGCTTGTTGGACACCGCATCGCACGGGCGTTGACCACGCCAGCGTGAAGCGGTCGACCAGCCCAAGCGATTGTTCCCGGCCGCGCAGATGTCGGTGCCTACCGCACCCGAGCGGGGTGGGGCCATCAACGAATCGACTCCGCCGCTACTCTGCAGCTACCGCGCCTTGCATCTCCCACCGATCCTCCCGGGAACGTCCACGCCGTCCGCCTCGGTTTGCGCACCTAAAGACCAGACCAGGCAGCCAAGCGCATCAGTGGACGAGACCAGACCCCGCCCGTTGGCACTGCCAGAAGCAGCGAGGGATCCGATAGCAGGTCAACGGCCGGATGGCCGACCATGCCCGCCCCAGTCGTAGCCGACGACACCGCAGGCCGGAAGGGGGCGGACCGCACCTCACCAAGCCTGCTGCCCACGCCGGCCTGCCAGTCCGCCCTGAACCCGCCGCGCTGAATCACACCCTCACCGACGGTTGCGACACAGGCCAGCACAGACCCCCGCCGAAACAGAGGAGCACCAACGGAGCACCACCGTCCCACTAGATGGGAGAAGCGGGCGCGAATGTG
This sequence comes from Micromonospora sp. NPDC048170, assembly GCF_040652795.1. NCBI lineage: Bacteria > Bacillati > Actinomycetota > Actinomycetes > Micromonosporales > Micromonosporaceae > Micromonospora > Micromonospora sp. NPDC048170. The sequence continues at coordinate 69,500 of NZ_JBEZMR010000002.1, forward strand.
GGAAAGAAAAAGGCCGCGACCCCTGTTCTTGCAGGTCACGGCCTTGATCGTGAAGTGCGCCCGAAGGGACTCGAACCCCTAACCTTCTGATCCGTAGTCAGATGCTCTATCCGTTGAGCTACGGGCGCTCGGTGCTCAGCCAGTCTACACACCCGGCTTTCGCGCGGAGACTCCGGGATTCGAACCCGGGAGGGGCTTTAAGACCCCAACCGCATTAGCAGTGCGGCGCCATAGACCAGACTAGGCGAAGTCTCCCTGGTGGCCCTGCAGACCACCGCGCCCGAGGATACAGGGCACCACCCATCGGGAGCAAAGCGACTTCCCCCGTTCTCTCCTCCGCCCGACGCGCCGAGCTGTTCCTCAGGTGACCGGGCCTCTGCCCCGGCCTCGCCTTTCTCTGCTGTGCGGGGGCGTGATCGGGACTACGCTCCATCGATATGCAGGAGCAGCCGCCGCGCGAGCCGACCCGCCGAGAGCCTGCCGAGAGGGTGCGCCGACGCTCCCCGGAGGCGACCTTCAGCCCGCCTCCCGCGCCACCTGAGCCGGCCCGGCCGGAGGGTTCCGGAAAACGCCCCAGAGGGACGAAGCAGGCACCCGCCGTGGTCTTCCAACCGCCTCCGGCCGAAGCGCCGCTGCCCCGCCAGGCCGACCGCTCTGCCGAGCCGGCGCCACAGGAGGGCTCCGGCCCGGCGAAGGAAGCCAGCGGGAGTGACGTCTCACACACCGGCGGCGACACGCCCGTCACGCCCGCAGGCCGGCCGAAGGCCGCCACCGACACCGCTGAGAACTCGTCCGCCCCGGACGCGAATGCCTCCGGTGGAAACGCCGTACCTGGGCGGAAGACGCCCCCTGCGCGGAAGGTGCCCGGGAAGAAGGCTGCCGCGAAGAAGGCGGCACCGACCGAGCCGGCCCAAAAAGCCACCCCAGCCCCAGGAACCGAGTCGGCCCGAAAGGCCACCTCTACCCCAGGGACCACCCCGGCCCGAAAGACCACATCCGGCGGAGAGACCGCACCCGCCCGGAAGGCGACGCCCGCGAAGAAGACCGCCCGGGCAACGCCCACCCCGACCCCAGCCGTGGCCCCGGTCACGGTCCCAGACGCCGCAACGCCCGAGATCTCAGCCAAAACCGATATCTCAGCCCCCATAGGCACAGGCGCCGAGGCGGCGTACGCCCCGCTGGGGCGTACGCCGGAAATGGTCCTTCGGGTGCTCGAGCATCCCGCCTTCGCGCCGGAGTTGCTGGCTCTGGCCGCCGTCGAGGCGGTCGGGCCGCGCGCCCGCGACTGGGTGCAGCGGCTGCGCGACGCGTACCCCGATGCGGGTGCCGACGGGTTGGCGCGGCTCGCGACCCGGCGGTTCGTCCGGCAGGCCGGGGTGGGCGGGGCGGGGGCCGCGCTGGCGGGGCTCTTCGCGCCAGCGGCCGAGCTGGCGGCGGTGCTGTGGGCGCAGGCCAACCTGGTGCTGCACCTGGCGGCGGCGTACGACCGGGATCCGGCGCATCCGGAGCGGGCGGTGGAACTGCTGGTGCTGACCCGCGTGCACCCGGACGCCGAGAGTGCACGGGCGGCGTTGGCGGCAGCGCGGTCGGCGGACGAGCCCGGCGAGGCGGGCTGGCCCCGGGCGGCGGAGGCCGCGTGGCGGCTGGCGGCGCCGCTGGTCGCGCAGGCGGGCGGCTGGCTGGCGCTGCGGCTGGCGTCCCGGCTGCTGCCGGGCGCGGCGGTGCTCGCAGCGGCGGCCGGCGACGCGGCGGCGGCCGAGCGGCTCGCCGCCCGCGCGATCACCGCCTACCGGCGACCGTCGACCGGCTGAGCGGAACGCGGCGGCCGGGAGACGCGGCGACAGCTGGAGATCTTGGTACGAAATGGCCCTCGGAGGGGCCGGTTCTTGCCAAGATCTAACAGCGAAGCAGGCCAGCGGAGGAAGCCAGCTGAGGAGGCGGGCGGAGAGGGTCAGCGGAGGGGTGCAGGGGAAGGCGCGACTTACAGCCAGTCGAACCATTCCTTCGGCAGCAGGGCATAGCCGACAAAGGCAACGATGTCGAGCAGCGTGTGGGCGACGACCAGCGGCATGACCCGGCGGGTGCGCAGGTAGAAGAGGCTGAACACGACGCCCATCACCACGTTGCCGAGGAAGGCGCCGAAGCCCTGGTAGAGGTGGTACGAGCCGCGCAGCAGGGCGCTCGTCGCGACGATCGCGCCGAGCCGCCACTGGAGCTGGCGCAGCCGGGTGACCAGGTAGCCGACCACGATCACCTCCTCCAGCACCGAGTTCTGCACGGCGGCGAGGATCAGCACCGGCACCGTCCACCAGACCTCGGGCAGCGCGGCCGGCACCAGCGTGGCGTTGACGCCGAGCTGGGCCGCCACCCAGAACAGCGCCAGGCCGGGCAGGCCGATCAGCGCGGCCAGGCCGGCACCGCGGGCCAGGTCCTGGCCGGGTCGCCGGGCGTCCAGGCCGAGCGTCCGTGCCGGGTCGCCGGGGTCCCGCGCCAGCAGGTGTACGGCGAGCAGCACCGGCAGCAGCGCGAAGACGATCCCGAGGAGCTGGTACGTCAGGTCCAGCCACGGCCGGGGTGACACCGAGGTGTTGAGCGCGGCGGTCTGCTTCGACAGCGGCCCGTCTGCGGTCAGCTTCGCGATGATCGACACCGTCGCGTAGACGGCGGACTGGCCGAGCGAGAGGCCGAGCACGAGCAGTGTCTCGGTGCCGAGCATCCGACGGGTCGCCGGGCGTTGCAGCTCAACGGTCACCGCACCACTCTGCCCGACGCCGTCGGTCGGCGGCACGGCACCGCACCGCTCAGCCCGACGCCATCGGTCGGCGGCACCGCACCGCACCGATGCCGTCGGTCGGCGGCACCGCACCGCACCGCATGCACCGCTCAGCCCGACGCCGACCCGGCGTCGACGAGTCGATCCCGCCCGCCCGAACGAGCCTGTCGACCGATCGCACACTCTGTGCGACCGGTCGACACTCTCCGTGGACATTCTATGGGCGCCCGATCCGCCGTCAGGAGAAGGAGCGCGCCCGTGGACGACTTCGCAAGGCTGCTGAAGGAGAGCTGGACCCTGGTCGAGGAGCACCGGGAGCGGCTGAGCGGTCACTTCTACGCCCGGCTCTTCCTCCTCGACCCCGAGCTGCGCAAGCTCTTCCCGGCGGAGATGGCCGGGCAGGGCGACCGGATCCTGGAGGCGATCGTCACCGCCGCCCAGACGGTCGGCGATCCGGAGAGCTTCGACGAGTACCTGCGTTCGCTGGGCCGGGACCACCGGAAGTACCACGTCGAGGCGGCGCACTACGAGACCATGGGCGTCGCGCTGCTGGACGCGCTGCGCAGCATCGCCGGCGACGGCTGGAACCTGGAGTACGACCAGGCGTGGCGGGACGCGTACGCGGCGATCTCGGAGAAGATGCTGGCCGGCGCGGCGGCCGACGACAACCCGCCGTTCTGGCACGCGGAGGTGCTGACCCACGAGCGGTACGGCCCGGACACCGCGGTCCTGACCTGTCGGGCGTTGCAGCACCCGCTGCCGTGGAAGGCGGGTCAGTACGTGAGCGTGGAGGTGCCCCGCCACCTTCCCCGGGTGTGGCGCACCTACTCGGTGGCGAACGCCCCGAACGGCGACAACGTGCTGGAGTTCCACGTCCGTACGCCCAAGGGTGCCGGCTGGCTCTCCGGGGCGCTGGTCCGCCGGGTGAAGCCCGGTGACCTGCTGCGGGTGGCGGCGCCGATGGGGTCGATGACGCTGGATCGTTCCTCCGAGCGGGACATCCTCTGTGTGGCGGGCGGCGTCGGGTTGGCTCCGATCAAGGCCCTCGTGGAGGAGTTGGCGAGCTTCAACCGGACCCGCTGGGTGCACGTCTTCTACGGTGCCCGTACGGCTGGGGACCTGTACGGCCTGGCCGGGCTCCAGGAACTGGTGGCCGCGCACCCGTGGCTGTCGGTCACTCCGGCGTGCAGCGAGGATCCCGACTTCGACGGCGAGGTGGGTGACGTCCCTGACGTGGTCGGCCGGTACGGCCCGTGGACGGCGCACGACTGTTACGTCTCCGGTTCCGCCCGCATGGTCCGGGCCGCCCTCCGGGTCCTCGCCGAGGACGGCGTTCCGCCGGAGAACACCCGCTACGACACCTTCGGCAACCTCTAGGAGCGTTCCTCCCCCACACCGGGACGCGACGGCTCGGGAGGTCGCCCAGGGGTCAGTAGCGCCAGGGGCGGCCGGTCTCGCGGTATTCCTCGACGGGGACCAGCGGCAGTCCCGGTGCCATCCGGTCGACGTAGAGCCGCCCCTCCAGGTGGTCGATCTCGTGGGCGACGAGCCGGGCCATGCCGAACTCGAACGAGGTGATGATCCGGCTGCCGTCGTACTGGGCGTGCTCCACGTCGAGCCGGAGCGGCCGGGGCACCAGGCCACGGTGGTCGAAGAAGGAGAGGCACCCCTCGTACTGCTCGTCGCTGTCGGGGGAGGCGTCGACCACGCGGGGGTTGAGCAGCACGACAGGGTCGGCGGACCGGTCGGGGGGTCGGACCACCGCCGCCGCCCGGCCGAGGCCGAGCTGCGGGGCGGCGATGCCGACCCCCTTGCGGAACGGGTGCAGTTCGTCGAGGCGTACCAGGGTCGCCGTGAGGCGGTCGGCCACCTCTCGGGCCTCCTGTTCCTCGCGGGGCAGGTCGAACGGGCGTGCCGGCTGGCGGAGCAGGTCGGCGCCGCGCTGCACGATGCCGATCCCGCGCATCCGGTCGCTGGGCCGCACCTGCCCGGTCTCCTCCGGTTCGGCGTCGGGCCGGCCGCGGAACCGCCACTGCAACCGGTACCGCGCGTTGAGCGGCGGGTCGTCGGTCGCCCAGTCGAAGATCAGCCGGTCGGCTTCCCCGTGCCGGGTCACCGCCGTGCGCAGGGGGCCCTCCTCCGTCGAGAGCGAGGTTTCCGCGCCCCAGACCTGCGGGTCGAGCGCCGCCGGGAGGTCCAGGCGTACGGCCATCTGCCGGGTGGGCAGCCGGACCGCCCGCTGGAACCAGGGGCCCCACTTGTCGTGCCCGACGCAGTACGCGTACTCGATGGTGGCCCGGTCGCCGGGATAGAGGGGGAAGCGCCGTTCGTCGTTCTCGAAGAGCAGCCAGAGTTCCTTGAAGGCGTCCCGGTCGTGCTTGGCCCGCCAGTGCATCGTCTCCCGCTCGCCGGTGTCCTCCCGGTATGCCCGCAGCCGCAGCTCGGCGAAGGTGAGCGGGTGTTCCCGGTGGTGCAGGTTGGAGCGCCCGGGGTCGTTGGGGTAGCGGTCGACGGCGACGCGCACCAGGTAGCGGGTGACCGGCTCGGTGCCGGCGTTGTAGAGCTCACGCCGGATGACGCAGCGGTACGCGTCGTCCAGGTACGTGAGGGTGGCGAGTTCCCGCTCGACGATGAGGCCGGTGCCGGGCGGCATCCACTGCCCGGACACGGGTGGGTCCCGGTGCGCCCGCTCGGCCCGGGCGTGGCGCAGTTCGTCGTACTCCTTGAAGCGCTGCCAGATCGCGCCGCTGGCCTCCAGTACGGCCTCGGCGCGGCGCGCGAAGTCCTCGGTGGGGCGGTGCCGTCGCCCCTCGACGTGGCTGACGTACGACGGGTCGAACCCCATCAGGGTCGCGAGCTGCTTCTTGGACAGCCCCCGCCCCGTACGGTGCCGGGCGATCTCGACGGCGAAGGAGTCGGCAGCCCGATCGAGCGGTGAGGTCGTCATCAGCTTCCTCGTGGCCGGGAGTATCAGTTTCACGTTCTGTGGCGATGCGCACACGGAACTGGCACCTTGCCGACACGAATCTTGACAGAAAGCGATGATTGTCGATACTGAGCCCACCGCTCCGCACCCCGGCCGCCGATACCGCACGGCATTCGACCAGGGTGACCGGCACAGTGACCGGCACCTCCGGATCCGACAGAGGCGAGCCTTCCCTTACCCCGTGAGCTGTGGTTAGGCTAGCCTTATCTGCGACGGGCGACGGCCCGACGACGGCGACACCGGGCGGGGGGATGAGTCGAGTGACAGCGGTGATGCCTGAGCGGAACATCGCCGCCGTGCCGCTGACCCCGGTCACCGCCACCCTGCGTGCGATGTTCGGCACCGACGACGTGCCCGGCCTCGCACCCGGCCTGCTGGTGCACGACGAGTTCGGCTGGCACCCGGCGACCACCCTGGTCGACGGCACCCGGCTGCCGGAGCTCCTGGCCTCGGCCAGCTCGCGCCTGGGCGGCACCCCGCACGCGTGCGCCGCGCTGGCCTGGAAGTCGTACAGCTACTGGACGGCGCTGCCCGCGGTGCTCGGTTGGGCCTCGGCCCGGCGGGTGCCGCTGCTCGACCCGGCCGACGTGCTGATCCACTTCGAGGACCCGCGCCCCCTGCTCACCATGGGCCTGCGCCGCTCGACCACGGTCGCGGTGCTGCCGAACGACCCGCTGGCCCTCGCCGGGCCACCCGAGGTGCGGGTCGTCGCGGACGAGGCGGAACTCCTCCGGGTGCTGCGCGCCTCGCTGCTCGACGCCCACCTGGCCCCGATGGTCGCCGCCATCCAGGCCGAGGTCCGGATCGGCACGCGTACCCTGCTCGGTTCGGTGGCCTCCGGCATCGCCCACGGCATCCTCCGGGCCGCCGACGGCCTGCCCGGCTCGTCGGTCGAGACGATCGAGACGCTGCTCGACACGCTCGACGTCGCCGACCTGGTGGAGCTGGTCCCGGGCCCGAACGGCGAGCCGACCGTGCAGCGGCGCACCTGCTGCCTCGCCTTCACCCTCCCCAAGCCCAAGATCTGCCAGGGCTGCTGCGTCCGCCAGCCCTGACTGACTCCCGGCCTTCGCGCCGGTCGCGCTAGTCGGTGAGCGGACGGACGTCCCAGACCCAGACCCCTCCGGTGTACGTGGGACGGATGCCGGTCAGCTCGGTCATGCCCCGGCGCAGCGCGTCGGCCTGCCGGTGCGGCCCGAGGACGACCGCTCCCGCCCGCCAGTACCGCAGGTCCCCCACCGCGTCGACCCGCGCCTGCGGGGTGATCGGCGGCACCGCCCCGGTCCGCCTGATCTCGGCGAAGAACTCGCTGGTCGGGCGGGGTGGCGCGGAGAACAGGGCGACCCGGTCCCGGCCGGGGCGGGTGTCCGGACCGAGGAAGTAGCCGCGGGCGATGGGCATGTCCAGTCCCGTCCGCGCCGACCAGCGCAGCGGATCGGCGTAGTGGGTGTCGGGCAGCGGCAGGGTCACGATGCTCCGCCCGCCGTCCACGTACGGCCGCCAGGCGCCCGACGTGACGAAAGCGGGCACGGGGTCCAGCCGGGTGGTGGGCAGCGGCGTCGGCAGGATCGGCAGCAGGGCCATGGCCAGCACCGTGGCGGTGGCGAAGCGGATCTGCGGGCGCGCCCGCGGATGCCGGGCGGCCAGGGCGCGCGCGTGCTCCGCCCCGTAGGCGAGCAGCACCCCGACGATCGGGGTGATCGCCAGCGCCCAGCGGGTCGGCACCACCGAGTGCAGGAGAGGCAGGTTCTCCAGCGCCGCCCACGGGCCCGGTATCCCGATCCCCTTGCCGTTGAGCAGGACCTCCCGCCCGAGGGAGAGCAGGCCAAAGAAGAGGGCGAGGACGGCCAGGCCGCGTACCACGACGTGCCGGCGCAGCCACCAGACCAGGGCGACGACGAGCACCACCAGCGGCCAGCCGAAGAAGGCGTTCTCCTCGGTGGGGTTCTTCGCCAGCCCCTGCGCGCTGCGGGCGTCGCCGGCCAGGGACTCCCGCGAGTACGCCACGAACGACGCGAGGTCCGTCGAGTAGCCCCGGATCAGCCGGGGCAGCCCGTTGTAGGCCCCCGGGCCGAAGAACTGGACGTAGAGCGGGTACGCGAGCAGCACCAGCGCCACGGCGGCGGCCACTCCGAGGCCGGCGAGGAACGGCCGGGCCCGGCGGCGCAGCTCGGGTCGACCGAGGGCGAGCGCCCCGACCACCACGCCCAGCCCGATCGCGGTCATCAGCAGCACCTCGAGGTTGAGGAAGGCCTGCCAGACGATGACGAGGGCGAGCAGCAACCCGTTACGCAGCCAGCGCCCCGGGTCGGCGAGCCGCAGGGTGCGCCAGACGATCAGGGGCACCACGTACTGCGAGACGATGTTGGGGTGCGCGTTGGCGTGCGAGACCATCGCCGGGGCGTACGCGCAGAATGCGGCGCCGAGCCAGGCCGGCCCGCGGGCGCCGACGACCACCCGGGACAGCAGGAAGTACCAGGCCGTCGCCGTGGCGATCATGCCCAGGGTGAGAAAGAGCAGAAATGACGCGCGGGTGCCGACCAGTAGCGTGACGGGCGTCATTGGCAGAGATACGGATAATACGGACGTATTTGCCATGAGATTGACGCTCTCCGGCACGTTCATCCGATCCGACGTGAATGGATCAACAAAATCGGTCAGCACGCGCGCGCCGTGCGCCATCATCCACTCGAACTGCGACTGGTCCGTACGGTTGTCCCGGATGCCGTGCGACGGGTGCAGCCAGAGCCGTGCGGTCACCCAGAAGCCCAGCGCGACGAAACTCGCCACCGCGGCGACGTCCGTCCACCACCCCTTCCAGGCCCGTACGCCCCGGTCGGGCCCGCCCACCGACGCCCCGGACCCGGGCTCGCCGCCGGGAAGGCCCGATTCAGGAGTAGTCATGACGATTCGTAGAGTAGTCAGGCTATGGCACCGCCGTGACATGTTTCGGGGTACTGCCGTACCATGTGCCGGGTTCGCCGACCGCCGATCACGTGCCCACCCCCGACCGCATTTCGGCCAGCACGGGTGCCCCGATTTTTCTGTTGCCAGTGCGGATGATTCACTCTGTCGGTCCAGGCGCGGGTCGAGTTCATATCGTGAGGAATCGACGCATGGCAGAAATCACTGGGGATCAGCGCGTGCAGTCCGAGGTCCTGGAGGGCCTCGCGACGGCGGTCAACCACCGTCGCTGGTTCGTCGAACTGGCCCTGCCGTACCTCGGTGACAACCCGATCGAGATCGGCAGCGGGCTCGGCGACTACGCACTGGAGTGGGCCGAGCGGCTGCCCCGCTTCACCGCCACCGAGGCCGACCCCGACCGGCTCGTCTCGCTCAAGGAGCGGCTGGCCGACCAGCCCCGCATCGAGGTCCGGCAGATGCTCCTGCCGCACTCCGACCGGGGCGACTACAGCGCCGCCGTGTCGTACAACGTGCTGGAACACATCGAGGACCACGTGGGCGCGCTGCGCAGCATGCGCGACCTGGTCCGGCCCGGCGGCAACGTCATCATCATCGTGCCGGCGTTCCAGTTCGCGATGAGCCCGGCGGACATCGCCACCGGCCACGTACGCCGCTACACGAAGAAGACCCTGGCCGCCGCGATGACCGATGCCGGCCTCACCGTGGAGAAGATCCACTACGCGAACGCGCTCGGCCTGATCGGCTACTTCATGGCGACCAAGGTCTTCCGCCTGATGCCGAAGGAGGGCCCGATGGTCAAGGTCTACGACACCCTCGTGCTCCCCGCCACCAAGGCAGCCGAACAGCGCATCCTCCCCCCGTTCGGCCAGTCCGTCTTCGCGGTGGCCCGAGTCCCCTCGTAACCCTCCGCCCTCCCCCTCCCACGCTGGACGCGCCGCCCCGCGCCCGCACCCCGCGCTGCGCCACGCCGCGCTGGGCGCCCGCACCCCGCGCCCGCGCCCGCGATCTTGCACTTTCGGCCCTCGTTCTGCGGCTTTTGCGCCCTTCGTCGGGGCGACAAGTGCAAGATCGCGGAGCAGTGGGGCGGGCGTGAGGCGGGGCGGGCGTGAAGGCGCGGGGGCGGGGGGCGGGGTGCGGGAGTGAGGGCGGGGCGGGCGTGGGGGGGCGGGGCGTGGGGTGGGGTGGGGCGTGGTCGGGGTGGGTGGGTCAGTCCTTGACCTGGTAGGTCGGGCGGATCACGGCGCGGGCCAGGGTGTGGAAGGCCAGGTTGAAGCCGACGTAGGCGGGAGTCGCGTCGGAGGTGACGTCGAGGCGCTCCACGTCCAGGGCGTGCACCGCGAAGACGTAGCGGTGCGGCCGGTCACCCGCCGGCGGGGCGGCGCCGCCGTAGCCCTGCTCGCCGTAGTCGTTGCGGACCGTGAAGGCGCCGCCGAGGTCGTCCCCGGCCGCGCCGCGGGGGAGCCGCGTCACGCCGGCCGGCAGGTTGACCAGGACCCAGTGCCAGAACCCGCTGCCCGTCGGCGCGTCCGGGTCGAAGCACGTCACGACGAACCCCTTGGTCTCGGCGGGGAAGCCGGACCAGCTGAGCTGCGGCGAGACGTTGTCGCCCCCGACGCTGCCGTGGGCGTACGCGGCGTCCATCGGCTCGCCGTTCTGCACGTCGTCACTGGTCAGGGTGAACGACGCAACGGTCGGCAGCAGCTCGTACGGGTCCGGGGCGATCGGTCGTTCCAGGGTCATCGGGGTGGTCCTTCCGGTGAGCGGTTGTCGTCCGCACCTTTCTTACCCCCTCGGCGCCCGCGATCGAACCGGAAGCGCCGGACGTCCCGTCCCGCCCGGCGGCCCGCGGCCGTGCCAACCCGGCGGCGGGGCCGTGCGAATCGTTCTGCCGCGCCAGGTCAACTCCCGTACAGGCCGTGCCGCTCCCAGCGGCGCAACAGCTGATAACTCCGCTCGACCTCGGACGGGTCCTCCGCGGCGAGATAGAGGAAGCCGGGCGAGCTGAACAGGTCGACGGTCTGCGGCAGTTCGGCCCCGGGGGAGCAGCTCGCGGCGATCGCCACGGTCGCCGGCAGCTCCGACAGCCGGGACAACCAGTCCCCCGTTTGCGCGGCGACGGGAACCGGGTTGATCAGCGATACGTTTCGGACGGCAGCGGCCCAGCCCGGCGCACGGTCGTCGAACTGGTCGAGCGACGCCGGATCGACGAGGTGCTGGGCCTGCAGAAAGGCCTGCGACACCCCGCAGAACTTCGCCACGATCTCGGGCAGGGTAGCTCCACCGAGGCGGGCCCCGGCCTCGATCAACACCGGCCCCCGCTCGGTGAGCATGAGTTCGGTGTGTGCGGCCGAGGAGCGGATACCGAGCGCGTCGAGCACCGCGAAGACGAACTCACGGAGCTGCCGGGCCAGGGCCGAGCCCCGGTCGACCGGCTCCTCGTAGTCGTAGATGGGACCGCCGCCCGGACCTGGCCGTTTCGTGTACCGCCAGATCTCGGCGACCCGGTGCGTCCCCGCGTGCGAGACAGTGTTGACGTAGAACTCGGTCCCGACGAGCCGTTCCTGGACCAGCACGCGTCGATTGGGGACGCCGTACAGGTTGGCCGAGGCCAGGACCGTCGCGCAGGCGAGGCGTACCTCGTCGAGACTCTCGCAGAACCGCACGTTGTCGGTGCCCGCGCTGTCCACGGGCTTGACGACGGCCGGGCCGGACATGCTGGTCGCGTACCAGGCGACCGCCTGGTCCACGGACTCGAAGCACCGGCCGGCGGGCACGGCGAGACCGGCGGCGGCCACGGCCGCCGCCATCGCCGACTTGTCGCGCCGCGTGGTGACCGTGGCGATGTCGTTGCCGGGCGTACCGAGCAGGTGGTTGAGCGTGTCGGCGAGGATCACCCCCGGCTCGGTGCCCGCGACGACCCGGTCGACGCCGAGCGCCCGCAGCCGGTCGACGAGGCGGTCCTCGTCGGCGACGAAGCCGAGATCGACCGCGTAGTCACCCGGGCGGAACGTCTTCTGGTAGTAGTCGCCGGCGGTCCCGGCGCTGCGTACGTGGACGCACGTCACACCTCGCTCGGCCAACGCCCGGCTCAGCGAACTGCCTGCGGAGTATCCGTCGACGATGGCTACGGTCGGCACGTTCTCCTCCACCTCTGTCCGGCGGTCAGGAGGGCGGACATCAGAAGACCTTGCCGGGGTTGAGCAGGCCGGCCGGGTCCAGGGCGGCCTTGATCGCCTGGTGCACCCGCATGCCCACCGGGCCGATCTCGCGGGCCAGCCAGTCGCGCTTGAGCAGGCCCACGCCGTGCTCGCCCGTGCAGGTGCCGCCCAGCTCCAGACCGAGGCGCATGATCTCGTCGAACGCGCGCCGGCCGCGTTCGAGGCTCGCCGGGTCGGCCCGGTCCACCACGATGTTCGGGTGCATGTTGCCGTCCCCGGCGTGACCCACCACGCCGATGGTCACGTCGCACTCCGCCGCGATCCGCGCGACCCCGTCGAGCAGCGCCGCCAACGACCCCCGGGGCACCGCCACGTCGTCGATCACCATCCCACCGTTGCCGGCGGGGAACGACTCCCTGGCGAACTTCTCCATCGCCGCGTGCCCCAGCCGGCGGGCCTGCAACAGGGCCGCCGCCTCCACGGCGTCGGTGGCCGCGTAGACCTCGTCGGCGCCGGCCGCCTCGCACAGCTCGGCGAGCCGCGCCAGGTCTCCGGCCGCCTGGGACCCCGTGTCCGCCGATGCCAGCAGCAGTGCCTCGACGTCGGTACGCAGGCCCATCGGCCGGTACGCCTCGATCGCCCGCAGGTAGGTGCGGTCGATCAGTTCCAGCAGGCTGGGGGTGAGCCCCTGTTCGGCGATCCGGGCGACCGCCCGGCCGGCGGCGGCCGTGGTGGGGAAGACCGCCACCATGGACAGCGACTCCGCCGGAGCGGGCCGCAGCGCCAGGGTCACCTCCGTGATCACGCCGAGAGTGCCCTCGGAACCCACGAAGAGCCGGGTGAGGTCGTAGCCCGCCACCCCCTTCGCGGTACGGCGACCGGTACGCAACACCTCCCCGGAGGCCAGGACCACTTCCAGACCCAACACGTACTCCGTGGTCACGCCGTACTTGACGCAGCACATGCCACCCGCGTTGGTGGACACGTTCCCGCCGATCGTCGACATCTCCCACGATCCCGGATCCGGCGGATACCACAACCCCTGTTTCGCCACCTCCGCCGAGAACACCGCGTTCACCACGCCCGGCTGCGTCACCGCGATACGGCTGATCGGATCGATCTCCAGCACCGCGTCCATCGCGACCATGCTGACCACCACCGCACCGTCGACCGCGTTCGCCGCGCCCGCCAGCCCCGTACGCGCCCCCTGCGGCACCACCGGCACTCCGTACCGACCGGCGATCGTCACCACCTCGACCACGTCGGCCGTGCTACGTGGACGGACGACCACCAGCGGCATGCCGGCCTCGCAGAGATCGGCCTCGTCCTTGCGGTGCATCCGGAGCAGGTCGGGGTCGGTCAGTACGGCGTCGCCGAGCGCCGCACGCAGGTCGTTGACGAGGGGGGAACCAGCCATGGCAGAGAGGGTACAGATCGATGTCACCCGCTCCGAAGCGCGAACGTGGGCGCCGCGATCCGGCATCGATGCAGGTGAGAGCGGTGTGAACAGGCCCGGTTACTCGAACCCCTGTCCTATCGGAAGATCCTTCCGGGGTTGATCGAAGTTTGTTACCGTCTACCGCCAACGAGGGCACCCCTCCTCCAGCCAACGTCCCCCGGCCTGCCACATCACCGCTCTCCCACCCCAAGATCCGCAGCAGGACGCGCTGTTCGGCCGGGCACGGTGTTGAAGCCGGGACCTGGTTCAGCTCGTGATGCGGCGAAGGATCGTTGCCCATGACAGAGGGATTGACAGAGTGAAGCGAACCGAGCTGCACATCGTGATCGGCGGAGGTATCGCGGGCTGTCTGGCCGCGATCATGCGAAGCCGCGCGGGATACCGGGTCCTCCTGCTGGAGCGGGCCGAGGCCGGTTCGCCCGAGGCCCACCCCATCTGCACGGGGGCCAGCAACATCGTCAGCGAGAACCACAGCGGAGCGGAGTATCCGTTCGATCCGCAGAGCGCCCGGGACTGCTTCGACGGGCGTCTGGTCAACGAACGCTTCTTCCCCGACCTCGTCTTCGGTGGCAAGGACTACAGCCGGGTCATCGCCTCCAAGGCCATGCAGGACAGCGGCACCGACATCCTCGGCCAGTGCCGGAGCAACATGCGGGTCATCCAGGACCGCTACGCGCAGCGGTGCGCCGAGGACCCGGCCAACGCGTTGTTCGGCGCACCGGAGCAGGTCTGCCGTGAGATACCCGCGCCGGATGGCGTCTCCGACGTCGGTGCCACCTTCGTCACTCCACAGCGGGGCATCAACCCGGTCGTCGTCACCGCCCTGCTCGACCAGGAGCTGCGCCGATGCGGGGTCGAGGTACGCGGCGGCGCCGAGGTGACCGGGGTGAGCCGCCGATCCGACGGCACCTACCAGGTGGAGTACGTCGAGGACGGCGTGCCCAGGACGGTCGTCGGTGACCAGGTCAGTCTCTGTGCCGCCACCGAGACCCTCGCGATGGCTCGGTTGCTCAACCCGTCGCTCGCACTGCCACCCATCTACATGGCGCTGCGTCAAATCCTCTTCGTGGGCCTACCGAACCCGACCACGAGGGACTACACCTGCCTGAAGCTCGAAGACGAGTACGGCGGCATGCTGAGCCCGTTCAGCCAGGACACCGCGCTCGTCTACTACCCGCCGGCGGCCCACATCGCGTCGCGGCGCGTCGACCCGACGACGTACGCGCTGCCCGACGACTTCCGTCACTTCCTGCGCAACGGTCACCCCGAGGCCACGGAACGCGCCCAACTGGCGCTCCGCCAGCTCAGCCAGTGGTATCCGGAGGTGCGGGGCGCGGAGGTGGTGTCCGCCCACCTCAAGGTGGCGGTCAACACCACCGACTCGTCGCGGCTCCGTCGCAACGCCGGGGTGCTCGACGTCGCGCCTGGCTGCACCGCGACGGTTCTGCTCAAGTGGACGATGTGCGTGGTCAACGCGCAGCGCGACCTGGAGGCGGCCCTCCGGCACTCGATCGCCACCGGCAACGCGGACCACGACGAGTACGCCGAGCTGGTCGCCCGCGGCACCGTGCCGATCGCGCCGCCGTCCGATGTGTCCGCCTGGCAGCGCCGGCTCGGGATCTACGCACGCAACATGGGGGTGCCGGAGAGACTGGCGGCACCGTTCGTGGACGCCGGTGAGCCGGACGATGGCCTGGCCCGCACGGTGCCGTCGCTCGCGTCGAGTTGACGCTGGTCGCGGGGGTTCCGGCCCCTGAGACACCACACGAAAAGCTGTCACCCGCATAGGGGAGGCACAGGGGTTCCACTGTCTTCCCGTTGCGCGATACACGGTATTCGATGATCATAGGCCGCGTCGACCGGAAGACCCTCGTCGGCGAAGGCCTGTCCTGGCGGGCTTCAGGGAGCGCTCCGCCCGGTCCCCACAAGCGAGGAGGGCACGATGACAACCGCACTCGACCTGACCGACCTCCGCCTACAGGCCGACGCCACCATCGATCGGCTGATCGACGAAGCGGGCCTCACGCGACGCAACAACCGGTTCTTCGCCGGCGCGAAGGAGGCCACCTCGGTGGGCCCCGCTGGCGCGCTGCGGATCGCGGAGAAGTGGCAGCGGACCACTCAGTCGTTCATGTTCACCACCATCTCCAGCCTCGGCGCCCACGGACGACGCCTGGCTCGCGACTACACAGTGAGTCGAGAAGCACTCGGAGCGTATCAGATGGCGTACCGCGTCATCGGGGACGATCTGGACAACCGGGCGGCGGCGTTCGCGGAGGTCGCACCGGAGGGTGTGGACGGTATCCACTACCTGTGGTGGGCGGACACGATCTGCGCGCCGCTACGCACGGCCCTGGGCAGCGCCGACGCGCCCGCCGAGTCCCCCGCGCTGGCCCGCATCCTCGACGTCATGGACGCCATGGCGACCGAGGAGCTGGGCGGCGGGGTCCAGCTCCGTGTCGTGGAGACCATCGCGCTCGACATCGCGGTCGCGTTCCGGCGGCTGTACGCCAAGGTCACCGTGGACGGTCGCCAGGTCCTTCCCGAGCAGCGCGACTACGCCTGGATCGACTCGCACATCAGGGCGGAGACGGGGCACGCCGCGTCCGTCAGCGACGACGAGGCCGGCATGAGCCACCTGATCTCCACCCCGGCCGAGGCCCGGCACTTCGTCGCGCTCGCGGAGTCGTACATCCCGGCATGGGCGGACCTGCTCGACGACTTCGCCCGGGACCTGTCGTAGCGACCAACCGAGATCGGCCCTGACGGCCGCCAACGACGACGCCCCGGCCCGTGGTGGCGACCGCCGGAGTCATCCGGTTTCGAGGAAAGGAGCTGCCATGCGATCGTCCCTCCCCGCAGTGGAAGCAGACGCTGCCGTCAACGAAGTGAACGAGCTGCGTGCCCGCTACCAGCGCGAGACCGAGCCCGGATCGCCGGAGGCGCTGCGCCGGCTGGCCGGCTGGATCGCCGAGTCGGCGTCGCTCGGCACCCGGCCCGTGGCCAGAGCACTCGTCGAGGACCTGTCCGGCGCACAGGACACGCCGCGGCTCACGGCCACGAAGCGGCACATCAACTCGCGGACGGACAACACGCTCCTGTCCGTGTTCTCGGCCGCGTACTTCCCGACTCTCGGCCTGGACTACCTGGAGTACGAGCCCATCCCGTCCGACCCCGTGCTGGTGAACCGCTACCCGAGCCCGACGATGCCGGTCAACCTGCTCCGGCACAGCGCGGGTTTCGACAGTCGGGTCGTCGTGGCGCTCTTCCCCGAGAACCACATCGACGGGCGCCAGGAACCGGACGACCTGATCTTCTACTTCATCGACAAGTTCGTCGCCCGGCACCGGCTCACCCGCCGGCTCATCGACGCCGCCATGGTCCCGGGCTCGTTCCCGCTGCTGTCCGGCGTCGACGAGGGCGGCGTCGAGCGGGCCGCCGGTTCCTGGGTGCGGCTGCACGAGTTCCACCACCGCACGGGCAGCATGCCGATCCCGCAGTTCCTGTCCGCCAAGAGCTACAAGCCGTTGGCCGGCATGGAGGAGATGCGTGTCGACGTCAAGTCGATGCTGGTCTGCCTCGACGACGCGGACATCGATCGCGAGCTCGCCGCGCTGACCTTCGAGTTCGTCCTGGCGGAGCGGCTGCTGCGGTACTCCGTCGAGGGGATCCCGAAGCCCAACTACGACGCGATCGCGTCGCAACTGCTCTTCAACTACCTGCGCGAGCAGGGGGGCCTGACGATCGACGAGGGGCGGATCCGGCTCCTGCCGAGCCTGCCCGAGGCGCTGCGCACGCTCGTCACCGAGATCACCGAACTGGAGGACGTCGTCCTGACCGAGGGGGTCGAGGCCGCCCGCGCGGGGCTCATCGACTTCACCCGCCGGTACACCCGGTACGACGCCGAGAAGCGGGAGTTCCTGCACGTGCCCTTCTTCGCCGAGCTCAAGGAGCGCCTCGGCGTGTGAGCCACGCCGGCCACCCCCTCCCGACGACGTGCGGTCCCGCCCCTTTCCCCGCTGAGAGGTACCGACCATGACCACCGTTATGAACTCGACCGAGACCGGCATCCTCGGCACCTGCGGCATCGACGCCGACAGCCTCGCCACGGACCTCGACACCATGGCGTCGTTTCCCTACACGGACAAGTACAGCGACTTCGTCTGCGGCGCCTGGAAGAGTTGCGCGGTGTGGAACGGCACGGGCCTCGGCCTCGACGCGGGACTCGACCCCTACGAGGGCCCGGCCGTCGTCACCGACCTCGGCCAGCGCCTGCCGTACGTGCGGCACCTGGTGGGTGAGCTGTTCGACCTGTCCCGCCTCAAGTACGGCCGGCTCGCCCGGCTGACCCCCGGCAGCGCGCTCGTGCCGCACCGGGACTACCTCGAACTGGACACGAACCTGATCCGGATCCACCTGCCGCTGGAGACCCACGAGTCCTGCGTCAGCTCGCACAACACGACCCTCTACCACATGAACGTCGGTGAGATCTGGTTCCTCGACGCCACCCAGGCCCACAGCGCGGTCTCCGGGTGGACCAAGGACCGCACCCACCTGGTGCTCGACTTCCAGGCCGACTCGCTCGCCGCCTGCTTCACCGGCGAGGTGCAGTCGCCCAGCATCCCGAGCACGCACCAGGTCGCGCGGCAGCCGGTGGACCGGGAGGAGCTCGCCGCGTTCGAGCGCGCCGGGGTGCTCATGGACCCCACCAACTACCGGGACTTCCTGAAGATCGCCATCAAGACGATGTTCACCCGGGACATCACCCCCGACGGCGTGTTCGACCTGCTGGAGGGGGCGGCCCGGCACTCACCCGTCGCCGCGCAGCTCGACATGATCCCCCCGATGCGGACGTACTTCCTGCTGGCACGAGAGTCCTGAGGCGGATCATGCGACACGCCAGCCAAGTCTGTGTCGTCGTGGACGGGTACTCGACGGCCAACGCGCTCGCGCCGGCCCTCGCCGGTTACGGCTTCGGCGCGGTGCACGTGCAGAGCGACCCCGACCTGCCGCAGTTCCTCCTGCGTACCGGCGTCGACCATGCCTATCTCGACACCTACCTCCACGACGGCGACATCAAGGCCATCATCGACCGGCTCGACCAGGCGGGCCTGCGCCCCCGCAGCGTGGTGGCCGGCGCCGAGACCGGTGTCGAGCTGGGTGACCTGCTGGCCGAGGCGCTCGGCGTGCCCGGCAACGATCCGGCGACGACCCGGTGCCGCCGCGACAAGCACCACATGGCACGTGCCGCGGCGGCGCGGGGCGTCGCCGTCATCCCGCACCTGAGCACCTCCTCCCGCGACGAGGCGGCGGAGTGGCTGCGCGCGGGGGGTTGGCTGGGCGACGCCGTCGTCAAACCCCGGTCGAGTTCCGGCAGCTTCGGTTTCCTGCGCTGCCGCTCCGAGGCGGACCTCGACGCCGCGTTCAAGGGCTGGCTGGGCGCACCCGACGTCTTCGGCTCGCCGATCGGGGAGCTTCTCGTCCAGCCGTTCATGACCGGCGACGAGTACGCCGTCAACACCGTGTCGGCCGGGGGCGGGTACGTCGTCTCGGACATCTGGCACACGAAGAAACGCCACGAGGGCGGTACGGCGCTCTACGACCTGGAGCGGCTCGTCGATCCGAGCGACGCAGTCTTCGACCGGCTGCACGGCTTCGTCGGGACCGTGCTCGACGCCCTGGACATCCGCGAGGGCACGGCGCACACGGAGGTCATGATGATCGCCGGTGAGCCGGTGCTCGTCGAGACCGGCGCCCGGTTCATGGGCTCGATCGACATCTCGCAACTGACCGAGGCGACGGGCACCAACACCGTGCAGCTGGTGGCCGAGACGATCGTGGCCCCGGAGCGCTTCGCCGACCGGGTCCGCGAGGGCTGGCGCCCGGCTCTCCGCCGGCACGCCGCCATGGTGCAGTTGCTGTCGCGCCACTCGGGGACCCTCGCCGGCTACGACCTGCGCAGGCTCCGCGAGCTGCCGTCCTTCCACGCGGTCGACACCTACCTCGTGGCCGGCGACCCGTTGCAGGTCACCGTCAACTCGTACACGACCCCGGGCCTGGTCTTCCTGGTGCATGAGGACCCGGAGACGATCTCGGACGACTACCGCCAGCTACGCGAACTGGAGGCAGCGGGTGCCCTGTTCCTGTCGGCCTGACCAGCACCTGCCACGGCGGCCCGCCCGCCGCACCGCACGTCCCCGCCGCCGGGCCGCCGGGCGGGGGTCGGCCGCGTGAGCGCGGCGGAGCGGTCCGTGCCGCGTGATCCGGCGACGGACTACCTGCGGGCGGTACGCGAGGGCGAGCTGCCACCGGATCTGCCGGCCCGCACCGCCGGCCGGGTGCTGGGGCCCGACATCGAGGCACAGAGCTTCCACCGGGTGATGTTCGTCGACGAGCGGGAACTCGCCTCGTTCTACGCCGACTTCACGGTGCTGCTCGACGTCGTGGGGCGGCTGCCCCACCTGCTCGCGGGCGGCAGCACGGCCGCGTTCGGCGCGCTGACCGACGTGCCGGCGGTGCTGCGCCCGATGTTGGCCGGAACCGAGCTGCCTGCCCTGGTGCCGTACGGTCGCGCCGACCTGATCCACGACGGGACCCGCTTCAAGGTGCTGGAGCTGGGCCTGAGCCCCGCCGTCGGCGCCGCCGAACGCACCCCCTGGCTCCCCGCGATCATGCAGGACCCGGCCTTCCGGTCCTTCGCCGAGCGGCACGGACTGCGACACCCCGATCCCATCGCGGCCCTGCTCGACCTGCTGCGCACGATGGAGACCACGCGCACGGGGCACGACGCCGAGCCGACCGGGCAGGCGGAGGTGCTCATGGTCGAAGCGACCGGTGCGCTCGCGGAGTGGGCCGACGACTGGCGCCCCCTCGGCGAGTGCCTGGAGGCGTACTCCGACCGTCCGCTGCGGGCGCGGCTGGCGGAGGTCGCGGACCTGCACGAGCCGGACGGAACCGTCGCCGACCACGTCGCCGGGGTGACCCACCTCCTGCGGTTGTTCAACCTGACGGAACTCGCGGAGGAGCCGGACCCCGTGCTGGCCTGGGAGCGGCTGCATCCGGCACCGGGCTCCGCCATGCCGCCGATGGTCACCTCGCCGGTGCACGACCTGTACAACAGCAAGGCGTGCCTGGCCCTGGTGTGGCTCCCCGAGGTGCAGGACGCGCTGACCGACGGCGAACGTGCCGCGTTGCGACGCATCCTTCCCGAAACGACCTACGTCGACGCGGCCACCGACCTGACCGGTTTCGTCCGCGACCGGGCACACACCATCCTGAAACCCACCACGCTGGCCCGCGGTGAGGGCACGGTGGCCGGCTGGACGGTCGACGACGGGACGTGGCGGGCGGCGCTCGCCTCGGCCGCCGAGAACGGCCGCCACATCGCGCAACGGAGGGTCGTCCAGAGAGCGGAGCCGGGCTTCGACACGGACGGCGTCACGGAACGGGACTGGTACGCCGTATGGGGGATGCACTACGGGCCCAAGGGGTTCACCGGCTTCTCCTGCCGCCTGACCACGGTGCCGGGGGCTGTGGTCCGCGGCATCACGAACGTCCTGCTGGCACCGGTGCTGCTGCACCCGGGGGCCTGACAATCGCCGCCGGTCACGGGTAGGAGATCACCCTGAAGAAGAACTTCCGCCTGCTCTGGACGGCGGAGACCACCAGCCAGTTCGGGTACGAGGTGGCGGTGGTCGTCATCCCGCTGTTCGCCGTACGGACCCTGAACGCCACACCGGCGCAGGTCGGGTTCCTGGTGACCTGCGAGTTCCTGGGCTTCCTGCTCCTCGGGCTGCCGGCGGGGGCGTGGATCGACCGGCGGCGCGTCGACCGGGTCCTGGTCTTCGCCAGCCTGGGGCGTACGGCCGTGTTCGGCACCATCGCGGCACTGGCGCTGAGCGGCAGTCTCTCCATCCAACCGCTGTACGCGTTGATGTTCGCGGCGAGCCTGTGCACGGTCTTCCTGGGGATCTCCTACCAGAGCATCCTGCCCCGGATCGTCGACCGGCACCTGCTGCCCGGCGCCAACTCGCGGGTGGAGTTCACCCTCTCGCTGGCGGAGATCACCGGCCCGGCCATCGCCGGCTTCCTGCTGGCGCTGGCCACGTCGTCGTACGTCCTCGGCGCCGCGGCCGTCTGCTTCGGCATCGCCACGCTGCTGCTCAGCCGGATCCGGATGACCAGGGTGGAGGTGACCCCGCCGCCACGGACCACCACGCTGCTGCGGGACGTACGCGACGGCATCAGGTACGTGCTGCGGGTGCCGATGTTCCGGGTGATGGCCATCCGCAGCTCGACGTACAACTTCTGCAACATCGCGACCACCACCATGTTCCTGCTGCTGCTGGCGTCGGTGCTGCGGCTGCCGTCGGCGTACATCGGGATCATCTTCTCCGGCGCCGGCGCCGGCGCGACCCTCGGCGCCCTCCTGGCGGTGCGGCTGTCCCGGCGCTTCGGCGTCGGGCCGACCGTCCTCGCCGCGTGCGTGCTGGCGGGGGTCGCCTCGATCCCGCTGCCGTTCGCGCGCAGCGGTGCCTGGCTGATCGTCGCCGCCATCGGCTACGGCATCGCCTCGGGATGCATCGTCGTCTCCAACATCCTGCAACTGTCGGTCCGGCAGGCGCTGTGCGCGCCGGGCATGCAGGCCCGGTTGAGTGCGACGATGCGGTTCCTGGTCTGGGGCGTGATCCCGTTGGGCGCGTCGGTCGCGGGGCTGGTCGCCAACGTCATCGGCGTCCGCCAGACGCTCGCGCTCGCGGTCGCCGGCGAACTCGTCTCCATCGTCCCGCTGTACTTCTCGCCGCTGCGCCGGGTGGTGGAGATGCCCACCGAGCCCGAGCCCGAGCCCGGGTCGGCCCCGGAGCCGCAGCCCGCAGGGGCGGCGGGCGACGGGGCACGGCCGGAGGCACGGCAGCTCAGCGACTGAGTCGAGCGACCTCGTCGTCGTCCAGCGTGATGACGCCGGCGAGGTACTGGCGCGTCGACCCGCCCAGGACGACCCGGTCGCCGCGCAGCTCGCAGTTGGCTCGGATGGTCAGCGTCTTGCCGAGCCGGGGGGAGAACTGACGGGAGGTCAGGCTGGTCCTGCCCAGCACCTCGGCCCAGTAGGGGACCAGCATGCAGTGGGACGAACCGGTGAACTGGTCCTCCGGGATCGCCTGCTTGGGGCCGAAGAAGCGGGCGACGAAGTCGGAGGAGACGCCGGGGGCCGTCACGACCACGGCGCGCCGGTCGAGGGTCCCGAGCATCCGCTGGTCGGGTTCGATCGCGCGCAGGTCCTCCTCGTCGTCGTAGACCGCCATGTAGTCCATGCCGCCGTAAACGGCGGTGGGCGCGATCGACAGCCCGGCGAGCAGGGCCTCCGGCGGGTCGACCCGCTCGCGCGGCAACGCGGGGAAGGACATCGCGAACTGCCCCTCCGGCGTACGGCTGACCACGAGGGGACCCGAGCGGGAGTGGAAGGTGACCTCGTCCCACTCGGGCCGCAGGTGGTGCAGCACCACGTGGGCCGCGGCGAGCGTGGCGTGCCCGCACAGGTCGACCTCCATCGACGGCGTGAACCAGCGCAGCGCGAAGCTGTCGCCCTGGTCGATGATGAACGCGGTCTCTGCGAGGTTGTTCTCCAGGCCGATCGCCTGCATCACCTCGTCGCTGAGCCACTCGTCCAGGGGGCAGACCGCGGCCGGGTTGCCGAAGAACACCCGGTCGGTGAACGCGTCGACCTGGTACAGGGGAATCTCCATCGTGCCTCCAACTGGTGTCAGTGTCGTTCGCGGGCCGCCGGCCCGATCGCCCGCACGCGCTCGATGAGCCGTCGCCGTTCGTCGGCGTCCATGGGGATGGCCCAGCCGCTGGCCGCCGACTGGTGGATGTTGACCACGGCCGAGCCCCGGTCGGCGCGGATGTTCATGCCGGAGCACTCGCCGCCGAGCACGTAGAGCCCGAGCACCACGTGGTGGGGCGTCGGCTCGGCGCCGGCCTCGGGGGCGAACCGGCACTCGGCGAGTTGCACGCGACGCTGGGCGAGCCAGCCGTCGGGGCCGCGCTCGGCCAGCCGGGCGGCGATCGTGTCCGCGTCGTGCTCGGCGCCGAGCATGACGTCGTGCCCACCGGACGAGTGCCCGAACTTGAACACGTACTCGGCGCGGTCGGCCAGCAGACGGTCGCGGTTCTCCGGGGTCACCGAAACGGTGTGGGGCAGGTAGCGGGTGACCATGTCGCGCACGCCGGCGGGCAGCAGGCTGGCGAAGCGCTCCTCCCAGAACATCGCCATCCAGCGCTTGTGCGTACGGATCTCCGCCTCGAAGAGGTTGATCACGGAGGCGCCGCTGCCGACCAGCCGGGTGATGAAGTCGTAGTCGTCGTCCATGTCCTCGTGCATGAAGCCGCGATAGACCAGCGTGCGCTTGCCGGCCGACGGATCGAGCCACCGCTGCGGATAGTCGGCGTGGTAGATCAGGTCGACCGGCACGTCGGGCAGTCGCCGACGCAGTGTCTCGGTCAGCAACTCGAAACCGAAGTAGCCCACTCCGATACGGCTCGACCAGTCACACACCACCACCCGGTCGAAACCGCCCTGATGGAAAGCCCCGGTGACGACGTCCGCGATCTGTTCCTCGGGCCGGGGCGTGCCGGCGAGCCACGGAATGCCGACCGCCTCACCCATCACCTGATAGCAGTCGTGGAACTCGAATCCCGAAATCGACGAGTCGACGTTGAATTCGCAGAATTGATATCCGGAGGGAGTCGGCAGCACGTCGACGCGGGCGAAGACCTGCTCGACGGACTCCAATTGTTCCCAATTGACGAAGGGCGCGATCTCGGCGGGCAGGCCGAATTCCGCCAACAGCCGCTCGGGAGGCCCCGACCGGAGGAACTCGCGGATCACCACCGTCTGCGCCTCCAGCATGGCGCGGGCCGCCTCGGCCATCCGGTCGAACTCGTCCCGGTCGATGACCAGCGGATAGGGGATGATCCGCATCCGGGTGGCACCGAGATCGTCCATGAAACGCCGCACCGGCGGCGCGGCCGCGACGAGCGCGGAGCGCGCCGGCTCGCTCTGCAACGCGGCCACCAGTGGGGCGTTCAATTCTGCGAAATTGCGATCCGAGTTGTGATGCCGCACCGTGAACCGCACCCTTCGCCCGCCTCGATATTGAATCGGATGCGAGTGTACGGCACGACCGGCGCGAGAGGCAGGGGTAAACTCACGGTATTGATTGCGGACACGGTCGGTGTCGAACAATTCAGGGGTCGACCGGTGCGGGGACACCGAGTACAGTGACCGGCCGCCAGCCGGTTCCGCTGCACAAGCGACGGCGACGACGTCGACCGGCACAATCGCGATTTCGCACGCGCTCCCGTGCCGGGCACGGATTCGCGGCGGCACCATTACCGGCGAATCGTCCGTAAGACCCGCACCCGGAATCGGCCCGGTACGCCTCCGTCGTCGCCGCGGAGGCAGGATCACCGCCATGACCGCACTCCTGGACGCCGTCGCCGCGGGCGTCACCATCCACGACCTCAGCCAGCCGTTCGAGGAGGGCATGCCCTGCGCGCCGAACCACCCGGGTTTCCGCCTGGCCCTGCTCCGCCGGCACGGCGACGTGGTGCGTGCCGACGGCGGCTCGTCGGCCGGCGAACTGATCGTCACCGGCGGGCACGTCGGGACCCACGTCGACGCACTGTCGCACATCTCGCAGGACGGGCTGCTGCACGGTGGCCACGACGCCGTCGAGGCGCAGTCGGGCGGCCGGTTCCGCGTACACGGCACCGAGACGATTCCGCCTCTCGTGCGGCGGGGCGTGCTGCTGGACGTCGCCTCGGCCCACGGGGTCGACGTGCTTCCCGGCGGGTACGGCGTGACCGCCGACGACCTCGAACGGTGCCTGCGGCGTACCGGCGTGCGGCTGGGCGAGGGTGACGTGGCGCTGGTCCGTACCGGTTGGGCCCGGCACTGGACGGATCCGGCGACCTACCTGGGCCTCGACACGGGGGTGCCCGGCGTCGACCCCTCCGGCGCGGCCTGGCTCGCGGAACACGGGGTCGCCCTGACGGGCGCGGACACCACCGCCTACGAGCAGATCCCTCCCGGCGCCGGGCTCCGGGTGCTACCCGTCCACCGCCTGCTGCTGGTGGAGGCGGGCATCTACATCGTCGAGCACCTGCGGCTGGACCCGCTGGCGCAGGCGGGCGTGAGCGAGTTCCTCTTCGTCCTCGCTCCGCTGCCGATCGTCGGCGGCACGGGCTCGCCCGTACGCCCACTGGCCGTCGTGTGACACGCGCCCGGCTGCCTCGCCCAGCCGCCTGTGGTTGCCCGGGCACGTAGTCTCGCCCGGTGATCGAGATGCCTCTCAGTGCTCGGCGGTGGCGTCGCCGGGCGACGGTCGCCGCTGCCGTCGCCTTCGCGGTGGCCTGCATCGGCGCGCCGGTCAGACAGGCGGTGATGGAGGCGATCGAGGCGGGGCGGGGCGAGAAGACGCCCGCCGCGGCGGCCGAGGCGTACCTCCTGGCGGTCTTCCAGCCGGACGACAACCCCGACATCAACCGGTGCCTGTGCGGCGACAATCGGGACGAGTTGGTTCGGCAGGCTCACGACCTGCGCAAACAGGTCGAGTCGCGGGTCACCTTCGGCGTGCGGATCGAGACGACCAACTGGCAGACCGACTCGGACGGCACGGTCTCCGCGATGGTGGACCTCCGGTTCACGGAGGTCGACCGGACGGGAAGCGTCACCCTCACCGGCGCCACGCACCGGTGGCGCTTCCAGACGACGGAGGAGGGGGGCATCAGCGGCGGCTGGAAGGTCTGTCGCGTCGATGCGCCGCCGGTGTGCGGCACCTATCTCCGCTGCTGACGACGCCTGGCAGCCCGGATCTTCTGGTGCTCGGGAAGCGGAGGGTGTGGGATTCGAACCCACGAAGACATCGCTGCCTTACCGGTTTTCAAGACCGCGAACCTCACGGCGTTGACCTGCTGGTATGCGAGCCATCGCCCACTCCACGACACGAATACGGCACGCGGATTACTCGGGTCGGATCTTGCCCCCGTCGGTCGCTGCCGCACGGAGGCATCCAGCACGCCAAGTAGAACGGACCCCACTCCGGGCAGCGGTCAGGGTGCACAACATCGCGCTGCCATGCACCGACGCGGCGGGACGCCAGTTAGGTCCGCCGGTCGGAACCCTACGTGCCTGAAACACCCGATGCCTCCGAGCGGCTCATTTAACACGTAAGCGGCCACCATGGTAGGCATCTGTCAATTAGGCGACTATGACTGTTTCGGTAGCAAAAACGATCCCTTCTGCCCCTGCGGGGTGCACACTGAACAGCTAATCTCGGCGGCATGCAGACCCGTCTGAGCGCACAAGGACTAGCGGAGAAGTACCCTGATCCGAATTTTCGCGTTGCGCTAAAGAACCTGCTGAACCTGCAAGTCCTACTGGACGGTTGCCTTATTGCCGAGAAGTATCGAGTGCCGCCGGAGCTGCATCAGCCCATTCAGCTCACGGACGATGGTGAGCGTGCTTTCGATACGCTCGGCAGACGTGGAGTTATTCCGTATCCTGAAACCCGGCTGATGTGCCTTCTCGCGCTATGGAACATCGACGTCCTCGTTGACCCAATTGCCACCGACATAAATGCATTGGTCAAAGCCATCGGCAAGGACATTGCCGAGCAGAGAATCCGGTTCCCATATACTCTTGGCCGATCTCTGTACGATAAGGCCGCTGAAGAACTTGAGATAAACAGTATTCGAAATGGTCTCAATTCTGCCGAGACTCAAACATTCCTCCAAGGCACCCCACAGGGGGTCTTTCAATCTGGCCCATTCGTAACCGGCCCCTACGGTCTACTGCGGAGCAAGGAGCACCGCATCATTGATCCTGTGCGCTACATTTGGTATCACTGCTCAGATGTTACCTGCGAAAGTTCCCACCGGTACGACCTGCAGACCTCAATGGACGCACCCATCAACGAGCTTCGTCCAAAATTCCACAAGTACCTTGAACGAGAAAGCAAGGAGCCGAGCGACTGGTGGGGCTATCTTAAGGACCTTGGCCCCAATAGCCCTAGCGTCTATAGGGACTTCTATAACGACCTGTCTGCGGACTCGCTAATCTACACCCTGGGCGACTGCCTAGTAATATCTGAGTTGCGCTCCTTGTTCTCATGGCTTATCACGAATACGGATGAACTGTCTGCAGCTATCGCTGATATTCCTGGGGTTAGCGGTGCTACTGCGGAATCCATGAATGAAGCTCAACTCTTGCAACTAATTGCGGTTGCGCGCAATGCGGAAATTGTGCGCGGCCTCGACTCTCTCATTCTTCAGAGTACAATCGAAATCCCCTACAACGAAATTCGTCGCCCCGTCATGAACAGAAGGGGCACCGGGCCGTATGGTTTAATTACCGAGATCAACAGGTATGGCGTCCGGCTTGACTCGCCGTATTTCACCATCGGTCCGCTGAGGTTGCGGCGTCTGATTGCTGAGATGTATCCGCTAGACAACGAGCGTGAGCGTACTGAACTCGACTGGCAGATGCGCGATGAGTTGGCGGAAACGACGGAAGCCAGGATCGAGAAGTTCGTACAGAATCGAAGCCCTCGGGACGTCGTCTCCTCGCTTCTGCTAGTTCGACACTCGAATCTAATCGTCGCTACTGAGAATCTAATGATTCAGGACGACCTGCTTCGGGATGACGAAGACCGCGTGAATTCCGTTCTGTGGAAGCTCGGTTTTTCTATCTCGGATGGCCTGGATCAGTACTCTGACTTCTGGCGTTATCTAGACGCTACGAAGAGGGCTTGCCGAAGTGCTGGCGTCAACCCGCAGATGTTGGACATCGAACAGATTCGGCGCGAGGCTGGGCCTTTCTTCCCAGAGCTAGAGCGGGTCTTGAAAGACTGCTTGGCTTTCGCTACTTGGGCTCTACTCACCGATCATCACGGCTCAGCAAAGCGGTTCGTTTACCGGCCAGATGATGATGCACCTTCCGCGCTTCGCCGCCTGCACGAGATGCAAGCCAAGGACGAGCAGGGACGACGTTTGTCGTTCTCTGCCGACGCGAATCTGTATGCACTCGTCCGCGGATTCGGGGTGTTGGCTGATCACCTTGATTCCCTAATGGCACAGGAACAGCAATTTCTGAGAGATCCTTCAGAAGTGCCGAAATGGGCAGAAGCGCAGAAGATTCAGATATTCCCCTTCGTGCACACGGTGCCCTTCCTGGATCTTCTTCCCGAGAGCCAGCAGGGAATAGTTGATGGTCTTCGGAAGGCTTCGCAGCGGATGGCTTCGGTCGAGGTGAGCGATGTTAGAAATTCTTTGGCTCACCCAAGAACAGCGGATGTTGTGAAGCTTGGGATCGTGCTCGAAACCGTTGAAGAGGTGGTTACGTTTTTCAGGACGGCGGGCTACATGCGTCAGCAATTCCGGCCAGTAAAAACTGAGACGGACGAGGCGGGAAACAGCTTGACAATACTTTCTGACCCATTTGGTCAGACGGTGTCTGTCCACGAGCCGTCGTACTTCGATTGGCTTGATTTGCCCGCCGCCGTAGCAGGCGTTCACTTCATGGCGGCTGCATACTTCTATGAGCCGTCGCGAATGTTGCGGTTTGTGACAGAAACTAAGTCCGCTTTCTCTGGAAAATGGGGCAACTACCCGAGGAGGCAGAAGGAAAGAGGTGCCAGGGCCGGCTCTGTGCACGCTGAAGCTCCCGCCGTGCCCGGCCCGCGCCGAACTTCCGCGATTTGAGAGGACGCTACTACTGTCCCCGTCTGCCGCCGACCCACGTGTGGTGGAGCGGGCCGAGGCCAGGGTGACAAGGTGGAGCGCCCTACCGGACGAGCGACCTTGGCCGGCGGCGGACGGGACGGCAACCCCATCGGCCCAAACCCCTTTTCAGCCACCGATACGTTCCATCAGCACGCCGGCTATCTCGCTCATGCTCGCGATCACCGCGTCTGCTCCGGCGGCCCGAAACCTCTCCACCTTGGGCGGCCGATTCGCGTAGCCGATCACCCCTACCCCGGCGGCCCGCGCGCCCTCGATGTCCGAGAGCGAGTCACCGACCAGAACGCAACGGCTCGCCGGCTCTCTGACGGCGCGCACGGCTTGCAGGATCGGTTCCGGGTTGGGCTTCATGCGGTCCGGGTCGGCGTACGCCCTACCGACCACCGGCGAAACGTATGCGGCGAGCCGGTGGGCCGTCAGGTAGGCGCTCACCGCTCCGGCCGAGTTATTGCTTACCACTGCGACCGGCATCCCGGCCTGCCGGGCGGCCACGATGACCTCCCGGCCGTACGGTGTTGGTTCGGCAGTCTCGACGGCCCGGCGCTCGGCCGCGCAGAGTGCGTCCTCTACCACCCGGGTGAGCCCCTGGTCGCCGGCCTCGCCGGTGCGACGGAGCACCTCAAGTGGGTCCGGCTCGCTGGCGAGATCCGGCGGCACGTCGACCCCGTGCCGCCGGAGCACGTCGACCAACTCGGCGGCAACCTGCGGTGCCGGGTAGCCGGCGAAGATGCTGCACATCGGCCCGTCGAAGTCGAGCAGCACCGCGCCGACCCCGCCGAGCAGTCGGCCGAGATCGGCGCTCATCCGTCGTACCGGTAGGCGATGGTCGACCACACCGAGTCGAACCACTGGCGGGACGCCTCCACGAACTGCGTGCCGTGCGAAGCGTCGTCATCGGTCACCGCGTAGTGGAACAGCGGCACGTCTTTGCCCATCAGGTCGTAGATCGCCATCGGCTCACCCTTGATCGCAACGGTGCGCTCGATGACCGGATAGAAGCCGTAGAAGACCTCTTCACCATTCAGGAT
The DNA here is from genome assembly GCF_040652795.1 of Micromonospora sp. NPDC048170. NCBI lineage: Bacteria > Bacillati > Actinomycetota > Actinomycetes > Micromonosporales > Micromonosporaceae > Micromonospora > Micromonospora sp. NPDC048170. The sequence continues at coordinate 99,630 of NZ_JBEZMR010000002.1, forward strand.
GTAGAGCTTGAACAGCGGGGACGCCCGGTGCATTCGTACCTCAACCGCGGCCGACCGGATGAGGCCGAGGTCGCCTAGCTCGGTGACCTGGTCGATGATTCCGTCCGCTGCCCGGCGGGTGATTCGCTCCGCGCGCTCACGTACGGCGGCGTCGTCGGCCTGCGTCTCGGCTCGTGCGGGCAGCGCCATGGGCACGGTCATGTCGGAGATTAGGACTCGCACGGCGATCGTCTCCGGCGCGAGCCGGCCGACGCGCACCTTGTCGAGCGCTTCGGCGAGCGCATCTCGCAGCGTCTCGCCTGAGAACCCGGCGAAGTCGATGGTGACGTGGGGCCGGTCGAATGCGGCTTCGATGTGCGGACGTAGCTCGACGGCTCGCTGTGTCTGCGCCCGGACGAACGCGCCACTGCCCTGCCGGGACACGATCAGCCGCTCTGCCCGGAGCAGCTCCAAGGCTCGCTTGACGGTCTCTCGCGCGACTCCGTAGCGGGCGGCTAGCTCGGGCTGTGACGGCAGCTTGTCGCCAGGGGCGAGCCGCCGCGTGAGGATGGCCGCTCGCAGTTTGTTTGCAATCTGCTGCGACGCCTGTTTCGGGTCATCGGGGTCTAGCTCACCCAGGAAGTCAAGGTTCTCGCTCACCCACCCACGGTAGCTCTGACTAGCCAAGTTAGGGAAGTTGGCGGCGCCCCCTTGACCTGACTAGCCAAGCCGCCCTACGGTCATCACGTCGCACCTGGCTAGCCAGGAACGACAAGCCGGGCGGAAGCCGGGGAAGGTGGCGCTTTGCGCTGCGCGCCCACGGGCCGGTCGTGCGGTCGGTCATTGAGAACTTCACAGCAGAAGCGCCGCGTAGATCCGTCTGCGGCATCCCCGCCTTGAGCCACACGGTGGTCGACCCCGGTAGGTCCCGGGCGAGCGGGGCGAGTGGGCCGGATCTCGGCACGCGGTTTGGCTTCTGCCTTCTGTTTCTGCTCGTCCCGGGGTGCGGCCGGTCTGGTCGCGCCCCGAGGCGTTCCCCCACTTCATCGACTTTCCCGGAGGTTTCCCGTGCGAAAGCACCTCGCCCCCGTCACTGCCGAGCCGACCGCCGCCGACCTGGCCGCGATCGAATCGGAGTGGCCGCTGATCGCGGCCGAACTGGACGTGCTCGACGCCGAAATCACGATGTTCTACGCCGAGGACCACGGCGGCCCGACTGCGCTGGACTGGCGGCGGCTGCGCCGGGCCGAGGCGCGCGTTACGCGCGCTGCCGCCGAGCTGGCCGCCGGCATCGCCGGCCCGTACCGCGCGGCCTGATGTCGCGGATTCGCGCCGCGTACCACGACCCGGACGGCACCCGGTACGGCATCCCTACCTACTGGTGGCGCGGCGCCCCGCCCGGCTACGCCACCCGCCGTCAACTGACCGCCGCCGGCCTGCGCCCCGGTGGTCAGCCGATCGCCGCCCAGGTGCTCTGGCAAGGGGTCGGTGGTACCCGCGCCGCCTATCTGTACCGGGTCGACCTGGCCCGTCCGAAGCGCACCGCCACCCCCGCCCAGCGTGCCGCCATCGGCAAGGCGCTGACCGCCCGTCGTACCTGCCGTATCTGCCGGCAGGTGCGGCCCTACTACATTCCGCGCTCGCTGGGCGAATGCCTCGCGTGCGCCTTCTCCCAGGAGGACGCAGCATGACCGCCCCCACGCTCAACGGCACCCGCTACCCGCAGCCGGTAGACGCTCTCCTGCCGGCCGCGCGGAAGCTCACCGCCGAACTCGGCGGCCTGCCGTCGCGTAACCGGTTGATGCGTGAGTTCCACATCGGCGCACCCAAGGCAGATGACCTGCGCGCCCGCCTGGTCGCCGAGCACGAGAAGCAGACCCGGACCGAGCAGATCTGCACGGCGATGATCGTCCGGGGTGCGCTCCTGCCGCTCGACAACGCCCCGGCCGACGTCACCGAGGCGGCTGCGGTGGCGTGGGACTACGCCGAGCCGATCGGCCCGCACCCGGCCCCCGCCCCGGTCGCACCCGGACACACCCCGCCGGCCGACCCCATGCCGGCCACCCCGGCGAAGATCACGCCCGCCGAGCCGGATGGGCAGGTCACGGGGGTCGGTCACCCGGACACGCCCACCCCGCCCAAGCCGGCCAAGTCGGCGGTGGTGTGGCCGGTGGTGTTGCTGGCGCTGCCGGCGTTCGTGGCGATCTGGTCCGGGTGGGTCGGGCTCGGCGGACTCACCGGGTTCGGGGTGGTGCACCCGCTGCCGGGGATCTGGGACAGCTTCTCCATCAACTCGGCGATCACCCTGCCGATCGGGGTGGAGACCTACGGCGCGTACGCCCTGTACGTATGGCTGTCCGGCCGGGTGCCCGCCCCGGCACGCCGGTTCGCCAAGTGGTCCGCCCTCGGCTCCCTCGCCGTCGGCGCGCTCGGCCAGATCGCCTACCACCTCTTGGAAGCCGCCGGGGTCACCTCGGCCCCCTGGTGGATCACCACCGCCGTCGCGTGCCTCCCGGTCGCGGTGCTCGGCATGGGTGCCGCCCTCGCGCACCTCGTCCGCACCCACGACTAGCTCTGCCCGGCGGCACGGCCCCTGGCCTGGAAACCGATGCCGTGCCGCCGGCCCTCACCCCTCAGCCATCGACCTCAGGAGAGACCACCCATGTTCGCAGACCCCACCGGCCGACACGCTGCCGCGTTCGCGGCCGTGTTCGTCGCCCTCTACGTCGCCCACCAGGTCGCCGACCACTGGGTGCAGACCCAGCACCAAGCCGACTGCAAGGGGCAGCCCGGCTGGGCCGGTCGTATCGCCTGCGCCGCCCATGTCGCCACCTACACCCTCACCGCCGGGCTGGCTCTCGTCTTCCTGGTGGCCGGTACCGGCCTGCGGCTCGACCCTTCCGCCGTGGCGGTCGGGCTGGCTATCTCGGCCGTCTCGCACTACGTCGCCGACCGGCGCACCCCGCTCAAGCGCATCGCCGCCGCTCTCGGCTCGGCCCGCTTCTACGCCCTCGGCGCACCCCGACCCGGCCACGACGACAACCCGAGCTTGGGCACCGGCGCCTACGCCCTGGACCAGTCCTGGCACATCGGCTGGCTGTTCATCGCCGCCCTGTTCTGCGCCGCCTAACCCACCCCGCACGAAGGAGAAAGCCCTGATGGCAAGCATCTCGATCGGATCCAGCGGCGGGCGCATCACCACCGGCACCTCGCAGTTGTGGTGCCCGGCCTGCGGCAACGAAAGCAACTGGCGCGACATCACCGCCGACAGCCAGCGCACGCACGCGACCTGCGGCGACTGCGGCAACCGCATCTCCGTCAAGAGCTGACCTCGCCCGGCGGCACGGCACCTGGCCTCGACAACCGCGCCGTGCCGCCGGCCCCCTGCCCGATCTCCCGACCGTTGGAGGAACCCCCATCATGACGTCCCCCCACGATGACGACCGATTCGACTGGCACGCCGCCGAAGCCGACCTCACCGCCGGCCCCGACGCCGACGTGGTTGACCTGGACGCCGCCCGCGCCGCCCGCACTCCCGACCCCGACGACGACGGCGGCCCGGCGCTGGTCGACTCGCCCGCCGCGCAGAAGTCCCCGCGGTTCACCCTCTCCGGTGCGCGCGCCGGCCAGCGTCGCCCGATCCTGCCCGCGTGGCTGCGGTCGCGCGCCGAGCTGCGCGACGTGATGCGGTGGGCGGTTGGGCACCTGCTGCACACCAGCGCCTACCACGCGACCCGCCTGCCGAAGTACGGCGGCAAGCTGCTGCTGCGCGCCCCTGCCGGTGCCGCCCGGATCGCCTCGGGTGCGACCCGGTGGCTGTTCGATTGGGAAGGTGAGCAGTTGCGGCAGTCGACCTCGCAGACCCGCGACGGGGAGCTGTACTTGAAGCTGTCGCGGCAGCGTGACCGGCGGGTGCGGTGGCGCGGCATCGTCGCCACCTTTACCCTCGCTGTCACCCTGGCCGGTGGCGTGGCGGTGGCGTTCGCGCCGCCGTGGTCGCGGTGGGCAGTCCTCGCGATGCTGGTCACCTTGTGCGGGATGTTCGGTCAGCCGGCCGACAAGCCGCTACTCGACACCGCCGTGGTCATCCCCCGCGTCGCCCGGCTCACCTCCGATGTGGTGGTGCGCGCCCTGGCCGTGCTCGGCATCTCCGGCATCACCCAGGCCATCGCCAAACAGGGGCAGCGAGCGATCGCGTTCACCGCGCCGATCGTGCGCGACGGCCCCGGCTGGCGGGCCGACATCGACCTGCCGCCCGGTGTGACCGCCGGGGACGTGATCGAGCGCCGCGACCGGCTCGCCGCCGGCCTCACCCGCCCTCTGGGCTGCGTGTGGCCCGAGGGGCAGCCGGAGGTGCACCCCGGCCGGCTGCTGCTGTGGGTCGGCGATCAGGACATGGCCGCCACGCCACCGAAGCCGTGGCCGCTACTCAAGGCGTCCGGCGGGTTCGACCTCGGGCGGCCGGTGCCGTTCGGCACCGACCCACGCGGCCGGGTCATCTCCTTCGAGCTGCCGTACACGAACGTGCTCATCGGGTCGATTCCCGGCTACGGCAAGACGGCCGCCACGCAGGTGCCGATGCTCGCCGCCGCCCTCGACCCGTACGCGGAACTGTGGTGCTTCGACTTCAAGGGCACCGGCGGCCTCGACCCCCTGGAGAAGGTGTCCGCCCGCTACGCCTCCGGGCAGGACGACGACACCGCCGAAGAGGGCCTGATGGCATTGCGGGAGCTGCGCAAGGAATGCCAGCGCCGCGCCGCCGTCATCAAGGGCCTACCCAAGGCGGTCTGCCCGGACAACAAGGTCACCCCCGAACTGGCCCGCCGCAAGAAGCTCGGACTGCACTGGCTCGTCGTCGCCTTGGACGAGGTGCAGGAACTGTTCTCGCACCCGGAGTTCGGCAAGGAAGCCGGAGAACTGGCCGAGAAGGTCATCAAGCTCGGCCGCGCCCTGGGCGTCATCCTCGTCGTCGCCACCCAACGGCCGGACGCCAAGAGCCTGCCCACCGGCGTGTCCGCGAACGCCGGTACGCGGTTCTGCCTGCGAGTCATGGGGCAGATCGAGAACGACATGATCCTCGGCACCTCGGCCTACAAGAACGGCATCCGGGCGACCATGTTCGCCAAGAAGGACAAGGGCGTCGGCTACCTCGTCGGCGCCGCCGACGACGCGCAGATCGTCCGCACCTTCTACGTCGACGGCCCCACCGCCGAGAAGATCACCGACCGAGCGCGGGCACTGCGCGAGGCTGCCGGCACCCTCACCGGCCACGCCATCGGCCAGACCCCGGCCACCCCGGCGGCACGCCGAGACACCCTGCTCGACGACATCCTCACCGTCGTCCCCGCGACCGAGGCAAAGGTGTGGGCAGAGACGCTGACCGAGCGCCTAGCCGACCTCAACCGCGAGGCGTACGGGGACCTGACCCGCGATCAGCTCACGGCGGCGCTCAAGCCGTACGGGATCACCACGGGGCAGGTGTGGGGCACCGACCCGGCCACCGGCAAGGGCGCGAACCGGCGCGGCATCGAACGCGCCCACATCGCCGATGCGGTCGCGGAGCGTAACAAGCGGCGGGGCGACAAAGCCGCCTAACCCGGACAGCGTGTGGTCGCTAGGTCTAGCGGTACCCCCCGCTAGACCTAGCACCCCCGCTAGCAATCCATCTGATACCTGGCCAGCGCCCTAGTGCCTAGCGGCGCCAGCCCCCTACGCCCTCGAAACGGCCTGTGGAGGCATTCCGTGACCACCATCCTGCCGCTCGCTAGCCTCGCCGCCCTCGGTTACGCAACGTGGTACCTGATTCTGTGCGCGGCATCGCCGTGGGGACGCTGCCGCCGCTGCCGGGGAGCACGCTCACACCGCACCACCATCGGTACCCGCCGCGACTGCACCCGCTGCGACGGCACCGGCATCCGCGTCCGCGCCGGCCGCCGGCTGCTCGACCACATTCGCGCCGAGTACCGCGACGGCCACCAATGAACCGCCGCACCGGCCAAGCCGGGCACACCGCGTGGTGCGGCAGGGACCACCGATGCAACCTCGGCGAGCACCGATCCGACGAAATCGTGGTCGACGTCGCCGGCCACGCCCGCGCCGTCCTCGTCAGGGTGCGTACCGCCGCCGGGCGGGAGCACGCCGAGGTGCGCGTCAGGGTCGCCCTCGCCCCCGGCGAGCTGGCCGCCCGCCGCCAACTGGTCGGGCTGCTCGGCGACGTGCGCCAGGCCGTGACCCGCGCCGCCGTCGCGGCCCGACCACGACCGGGACGGGCCGCACGGTGACCGCCGGCCGCACGGGGCCGGCGGTCCGGTGCGGTCACTGGATCGGCACCGTCGGTCGCTACTGCCACACCACCCATGGTGTCCGGCCCTACCTGCAAGGGCTGCGCTGTCCCGCCCACACGCCCTCGGCGTTGGCCGGGCGACCCGAGCCCCCATCGACACCACTACACGCCCCAACCCCACCGGGAGGGAGCACCATGCCTGACGCTGACCTGCTCGCCGCCGCGCTCGCCCACGCCGAACGCGGATGGCACGTCTTCCCGCTACGCCCCAACGACAAGCGACCTGCGTTCCCCGACCACCCGGCCGACGACTGCACCGGCCGCGACCCGCGCTGCCGCGCCGCCGGCCGCCACCTCGGATGGGAGCCCCGCGCCACCACCGACCCCGACCGCATCCGCCGAGCGTGGTCGACGCGCCCCTACGGCATCGGCCTCGCCTGCGGGCCGTCCCGGCTCGTCGTGATTGACCTGGACGTGCCCAAGGGCAACGCGACCGGCGAACCGACCGGGCTAGACACGCTCGCCGAGCTGGCCGCCGCGCACGCCGCCGGCATCGACGCCACGTACACCGTGACCACCGGGCGCGGCGGCACCCACCTCTACTACCGGCACCCCGACGACGGGCCGGCGCTGCGCAACACCGCCGGCACCCTCGGCCCGATGCTCGACACCCGCGCACACGGCGGCTACGTCGTCGCCGCCGGCTCGACGGTCGCCGGCCGTCCCTACACCGTCGACCTGGACACCGACCCGGCACCGCTGCCCGCATGGCTCGCCGAGCTGCTCGCCCCGGCCCCCCTGCCGCCGCAGCGGCCGGTGGTGGTGGAGCTGCCCACCGACCGCACCAGGGCGTACGTACGGGTCGCCGTCACCCGCGAGGTAGAGCGAGTGACCAGCGCCGCGCCGGGCGAGCGCAACCGGTCGCTCTACATCGCCGCCGTGGCCCTCGGTCAGCTCGTGGCCGGCGGCGCGCTGACCGCCGACGACGCTCAAAGCATGCTGGAACAGGCGGGCGTCGCTGCCGGGCTGCGCACCGCCGAGGCGTACCGCACCGTCCGATCCGGCCTCACCGCCGGCTCTCACCGTCCCCGAAAGGTGGCCGCATGACCGCCGCCCGTCTGCACCTCGTCACCGACCCGGCCGACACCACCGGGCAGCAATCCGCGGGCGGCCCGCTGTGGGATGTTCCAGTGCCCTTGACCGGCCCGACCACCGCACCGCCGCCGTTCCCGGCCGACGTGTTCCCGCGCTGGCTCGGCGACATGGTGACCGGCGTTGCCCGGTTCACCCAAACCGATCCCGCGATGGCCGGCACCCTCGCCGTGGCGGTGCTGTCCGCGTGCGCGGGTGGCCGCCTGGAGGTGGAGCCGGTCGCCGGGTGGCGGGAGCCGGTGAACGTGTTCGCCGCCGTCATCGCCGGCCCCGGCGAGCGCAAGTCGCCGGTTCACCGGGCGATGACCGCGCCGCTGTTCGCGGCACAGTCGACGCTCGCTGAGGCGATGCGGCCGAGAATCGCCGAGGCCGCCGCGCTGCGCGACATCGCCGACCGGCAGGCCGAGCAAGCCAAGACCCAGGCAGCCAAGGCCACCGACCCGCACAAGCGCGATGAGGCATCCGCCGAGGCGGTAGCCGCCGCCATCGCGGCCGAGGCGATCACCGTGCCGGCCCTGCCGAAACTGATCGTGGACGACGCCACCCCGGAAGCCCTCATCGGGCTGATGGCCGCCAACGGCGGGCGTATGGCGATCATCAGCGATGAGGGCGGCATCTTCGACACCCTCGCCGGCCGCTACTCCGGTGCCCCGAACCTTGACCCCTACCTGAAAGGGCACGCGGGGCAGCCGATGAGCAACGAACGGCAGACCCGCGAGGGTGCCTCGGTCGAGAAACCCGCGCTAACCGTGTGCGTGATGGCGCAACCGACCGTGCTGCGCAAATTCGGCGGCAACGCCGACCTCGCCGGCCGAGGACTACCCGCCCGGTTCCTGTTCGCCCTGCCCCGATCGCTGGCCGGATACCGGGTCGTGGACACCGACCCGGTGCCCGAGCAGGTGACCGTCGGCTACGCCCACCGCGTGCACGACCTGGCCGCCACCCTCGCCGAGTGGACCGACCCGGCGGTGGTCACCCTCACCGACGACGCCGGCCGCATCCGGCGGGCCGCCGCCGAGCAGGTCGAGACCGAGCTACGGCCCGGCGGCAGCCTCTACGACATGCGCGAGTGGGGCAACAAGCTGTCCGGCGCAACGCTGCGCCTGGCCGGGCTGCTGCACGTCGCCCACCACCCCGCCGACGCCTGGCGTCGCCCGATCGACGCCGATCGCATGGCCGACGCCGTGAGGCTGGCCGAGTTCTTCGCCGCGCACTACCGGGCCGCGCTCACCACCATCGGCAGCGACGCCGCGATGGAGAACGCCCGGTACGTGCTCGGCGTGCTCACCAGCAAGGGCATGACCACGTTCACCCGCCGGGAACTGCACCGCCGCGTCTCCCGCCGCCTCCCCAAGTCTGAAGAGGTGTCGGCGGTGCTCGCCGAGCTAGCCGCCCTCGGATGGGTCCGCCACGGACCGGACGGCCGCTACGAACTGCACCCCCGCGCCGTGGCGGAGGTGCCCGGAAGCGTTGACACGCTGACATCCGCCCCGGACGGCGACGTTTCCGCAGATCAGGACACCCGCGAGGGTGTCAACGGGTCGCGTTGACAGCCGTTGACAGCCGTTGACACCCCGCCCGGTGTCAACGGGTGTCAACGCCTGTCAACGGAGGGCGTTGACACCCTGACACCGGCTCTCACCTGCGGAAACGCTCGCACGTCGGCCGATTGTCAACGTGTCAACGCTTCCCGGCCCTCGCTGGCACTCGCCGGCTACCGGCCTGCCCTGCGGCACCCCGAAACGGCCCGCTGAGAGCCACGGAGACGGTTCGGCCCTATGCCTTACACCGACCCGCGCCGGATCTTGCCTCTACGGCGCTCACAGCGGGCCGCTCTGCGCCGCTCTGCGGCGATGCCTCCCTGTACCTCCACAAGTGACCCGCGCCGACCGAAAGGCCGTCACCGTGCGAATCAGACTGCACGGCAAACCTGCTGAAACAGCCGCAGCGCTCGCCGCCATCCAAGTGCTGCACATCCGCGCCGTCTCCCGCCCCTACCCCGACCGCCGGTCCCCGATGTTCCAGCGCATCTACCTCGACGCCACCCCGAGGGAGGACACCCGCCGATGACCACCCGCCGGACCCCGACCGGAGCCCTGCTCACCCTCACCGAAGTCCTGGACGAACTGCGCGTACCCCGGTCGACCTTCTTCCGGTGGAAGGCGACCGGCCGCGCACCCCAAACCATCAAGTACCCGAACGGCAGCCTGTACGTCCGCCGCCGCGACCTGGACGCCTGGCTCACCGACCATGAAGAAGAGGCAGCCGCTTGAGTAGCTACAACGTGCGGATCCACGCGATCCTGACCAACGAGTTGTCCGGCAAGACGAAGTCGTACACGGTCCGGTGGAAGGTCGCCGGCAAGCCGTTCCGGAAGACATTCGCCACCCGCGCGCTGGCCGAGAGTTACCGGTCGAAACTGGTCGTGGCGCAGCGCGAGGGAACGGCGTTCGATGAGAAGAACGGGCTACCCGAACCGATGGCCCGAGAACTGAACAGCCGAAATTGGTACGACCTGGCCGTTGCTTTCGTGGACATGAAGTGGCCGCGCGCCGCAGCGACCCAACGCAAGAGCATCGCCGACGCGCTTACCACGGTCACGCCCGCGCTGCTCGCCACGTCGCGCGGAGCACCGGGCGACGCGGAGATCCGTCACGCTCTCTACGCGTGGACCTTCAACAAGTTGCAGCGCGACCGTGACGGCGGCGTGCCACCGGAGCAGATCGGCCCGGTTGTCCGATGGCTCAGCGCGAACACACTGCCGCTAACCGAGGTAGCGAATCCGGCCACCATCCGGAAGGCGCTTGACCTGCTAACGACCCGGATTGACGGTCGGCCGGCCGCAGCAAATACCGTCGCCAGGAAGCGCGCGGTGTTCTACAGCGCCTTGAAGTACGCCGTAGAACTGCGCTATCTCGACGCCCACCCGATGGACTTCATCCAGTGGCGCGCGCCGAAGAACACCGATCAGATCGACCGAAAGGTGGTGGTGAACCCGAAGCAAGCCTGTGCACTGTTAACGGCGGTACGGGAACGCGATCCACACCTGGAAGGCTTCTTCGCCTGCATGTACTTCGCCGCTCTCCGGCCGTCTGAGGTGATCCACCTACGCGCCGACGAATGCGAGCTGCCCGAGAAAGGGTGGGGGTGGCTACACCTCAGCGGCTCTACGCAGCAGGTCGGCGAGGATTGGAGCGACACCGGCCAATCGCTGGAAGACCGGGAGTTGAAGCACCGAGCCAAGAAGGCAACGCGCGACGTGCCAGCCTGCCCGGAGTTGGTCCGCATCCTGCGGCGCCACCTACGCGAGCACTGCCGTGATGCCAACGGCCGGATGTTCAATGCCGCTGGCGCTCGGCCGGCGCCGGTGTCGAAAAGCACCTACCTGCGTGCCTGGCGACAAGCGCGGGAGGCGGCGTTGACGTCGGTTCAGCGGCGCTCACCCCTGGCGCATCGGCCGTACGACCTGCGGCACGCCGCCGTGTCGCTCTGGCTCAACGCCGGGGTGCCAGCTACCCAGGTTGCCCAGTGGGCCGGACACAGCGTGCACGTGCTGCTCAAGGTCTACGCCTCATGCATTGACGGACAGGACGAGGCCGCGCGGAAGCGGATTGAGGGAGCGTTGGGCACCGAACAGCCGGAAGCGGCCGAGGGAGAGCCGAGGGACGCCGACACGTAAACGACACGACCAGTGAGACACGACTGTCCCGAGCGGGACGAAGTGAGACCGACTCACCGCACATAGACACGCCCCCTGACCCGCGTTCGCGCTGGTCAGGGGGCGTTTTTGCTGTTCGGAGAAGCGGAGGGTGTGGGATTCGAACCCACGAAGACATCGCTGCCTTACCGGTTTTCAAGACCAGCGCCATCGGCCACTAGGCGAACCCTCCCGGACCACGCCCCCGTGGGGTGCGCGACCGTGCCTAGTCTGCCACGACCGCGCCTCGGGCGAGCGGGCACGGCACCCATGCTGAGACGATCGGCGACGTGTGGAAGACCCCGTCGGTAATCCTGATCAGCGGCATCATGGCCGCCGGCAAGTCCACTGTGGCCGAGGCGCTGGCCCGGCGGCTGCCCCGCGCGGTGCACCTGCGTGGCGACGTCTTCCGCCGGATGGTGGTCAGCGGCCGGGAGGAGATGACCGCCGAGCCGTCGGCGGAGGCGTGGCGGCAGCTGCGAATGCGTTACGACCTCGCCGCGGCGGCGGCCGACCGGTACGCCACCGCTGGCTTCACCGTCGTCCTCCAGGACGTGATTCTCGGCCCGGAACTGCCGGCGATGGTCGACCGGATCCGGCACCGGCCGCTGGCGGTCGTGGTGCTCGCGCCGAGCCCCGAGGTCGTCGCCGCCCGCGAGGAGGCGCGGGACAAGCAGGGGTACGGGGACTGGCCGGTCGCCGAACTGGACGCCGAGTTCCGCGCGACGACGCCCCACATCGGGCTCTGGCTGGACAGCTCCGCGCTGACGTCGGCGCGGACGGTGGACGAGATCCTGGCCCGGGCGTGGCTCGACGGACGGGTGGGGTAGACACGGAACATGCGTGCGATGACGATCCCTGAGCCCGGCGGACCCGAAGCACTCGTCTGGACCGAGGTGCCCGATCCCGAGCCCGGGCCGGGCGAGGTGGTCGTCGACGTGCGTGCCAGCGCGGTGAACCGGGCCGACCTGCTGCAACGGCAGGGGCACTACCCGCCGCCGCCGGGCGCCCCCGCGTACCCCGGGCTGGAGTGCTCCGGGGTGATCAGCGCGATCGGCCCCGACGTGGCCGGCTGGGAGGTGGGCCGCGAGGTTTGTGCCCTGTTGTCCGGCGGCGGGTACGCGGAGCGGGTGGCGGTGCCGGCCGGGCAGTTGCTGCCGGTGCCGGCCGGCGTCGACCTGGTCGACGCGGCGGCGCTGCCCGAGGTCGCCTGCACGGTCTGGTCGAACGTGGTGCGGTTGGCCGGGCTCGGCAGGGGCGAGACGCTGCTGGTGCACGGCGGTGGCAGCGGGATCGGCACCTTCGCGATCCAGCTCGGGGCGGCACTCGGTGCGACGGTGGTGGTCACCGCCCGGTCCGGCAAGCACGAGCGGCTGCGCGAGCTGGGCGCGGCGCACACGATCGACTACCGGGAGCAGGACTTCGTCGAGGAGGTCCGGCGGGTCACCGACGGCCGGGGCGCGGACGTCATCCTCGACATCATGGGCGCCGCCTACCTGCCCCGGAACGTGGCGGCGCTGGCCACGGGCGGCCGGCTGGTGGTGATCGGCATGCAGGGCGGCCGCAAGGGCGAGCTGGATCTTGGGGCGCTGCTGGCCAAGCGGGGCACGATCGCCGCCACCGCGCTGCGGTCCCGGCCGCTGGACGAGAAGGCGGAGATCGTCCGGGGTGTCCGCGAGCAGGTGTGGCCGCTGGTCGAGTCGGGGGCGGTCCGGCCGGTGGTCGACCGGCGGCTGCCGATGACCGAGGCGGCGCGGGCGCACCGGCTGGTCGAGTCGAACGACCACGTCGGCAAGGTGCTGCTCACCACCGGCTGAGGGTGCTGCCCGGCCCTCGGCGGGGCCGGCCGCGACCGTGCCCGGCCGGGGCGGGTCAGGGGGTCGGCGTCGGCTTCTCGGTCGGGCGGGGGAGCACCAGGCGGGCGCCGGGGCCCTCGTCGGCGAGCGAGTCGTCCGGGTTGTAGAGGGTGCAGCGTTGCAGGGACAGGCAACCGCACCCGATGCAGCCGTCGAGGTCGTCGCGGAGCTTGGTCATCAGCCGGATCTTCTCGTTCAGCCGTTCCCGCCAGGTCGCGGAGAGCCGCGCCCAGTCCTCCGTGCTGGGCATGCGTGACGCCGGCAGGGAGTCCAGCGCCTCCCGGATCTCCTCCAGCGAGATGCCGACCTGCTGGGAGATCCGGACGAACGCCACCCGGCGCAGCTCGGTGCGGGCGTAGCGGCGCTGGTTGCCGCCCGTCCGTTCCGCCCGGATCAGCCCGAGCCGCTCGTAGTAGCGCAACGCCGAGGGCGCCACGCCGCTGCGGGTGGAAAGCTGACCGATGGTCAGAGACTCCTGCATCACGTCGCCTTGAGTTGAAGTGGGCTTCAACTTGCAGGCTAGCGGCATGACCACGACCACCGCCAGTACGGGCCCGGCCCCCACCGGCCCGCCACCCCGTGACCCGACCGCCCCGCCGCTGCCGGAACCCGTCGCGCCACTGTACGAGCGGGTCCGCGCGGGCCGGGAGTTCGGCGCGAAGGTCCGCTCCACCGTCGACGTGCTCTGGGTGCTCTACGACCGGGTCCTCCGGGTCACCCCGGAGACCGTCGACGACCCCGGACGCGACCGGTTCCTGCTCTCCAAGGGGCACGCCGTCGAGGGCTACTACGCCGTGCTCGCCGCGAAGGGATTCGTCCCCGCCGACTGGCTGGACGACCAGGGCGGGCCCGAGAGCCGCCTCGGCGACCATCCCGACCGCGTGCTGGTGCCCGGGGTGGAGATCGGCTCCGGCTCGCTGGGCCACGGGCTCGGGCTCGGCGTGGGCACCGCGCTCGGGCTGCGCGCCCAGGGCCTGCTGACGCCCCGGGTCCACGTGCTGCTCGGCGACGCGGAACTGGACGAGGGCTCCAATCACGAGGCCATCGCGTACGCGGGGGCGGCCGGGCTGGGCAGCCTGACGGCGATCGTGGTCGACAACCGCTCCGCCACGCACGGCTGGCCGGGCGGCATCGCGGCCCGGTTCACCGTCAACGGCTGGACCGCCACCACCGTGGACGGACACGACCACGACGCCCTGCACGCCGCCCTGACCGGGCACGACAACCACCGGCCGCACGTCGTCGTCGCGGTCGTCGACCAGGGAGAGTGACCGTGCGCGACCGATTCGTCGACACCACCACCGCGCTGCTGGCGGAGGATCCGCGTACGGCCCTGGTGCTGGCCGACATCTCCGCCTCCGCGTTCGCCCCGGCCGCGTACCGGCACCCGGACCGGGTGCTCAACGTCGGAATCCGGGAACAACTGATGGTGGGCGTGGCCGGCGGGCTCGCCCTGACCGGGCTGCGGCCCATCGTGCACAGCTACGCCCCGTTCCTGGTCGAGCGGGCGTACGAGCAGCTCAAGCTCGACCTGGACCACCAGGGCGTGAGCGCCGTGCTGGTCAGCGTCGGCGCGTCGTACGACCGGGCGGCCTCCGGCCGCACCCACCTGTCCCCGGCCGACGTCTCCCTGATCGACACCCTGCACGGCTGGACCGTGCACGTTCCCGGCCACCCCGGCGAGGTGCCGGCGCTGCTGCGGGACGCGGTGGCCGCCGACGGTTCGGCGTACCTGCGGCTGTCCACGCTGCACAACGCCCGGCCGTACGGCGGCGACGGCGCGCTGCGGGTGGTCCGGGACGCGGGCCCGGGCGCGCCGCTGCTGGTCGCGGTGGGTCCGGTGCTGGACGCGGCGCTGTCGGCGGTGGCCGGCCTTCAGGTGACGGTGGCCTACACCCACCGGCCGCGGCCGTTCGACACTGCGGGGCTGCGGGCGCTGGCCGGCGACACGGTGATCCTGGTCGAGCCCTACCTGGCCGGGACGTCGGCCCGGGTGGTGTCTGCGGCGCTGGCAGACCGACCGCACCGGCTGCTGGCGCTCGGGGTGGGACGCGAGGAGTTGCGCCGCTACGGCTCGGCCGAGGACCACACGCGCTGGCACGGGCTGGACGCCGCCGGGCTGCGCCGGTCGGTCGCTGGGTTCCTGGAGCCGGTGCTGGTGCCAGCCGGCCGCTGAGTCTCGCCCGCACGTCGACCGCATCGACGTGCGGGCGGGCGCGAGGGGTCGCGCCGTCGGGCGGCGCGGGAGGGATCAGCGGGTCGGGGCGCCGAGGGGGCGGCGGCGGGTGCGCTCGCGGCCGAGAATCCAGAGCGCCTCGACGCCGTCCTTCCAGGTGATCTTCTTGCCCTCTTCGCGGCCCCGGGCGCGGTAGCTGATCGGGACCTCGTACGGGCGGATGCGACGGCGCAGCAGCTTGCCGGTGACCTCGGCTTCCATGCCGAAGCCGCGCGAGCGGATGTCGAGCGAGCGGTAGAGCGCGACCGGCATCAGCTTGAAGCAGGTCTCCAGGTCGCCGATGTAGGAGTTGAACAGGACGTTCGCGGCCATCGTGACGCCCCTGTTGCCCATCACGTACCAGAAGCTGTAGGCGCTGTGGCTGCCGAAGGTGCGGTTGCCGTAGACCACCGTGGCCCGCCCGTCGAGCACCGGGTCGAGCAGCTTGGGGATGTCCAGCGGGTCGTACTCCAGGTCGGCGTCGAGGATGACCATGTAGTCGCCCTCGGCCTTGTCGACCGCCGTCCTGATGGCCGCGCCCTTGCCCGCGTTGCGCAGGTGGGTGATGACCCGCAGGCGCGTGTCGTCGGCCCGACCGAGGATCTCACCGGTGCCGTCCCGGCTGCCGTCGTCGACCACGACCAGCTCGATCTCACACGGGTAGTCGACCGCCAACGCCTGCTTGAGGGCATCCGCGATGCGTTCTTCCTCGTTGTAGACCGGCATGAGGATCGAGAGCTTCACGGAAATCTCCACGGTGGCGACGATATGTCGGCCCTAGCCTAGCCTGGCTGGCAGCGACGTAATGCTCAGCAATGCGGGCAGCGGGCGCGGCAACCTCAGGTTCATGGTGTTTACTGCCGCCATGTCGGCAGTCGGCTACCTGCTCGCCCTGGCGCCGGTCGCCGCCATCGGACTGCTCGCCGTCGCGCTCCGGCCGGTCGCGGCCGGGGCCGTGGCGGGGCGGCGCCTCGCGGTGGTCCGGGCGGCTCTGGTCACCGGCGCGTTCGCGGTGCTCACGGTGGAACTGCTCGGCGCGCTGCGGCTGCTCACCCTGCCGGCGTTCGCCGTGGCCTGGCTGTCCTTCCTCGCGGGCGCGGGCGCCGCCGCCAGCTGGCGACGCCGCCGGGACGCCGCTCGCCGCACGGTCCAGGTCGTCGCCGCGCACCGCGCGGTCGAGGTCGTCGCCGCGCCGGAGCCGGCGCTGGTCGGCGCGACGGCCGGCCCGACCGCCGGCACTCCGGCCCCTCCACCGCGGCCGGACAGCGCCGCGCCGCGCGCCGGCTCCCGCCGCGCCGGCTGGCCGACCCGACTGGCGGACGCCTGGCGTACGGCGGGTCGGGGCGAGCGGCTGCTGGCCGGCACGATCGGCGGACTGCTGCTGGTCGAGTTCCTGATCGCCCTGCTGGCCGAGCCGAACAACTTCGACTCGCAGACCTACCACCTGCCCAAGGTGGAGCACTGGGTGGCCCAGGGCGGCCTGGGCTTCTGGCCCACCGCCATCCACCGGCAGGTGACCATCCCGCCCGGCGCCGAGTACCTGCTGCTGCACCTGCGCCTGTTCACCGGCGGGGACGCGCTGCACAACCTGGTGCAGTGGGCGGCCGGCGTCGGCGTACTGCTGGCGGCCACCCGGATCACCGCGCAGCTCGGCGGGGGGCGGCGGGCCCAGTTGTTCACCGCGTTCGTGCTCGCCACCACCCCGATGGTGGCGCTCCAGGCGACCAGCACGCAGACCGACCTGGTCTGCGCCGCGTGGGCGGCCTGCGCGGCCACGCTGGCGCTCGACGGGCTGCGCCGGCGCGCCGGTTTCGGCGAGATGCTGGCGTTGGGGGCGGCCACCGGGCTGACCGCGCTGACCAAGACCAGCGGCCTGGTCGCGGTCGGGCCGATGCTGCTGCTCTGGGGGCTGGCCCAGCTCCGGCTGGCCCGGGCCGGCTCCGCTCCGGAGCCCGCCGGGCCGCCCGGCCGGGGCACCGAATCCCCCGACGGGTCCGAGCCCGACGCCGGCCGGACCGACACCGACCGGACCGGAGCGTCCCGGACCGGCGCGTCCCGGCCGTGGCGCCAGGTGCGCCGGACGGTCGCCGGTTCGGCGCTGATCCTGCTGGTCGCCGCAGTGGTGATCGGTCCGTTCCTGGCCCGGGTGACCGCCGAGTTCGGGCATCCGCTCGGGCCGCCCCGGCTGCGCGAGTCCATCCCGATGGAACGGCACGATCCGGCGTCTGTGCTGGTCAACGCGCTGCGGATCGCGCACACCGCGTTCGACACGCCGCTCGCGCCGCTGCGCCAGGCGGGTGCCGAGGCGATCGTCAACGGCGCCGGGGTGATCGGGGTGGACCCGCAGGACCGGGCCATCACCTTCGGACGGGAGCGGTTCCCGGTGCCGTCCTGGTATCCGGACGAGGACCGGGTGGCCTTTCCGCTGGCCGGGGCGCTGGCGGTGATCGGGGCGGTATTCGCGCTGACCCGGCCGGGCCGGATCAGCCCGACCCGGGCGGGGCCGCTGCGCGCGTACGCGGTGGTCGTGGTGACGGCCGTGCTGCTGCACACCGCCATGATCAAGTGGCAGCCGTGGGGCAACCGCCTGCTGCTCTACGCGCTGGTGTTGGCCGTACCGCTGGCGGGGCTCTGGCTGGACGCGCTGTTGCGACGCCGGGCCGGCGGGGCGGGAGGACGGCGGTCGGTGGCGGCCGGGCTCGCGGTGAGCGTGCTGGCCACCTGCGCGCTGGCCGGGGTGCTTGCCGTGTCGTACGGCTTCCCGCGCCGCCTCGTCGGCGCGGGATCGGTCTTCACCACCTCCGACTGGGACACCCGGTTCCTGCGGCGTCCCCAGTGGGCGGAGGAGTTCCGCTGGGCGGCCGACGCGGTACGCGCGACGGAGGCCCGCCGGATCGGCCTGGTGCAGCAGAACGACAACTGGGAGTACCCCTGGTGGCTGCTGCTACGGGACGCGGACGGGCGCCCGCCGGAACTGGTGGCGCTCCAGTCGGTGCTGCCCGGGCGACCGCCGGCCGACCCGGCATCGGTGGACGCCGTCGTCTGCACCGGCAGCCGGCCGGCGTGCACGGCGTTGGTGCCGGCGGGCTGGCAGGTGCAGTTCCGGAGCTACGTGGGTTACGCCCTCCCGCCGGAAGGCTGACCCGCCCGGCGAGCCCGGCCGACTGACCGTCGGGGAGCCCCGACCGATCTCTCCGCCGCCCCGCGTGCCGCGGCTTTCGCCCGGTTCGCCCGGTTCTGCACTCTGTGCGCAACGATTCCGAGACGCATTCACATACCTCGAAGCCGACGCTACCGTCTGGTAACTCGATCGACGTCCCGCGATCGACCCGAAAGGAGTGCGTCGATGCTTGGTTTCCCCGCCAGGCGCGAACGCGCGACCCGACGACGGGCCCTCACCGTCGTCGCCGCCGCCGCTCTCGTCCTGCCGATGCTCGCCGGAACGGCCTCTCCCGCCACCGCGGCCGACCGCCCGGCCGTCCAGCCGCTCCCCGCCAACCTGGAGGCGATCCGCGCCACCGAGGCCACCGCGCTCTACGGCGCGCCCGGCATCCGCCCGATCGAACAACGCCGCACCGCGCTGATCACCATGGGCGACAGCGAGATCTCGGGCGAGGGGGTCGGCAACTACGTCCCCGGCACCCACCAGCCCGGCAACTGGTGTGACCGCTCGTACGACCAGGCGGTGTTCCGCACCGGCATCACCGCCGACGAGAAATACAACATCGCCTGCTCCGGGGCGACCCCGTGGAACCTGATCCGGGGCGGACCGACCCAGCACAACGAGCTGAACCAGGGTGACCACCTGGCCATCAAGGCACGCAACACGCACATCAAGCTGATCTGGGTGGTGGTCGGCGCCAACGGCGACGGCACGATCCAGTTCGGCCCGGTCGCCACCGACTGCGCCGTCCGCCGGGTCTTCCTCCAGGGCGCCTGCTACCCCACCTACACCGACCAGTGGGCCATCCGCACCGATGGCAGCCGGCAGGCGGTCGAGGACGCGCTCGGCGACATCCGGCAGACGATGACCGGCGCCGGCTACCTGCGGTCGGACTACGAACTGGTACTGATGTCGTATCCGAGCCCCGGCAGCCCGGACGTGGAGGACAACCCGAACTTCCCCGGCTGGTACGGCGGCGGCTGCCTGCTCTACCTGGCCGACGCCGCGTTCGCACGCAACAAGGCGGTGCCGATGTTCGAGTCGGCGCTACGGGCGGCGGCGGCCAACACGGGCACCCGCTACCTGGACGCCAGCCGGCTCTTCCACGGCCGCGAGGTGTGCACGGACAGCACCGCGGTACGCGGGCTCCACATCGAGATCGGCATCTGGGACGAGAACGCGGCCCGGCAGTCGTTCCACCCGAACAAGCAGGGGCACGGGATGTTCGCCCAGTGCGTCACCCAGTTCTGGAACTCCGGGCAGCAGCGGGCGACCTGCGTGGACCCGGCCAGCACCGGCAACGGCGTGCTCTACAACGGGCTGTTCGAGTTCAAGCAGCTGCGCAACGCCGCGACCGGCACCTGCCTCGACGGCAAGGGCTACGACTCACGCAACAACACCCCCCAGCAGTCGTACGGCTGCCACGGTGGGCGCAACCAGGGCTTCTGGTACGACCCGACCCGCCAGTCGCTGCACTCGGAGCTCTCCCACGACCGCTGCCTGGACGTCTCGGGCGGGTCGCTGAGCGCCGGCACGGCGGTGAACATCTACAACTGCCACGGTGGCACCAACCAGAAGTTCGTCCTCGCCGGCAACCAGCTCAAGGCGGCCGGCAACAGCAACCTCTGCCTGGCGTTCGACAGCCCGGGATCGGGCGCCCCCAGGCTGCGCCTGGCGACCTGCTCCACCAGCACCCGCCAGCAGTGGTCCTTCGAGTCCCGCAACTTCGCCAACCCGGTGGGCTACGGGCACGACGACTTCATCGGTTCCCGCGTCTACTGAGATCGGCCCTCGCACGCGAGCGGTGCCACCCTCCCCGGGCGGCACCGCTCGCGCCGACGGGCACGGTCTGCCCGCCGTCGCCGGCGGGCAGACCGGTCAGCGCACCACGGCGGGACGGAAGGCGGCGGGCCGCGCTGCTGCCGGCACCTCGCCGATGGTGGCGACGAGGCGCTCCCGGGGCGTCCGCAGCCGGGTCCGGAAGGCGTGGTTGAGCAGCGCGTCGAACTGCCACACCTGCTTCGGGTGGCGGGTGCGGATGAGGAACCGCTCGCGGATCCCGTCGATCGCGGTGGCGGCCAACTCGACCGAGTGCAGGCGCGGGTCGGGGCTCCAGGTGACGTTGCTGAGCTCCCGCAACTCCGTGTTGAGGTGCAGGCGCAGCCGGTGCAGCACGCGGGTCTGCTGGGTGACGACCAGCCGTCGGTGGGTCAGCAGGAGGAGGTACTCACCGGCCGGGCGGTCCGGCCGGACACACCGGGTGACGAGGATGGTGGCGTCGCCGGAACCGACACAGCGGCGGAACACCGGCATGTGCCGGGTGACGGTCTGCGCCGCCAGCCCGGCCTCGGAGGCCGCCGGGAGGAACGTTCGGGAGAAGACGTCCATGCCCTGCCCAACGAGGCGCGACCTGGAGTGACATGGGTCACGCAGGAATTCTGGAACTTCCACGCGGGCGCGTCGCACCGCCTGTCCGACTTCCCGCCGCCGCCGACGAGTCGCCCGACCGGCATCCGGCCGCGCCGGCTCAGACCGGATCCGGCGCGAACAACTCCTGCAACCAGCCGGGCACCGCGGCCGCGTACTCCGCGCGGGCCGGGTCGGGGGTCTCAAGGGCGCGGCGCCAGGAGAGCGCCCGGCTGACCCGGGTGACGCGGATGGCCAGGCGGGCCGCCTCGCGTAGCGCCCCCGGATCGTGCCCGGCCGACCACGGCTCCAGGTAGGCGTCGCGCAGCCGCGCCAGCGCCGGGTCGCCGTCGGGCAGCCCGAACGCGTCCGCGACCGAGTTCAGCGTCACCAGCAGGGTGCCGAACGGATGGGCCACCGAGGCGTCGCCCCAGTCGAAGAAGCGGTACCCGTCTCCGGCCACGAAGACGTTGCCGTCGTGCAGGTCGTCGTGCTGGATGGTCGGCGCGACACCCGAACCGGCCAGCCGCCGGCAGTCCTCGGCGAACCCGGCCCGGTGGGCGCGCAACCGCTCGTACGCCTCGACGGTGAGCCCGTCCTCCGCCCCGAACAGCAGCGCCTCCTCGTCGTCCAGCAGCGCCTCGAACAGCTCCGGCAGCGCCTCCGGCCGGTGGTCGGGCACGCCGAGGGCGAGCAGTTCGCCGGCCCGGGGCGCGACGGCACGCTGAAGGTCGGCGTACTCCGACAGGACCCGCTCCCAGCGGGTCAGCAGGCTCCGGTCGCCACCCGACGCGTCGCGCAGCGTTTGGCCGCCGTCCGGCAGCAGGGACCAGCCACGGTCGGCGTCCACGGCGAGCGGATCGAGCACCCGGCCGGGGGCGAGCCGGGCCAGCTCGGCCAGCAGCGCGGCCTCGTGCCGGGTGCCGGGGTTGTTCGCCTTGAACCAGACGTCCCCGGCGTCGGTGGGCACCCGCCAGACCAGCGACCAGGGCCGGAGCCGGGGCTCGACCGGCCCGACGACGCGCCGGCCGTGCCGGCCGAGCCGGTCGCCGATCCAGTCGAGGGCGGCATCCTGCCAGTGCGGGTCGACCCAGTCGGTGCGCGGGGTGGCGGCGGCGTCAGTCACGCCCGGCAACCTAGCCGCCACCCCGCCCACCGGGCCAGGAATTTTCCTCGGCCGGCTACAGCAGCTCGACGATGGTGGCGTTGGCCATGCCACCGCCCTCGCACATCGTCTGGAGGCCGTAGCGGATGTCGTTGTCCCGCATGTGGGCGAGCATGGTGGTCATGATCCGGGCGCCGGAGCCGCCGAGCGGGTGGCCGAGGGCGATCGCACCGCCCCGCGGGTTGAGTCGCTCCGGGTCCGCCTCGGTCTCCGCCAGCCACGCCAGCGGCACCGGCGCGAACGCCTCGTTCACCTCGTACACCCCGATCTCCTCGATTCCCAGCCCCGCGCGGCGCAGCGCCTTCGCGGTGGCCGGGATGGGCGCGGTGAGCATGGTGACGGGGTCGTCGGCGGCGACAACGGCGGTGTGCACCCGGGCCAGCGGGCGCAGGCCGTGCCGGCTGGCCCACTCGCTGGTGGTGACGGCGAGCGCCGCCGCGCCGTCCGAGATCTGCGACGCGGAGCCGGCGGTGACGACCCCGTCGGGGCGGAACGGGGTGGCCAGTTCGCCGAGCTTCTCCAGCGAGGTGTCCCGCCGGATGCCCTCGTCGGCGGTGAACTTGCCGCCGTCGGCCAGGGCGACCGGGGCGATCTCGGCGTCGAAGGCGCCGGCGTCCTGCGCGGCGGCGGCCTTCTCGTGGCTGGCCAGGGCGAACTCGTCGAGCTGTGCGCGGGAGAAGCGCCAGCGCTCGGCGATCAGCTCCGCCCCGACGCCCTGGTTGAACGGCAGCGGCGCGTCGTCGGCGAAGCCCTCGACACCCCGGTAGCGGTCGCGCAACTGGTCGCTGAAGGGTGATCCGCCGGCCACGCTGGAGCCCATCGCGACCCGGGTCATCGACTCGACGCCGCCGGCCACGACCAGGTCGGCCTGGCCGGAGAGGACGGTGGCGGCGGCGAAGTGCAGGGCCTGCTGGCTGGAGCCGCACTGCCGGTCGAGCGTGGTGCCGGGCACCGACTCGGGCCAGCCGGCGGCGAGCACGGCGTTGCGGGCGACGTTCCACGACTGGTCGCCGACCTGGGAGACGCAGCCCCAGACCACGTCGTCGACCTGCGCCGGATCGATGCCGGTGCGCTCGGTGAGGGCGCGCAGCACGTGCGCCGAGAGGTCGACCGGGTGCACGGCGGCCAGGCTGCCCTTGCGCCGCCCGACCGGGGTGCGTACCGCGCCGACGATGACTGCGTCACTCATGACTACTCCCCGGTAACTTAGGCTGGCCCCGATCCTACGTCGTCGGCGGGCCGGGCGTCCTCCCCCGACGCCCTGGCATGCTGAACGGATGCGTCCACACCCGGCCCCGGCCCGGCAGTGGCGGGTGCCGCCCGCCCTCCCGGCGCTCAAGCTGACCGGCGCGGTCGCGCTGCTCGCGCTGGCCCTGCTCCTCGACGGGAGCGACCGGGTCCGGCTGGCGCTGGCCGTGCTCACGGCCGCCGCGCTCGCCGGCTGGGCGACGCGCGACCTGATCGCGCCGGTCCGGCTCGCGGTCGACCCGGACGGGATCACCGTCATCCAGGGCTTCGCGGGGCACCGGCGGCTGCCCTGGTCGGCCGTCGAAAAGGTGACCGTGGACCGCCGCGCGCGGCGGGGCCTGGCCAGCGAAATGCTGGAAATCGACGCGGGCGAGTCGCTGCACCTCTTCGGCCGCCACGACCTCGGCGCGGATCCCGTCGAGGTGGCCGAGGCCCTGCACGAGGCCCGCCCGCGCTGAGCGGGGCCACGCTCATGCGTGCGGTCAGCCGCCGAGGATGGCCGCGGTGCGGATCAGGGCCAGGCCGAGCAGCGCCACCACGATCACCGCGCCGCCCGCGAACTGCACCAGCGTCCGCCGCGACCGGGGGGCGTACGCGAACACGAGCGCCAGCAGCCCCCCGACCACCAGGCCGCCCAGGTGCCCGGGAATCGAGATGCCCGGCACGGTGAACGTGAAGACCAGGTTGATCACCAGGACGGGGAGCACCTGGGAGATGTCCCGCCCCATCCTCCGCTCGATGACCACCAGCGCGGCGAACAAGCCGAAGATCGACGTGGAGGCGCCGGCGGTGAGCTGGTTCTGCGCGCTGAACAGGTAGGCGGCGACGTTCCCGCCCAGCCCTGCGACCAGATAGAGCGCTCCGAAACGCAGCGGGCCGAGGCTGGCCTCCAGCGACCGGCCGAGCACCCACAGTGCCCACATGTTCAGCAGCAGGTGCACCACGCCGTAGTGCAGGAACATCGCGGTGACCAGGCGGTACCACTCGCCCTCGGCGATGCCCCCGACCGTGCCGTCCGGGAAGAGCGCGCCGCCGAGCACCGAGCCCCAGTCGGTCAGCGGGGTGCTGCCGCCCATCAGGCCACCGAAGCCGGAGCCGCCGACCGCCGCGTCCCCACCCCGGTCGGAGGCGATGGAGAGCAGCATCATCAGCACGTTCAGCGCGAGCAGCGCCCTGGTGACGTAGCCGTGCCGACCGGCGGCACCACCACCGAAGGCGGTACGCGCCGGCCGCACGCTACGACGTCCCTCCGCCACACACTCCGGGCACTGGAACCCGACCGATGCCTCCCGCATGCAGTCCGGGCAGATCGACCGGTCACAGCGGGTGCACCGCACATACGTCTCCCGGCCAGGGTGCCGGAAACAGACCGGGGTGGTGGGCGGAGACTCGCTCACCGCACCAGCCCGCCGTCACCGGCCGCGCGGCCCACCAACCGGTCCCGACCCTCGGAGCGCTCAGTCATGTCGGCAAAGGTACCTCGCGGACCGCTCAGGCAGCGGACCGCTCGATCTCGACCCGCTCGATGACGACGTCCTGCAACGGCCGGTCGTTCGGCCCGGTCGGGGTGTTCGCGATCGCGTCGACGACCTTCGCGGACTGCTCGTCGGCCACCTGACCGAAGATGGTGTGCCGGTTGTTCAGGTGCGGCGTCGGCGACACGGTGATGAAGAACTGCGAGCCGTTGGTGCCCGGCCCGGCGTTCGCCATCGCCAGCAGGTACGGCCGGTCGAAGCGCAGCTCCGGGTGGAACTCGTCACCGAACTTGTAGCCCGGGCCGCCACGACCGGTGCCCGTCGGGTCACCCATCTGGACCATGAAACCGCTGATCACCCGGTGCGAGATGGTGCCGTCGTAGTACGGCCCGTTGCCCGGCTGGTTCGTACGCGGGTCGGTGTATTCGCGGGTGCCCTCGGCCAGCTCGACGAAGTTCTTCACGGTCTTCGGGGCGTGGTTGCCGAAGAGCTCCAGCCGGATCGGGCCGGCGTTGGTGTGCAGGGTGGCGTAGACAGCCTCGGCCACGGGTACTCCTCACTCGTTGGTCAGTTCCATGCGGATCCTCCCATGTGCCCGATCTGGCAGTGCGGAGGCATCCGAAGGTGGAGGATGACGAAGGAACAACTCCCAGGAGGTGGGACCGTGTTTGGAATCGGGCGGCGTAAGACCCAGGGGCAGCTGGCCAAGGTGGAGCTGAACCAGGGCCTCGGTCACCTGAGGCAGGCGGCGACGTACGCCGCGAAGGGCGCCGGCGCCACCGTCGGCCCGCGGGTCCAGGCGGCCCGGGGCGCCGTCGCGCCGACCGCCGTCCTGGTGCGCGACCGCGCGTCCAGCGGCCTCGCGTCCACGGTCGCCGCGCTCGCGCCCCTGGCCCTGGCCGTCCGCAAGGCGCAGGCCGAGGCGGCGGAGAAGGCCGTCACCGGCAGGAAGGCCGTCGCAGCCAAGCAGGCCGCGGCCACCAGGAAGGTCAAGGCGAAGAACATGAAGGCTGGCCGGAAGAAGAACTCCCGCCGGGGCGGGTCCATGATGACGGGCCTGCTCGCGGCCGGCGCGGTGGCCGGGGTCGCCGCCATCGCGATGCGGCGTCGCCGGGAGCAGCAGGAGTGGGCCGAGTACGACCCGACCCGCAGCAAGCTGGAGCCGATGCGTGACGAGGTCGACAGCATCGAGATCAAGACCCCGTCGGTGACCAAGGCCTCGACGATGTCGAGCGGTACTGGCGTGGCCGGCGGCCCGACCGGCGCCGGCGGCTCGGCGATGGCCGGCGGCTCGACTACGGCTGGTGGCTCGGCGGTCGCAGGTGGCTCGGCGGTCGCAGGTGGCTCGGCGGTCGCAGGTGGCGACAGCGCCTCCACCGCCCCCGGCAAGCAGCCGACGGTGCACGCGACGGACAAGGTCCCGTCGGTGGCCGAGGGCGCGAAGGACACCTCGGGCCGCCCGGCGGCCGACCTCACCGAGGCTCTCGGCAAGAGCGGCGCCAAGACCAACGGCCGCCGCTGACCCCCGGTCAGTCCCGGAAAGCGCCGGCGCAGGCGGCTCCCCGCCTCCCGCCGGCGCTTCCGCCTGCCCCCGCCTTTCCCGCGCGCCCTCCCCGCCCCCGCCCTGCCCAGCCGGCCCGGCCCTGCCCACCCGGCCCAGCCGGGCTGGGCCGGGCCGGGCTGGGCTGGCTGGGCTGGCCCGGATCCCGCGATCTTGCACTTCCTGCCCCTGCGGCGCCCTATTAGTCCCTTATACCCGGGCACAAACTGCAAGATCGCGTGGCGTGGCGTGGTGGGCGCGAGGCAGGGTGGCGCGAGGCGCTAGGCAGGGCGGGGCGCGTGGCGTGGCGTGGTGGGCGCGAGGCAGCGCGGGGCGGGGCGCTAGGCAGGGCAGGGCGGGGTGGGAGGGCTTGTGCGGGGTGGGGGGTGCGGGGTGCAGGGGCGGTCGGGGTGGGAACGGGGCGCGGGTCTACGGGGTCAGAGCCAGCCGTTGCGGCGGAACCAGCGGTACAGGGCCAGCGAGATCGCGAGCATCAGGGCGAGAACGACCGGATAGCCGTACGTCATCCCCAGTTCCGGCATGACGTCGAAGTTCATTCCGTAGATGCCGGCGATGGCGGTCCAGACGGCGGCGATGGCGGCCCACGCGGCGATCTTGCGCATGTCGTTGTTCTGGTCGACCGTGACCTGTGCCAACCGCGCCTGGAGGATGGAGTTGAGCAGGTCGTCGTAGGAGTTGACCTGCTCGACGGTGCGGCTGAGGTGATCCTGCACGTCGCGGAAGTAGCGGCGGATCTCCTTCGGCACGTCGCGGTTCATCTGCGCGGTGAGCGTCATCAGGGGGCGTTGCAGGGGCATCACCGCCCGCTTGAACTCCACCAGTTCCCGCTTCATCTGGTAGATCCGCTGGATCCGGCCGCTGGACTGGCGGTCGAACACGTCGGCCTCCAGCGTGTCGAGGTCGTCTTCCAGCCGGTCGGCGACCTCCAGGTAGAGGTCCACCACCCGGTCGGTGACCGCGTACGCCACCGCCCAGGGTCCCTGGAGCAGCAGGTCCTGCTTCGTCTCCAGGTCGGCCCGGACGGGAGCCAGCCGGCAGGCGTCCCCGTGCCGGACGCTGATCAGGAAGTTCGGGCCGATGAAGAGCATCACCTGGCCGGTCTCGACGACCTCGGAGTGCTCGGTCAGCTCGGCGTGCTCGCAGTAGCGGGCGGTCCGCAGCACCAGGAAGCTGACCTCACCGAACTGCTCCAGCTTGGGGCGCTGCTGCGCCTTGACGGCGTCCTCGACGGCCAGTTCGTGCAGCCCGTACGTGGCGGCGATGGCGGTCATCTCGTCCAGCTCGGGCTCGTGCAGGCCGAGCCAGACGAAGCCGTGCTCCTCTCGGCGGGCCGCGGCGAGGGCCTCGGCGTACCGGCAGTCGCCGGGCTGCCGTTGGCCGTCGACGTAGAGGGCACAGTCGACGACCGCGCTGCGTTGGGGGCCGGACGGCGCGGGGAGCTGCTGCGGGTTGTCGGAGTTGAGCCGGCGGGTCATCGCCCGCACCGGTGCCACCCAGTCCCGGGGCCTGAGCACCCGTCCGCCGTTCGGCGAGGCCGTCCGCCCCTGCTGTCCCTGGTCCGTCATCACGCCCCCTCCCCACGCGCTGCCGGTGGTAGACAGTACGCCGCCGCCGCCGATCACCGCCGGTGACGATCGACGGGAGGGTGGGGCCGGGCGGGCCGGGTCGCTTCAGGGGGGTGAGGGGACGACTCGGCCCACCCGGCGCCCTTGGGGGCGGGGGTTGTGCTGGTCGCGCCACTCCACGTGCGGCCGGTCGGGCCGAGGCTCGTCGTCGGGCGCGGGCGGGGGCCGGCGCCGGACGGTGAGTTCCGCTACACGTGGTGAGTGACGCTCGCAGCATTGTGGGCCGCCGGCCGCCCCGGCGGGAGACCCGGGACGGCCGCGATCGTCGAACTGTCAGAAATCTGACAGAAATTCAGCCCCGTACGGCTGCCATGGCCTCCGCCAGCCGCCGCACGCCCTCGTCGATCTGGTCGGCGGTGACCGCCGAGTACGCCAGCCGCAGCGCGTGCCGCCCACCGTCGACGACGAAGTCACTGCCCTTGACCACGGCGACCCCGCGCTCGGCGGCGGCCGGCGCGAGCCTGTCGACCTCCACGTCCTCGGGCAGCTCGACCCAGAGGAAGTAGCCGCCGTCCGGCTCCACGAAACGGGCCTCCGGGATGTGCCGGCGCAGCGACTCGGCCAGCACCCGCGCCCGCTCGCCGAGCGCGGCGCGCACGGTCCCGATGGAACGCTCGATGTCGCCGGAGACGCAGAACTGGTGCACGATCGCCTCGGAGACCATGCCCGGCGAGATGTAGAGGCTGGTCGCCTTCTTCGCGATGTCGCCGATCAGGTCCGCCGGACCGACCAGGTAGCCGACCCGTACGCCCGGGCAGACCGTCTTGGTGAAGCTGGAGGCGTGCACCACGACGTCGCGGGTGTCCAGCGAGAGCATCGACGGCAGCGCCTCGCCCCGGAACCGGATGTCGGCGTACGGGTCGTCCTCGAAGATCGTGAACTCGTACTCGGCGGCGAGGTCGAGCAGCTCGCGGCGCTTCTCCAGGCTGAGGGTCACACCGGCCGGGTTCTGGTAGTTCGGGATCACGTGCGCCAGCCGGGGGCGCACTCCCGACTCCAGCAGCTTGCGCAGCTCTGCGGTGTCGAGCCCGTCCGGCTGGATGGAGACGCCGTGCAGCTCGCTGCCCATCCGCTGGAGGTTGAGCAGGGTCCGGTCGTACGTCGGGCGCTCCACCACCACCGCGTCGCCGGGGCGTACCAGGTGGTCGAAGAGGAACGCGTCCGCCTGCAACGACCCGTTGGTGATCAGCACCTGGTCGGCGGCGACCCCGTGCTTCTCGGCGATCCACTTCCGCAGCGGAAGGTAGCCGACGGAGGTGCCGTACGCCGTCACCCCGGCGGGGTCGGCGTCGAACGCGCGGACGGCGGCGGCCTTGAGCCCCTCGACATCGACGATGTCCAGCGAGGGAGCGCCACGGGCGAAGGAGATCAGCTGCTGGGCGGTCATGGCTGTTCAGCGTACGGAAGGCGACGGGGTGCGTGCGGACGGCACGGCGATGTCCGCATCCTGAGCCACCGGGACGGGTGACCGGCGTCGGCCGGTCGGCGGAAGATCAGACCGGAAGGCCGAGCGGGTCGTGCTGCGCTTCCCGGGAAAGCCCGTCCACGTGCAGGCCGAGCGTCGCGATCAGCTGCCCCCAGTCGAAGTACGACCGCCAGGCCGCGATCCGGCCACGCCGGACCCGCACGACGTCCACCACGTCCCAGCTCACCACCCGGCCGGTCGGCGCGACGGTGCCGAACGGGGTGTGCAGCACCCCGGTGTGGGTGCCGGTCAGCCGCTGCTCGACGGCCGCGCCACCGGCCGTCTGCACCGACCCGATCGGGTCGACGACCAGGTCCGGGAAGGCCCCGGTCCAGGTGCGCAACAGGGCGGGCAACTCGATCGGGCGCACCGTGACGCCGGGCATGGAGTAGAAGGCGTCGGTCGCGTAGAGGTCCGGCAGCCGGGCCACGTCCCGCCGCAGGAGCATCGCGTACTGCTGCTCGACCAGCCGATCCGCGCCACGCATGAGGACCTCCGTCGCGGGTCGCGGCCCGTCCGCGCCCGCACCGGATCCTTACCCGTCGATCGGCGCGCCACACCTTGCGACGGAGTCGCCGCTCAGGGCGCCTCGACCATCCGGCTGGCCGCCCAGACCCGCATGATGTCCCGTACGGAGATCACCCCGGCCACCTCGCGCCCGTCGAGCACCACCAGGTGCCGGAAGCCGCCCCGGGCCATGGCCGCGGCTGCCTCCTCCACCGTCCACTCCGGCGCGGCGTAGACCACGTCCCACGTGAGGTGGGCGGACGTCCGCTCGACGTCGCAGTCCAGGTCGGCCCCGATGGCCTTGAGCACGTCACGTTCGGTCATGATGCCGACCCCCTCGGAATCGGGGTCGATCACGACCGCCGACCCGACACCACGGGCCGACATCATCCGGGCCGCCTGACGGAGCGTGTGCTCCGGGCCGACCACGAGAACCTCGCTGGACATCGCTTCCCGAACCTGCATCACGCATCACCCCTGTGGGACGGTGGCACCCGGTAGGGGACATGGTGCGCCCGTGCGGTGCCCCGGACAAGACCGGGCATCGCCGAAACGCCCGAGCGCTCGCTACTGTCGTGGCGTGTCCACCGAGCCTCTGCGCTGCGCCGGCGCGCTGATCGTCGGCGACGACGGTCGAATCTTCATCCAGCGACGGTCCGCCCAACGGCGCATTTTTCCCAACTGCTGGGACATCGCCGGCGGCCACCTGGAGCCGGGCGAGGACTGGATGGACGCGCTGCGCCGGGAGGTGACCGAGGAGACCGGCTGGACGGTGTCGCACGTGCTCGGCCACGTCGGCGACTACCGCTACGTCGCCGACGACGGCCTGGCGCGGATCGAGCGCGACTGGCTGGTCCGGGTGGACGGCGACCTGGCCCGGCCGAGGCTGGAGGTGGACAGGCACACCGAGTTCCGGTGGCTCGCCGCCGACGAGCTCGACCTGCTCGACGAGCACCGCGACGTCAACGACGGGCTCATCCGGCGGATCGTGGCCGAAGGCTTCGCCGCCCTGCGCTCGATCGGTCTGTGAACGACACCGTCGAGCTGGCGCCGCACCGGTTCGCCGGCCTGGTCGCCCCGGCGGTCGACCGGGCGTTCGTCGCCGGCATCCTCGCCGGCCGCGACGGCGGCGGCGCCGAGCTGAGCCAGCGGTACGGCGGGCCGGCCGCCACCGGCTTCCTGCTGGAGTTCCGCACCCGCCTCGCGGCGCCGGGCGGGACGGTCGACGAGGCCGGATTCGCGGCGGTCACCCGCTACCGGGACCCGGTCGACTGCCGGCGGGCCCTGGACAAACAGGTGGCGTACGGGATGATCCACCGCAGCCCCGAGGGCGAACTCTCCGCCACCGAACGCGGCCTGGCCTTCCTCGCCGAGATCTGGCAGGTGCACGCGGAGGTGACCGAGGAACTCTGGGCGGGGCACGACGACCGGGTGGTGCGGCTGGTGGAGGCGTTCGGCCGGGTGCTCGCGTACGCGCTGGTGCTCACCGACGAGGAGGGCGCCGACGCTGGTGCGGCCTTCGCCGCGACGGCGCCGCCGTACGAGCCGGACGGCACCCCGCCCGGCGTGCTGCTGCTGAACCGGCTCGGCACGATGCGCTACCACCGGGCCGACGCGCACGCCGCCGCGTGGACCGCCGCCGGACACGACGCGACGAGCGCCGCCGCCCTGCCGCCCGGCCCGGAGCTGCTCGCCATCGAACTGGAGACCGACCGGCGGGCCGCCGGCCCGTACGCCGTGCTGACCGCCGAGGAGCGGCTGGCGGTGCTGGCGGACCTGGCGGCGCTGCCCGGCTGACCCGGTTGGCCACAGCGCCGCGGGCACGCGGGGCTATCCTCCAGCGGTGACCGGGAGTCGTACGAGGGAGGACGCCTCAATGATCGGGATGGTGCTCGCAGCCGGGGCGGGGCGTCGGCTGCGCCCGTACACCGACACCCTGCCCAAGGCGCTGGTGCCGGTGGACGGTGACACCACCATCCTGGACATCTCGCTGCGCAACCTGGCCGAGGTGGGGCTCACCGACGTCGTGATCGTGGTCGGCTACGCCGCCGACGCGGTCGTCTCCCGCCAGGCGGAACTGGAGAAGAAGTACGGCGTCACGATCACCCTCGTGCACAACGACAAGGCCGAGGAGTGGAACAACGCCTACTCCCTCTGGCTGGCCAGGGAGTACTTCGCCCGGGGCGTGCTGCTGGTCAACGGCGACACCGTGCACCCGGTGAGCGTGGAGAAGACCCTGCTGGCCGAGCGCGGCCCGGGCATCCTGCTCGCCGTCGACACCATCAAGCCGCTGGCCGAGGAGGAGATGAAGACCACCTTCGACGCCGCCGGCCAGCTCACCCGGATCACCAAGATCATGGACCCGGGCGACGCGTACGGGGAGTACATCGGCGCGACGCTGATCGAACCGCAGGTGGCCGACGCCCTCGCCGACGCCCTGGAGGCGACGTGGCGGCGCGACCCGAACCTCTACTACGAGGACGGCTACCAGGAGTTCGCCGACCGGGGTGGCGAGGTTCGGGCGGCGCCGATCGGCGACGTCTCCTGGGTCGAGGTCGACAACCACGCCGACCTGGCCCGGGCACGGGAGATCGCGTGCCGCTACTAGCCCGTAGCGTGCTGACCCCGCTGCACATCGACGTGCGCCGGGGGGCGGTGGCCGACCTCGGCGCGATCCTGGCCGACGGGCGGATCTCCGCCGGCGGTGACGTGGCGGTGGTGGTCGGTCCCGGGCAGGGGGAGAAGGTCGCCGACCTGATTCGGCCGTCGCTCCGGTCGGCCGACCTGTTCACCGTCACCGGGGGCAGCCTCGACGCCGCAGACGACCTGGGCGGCAAGCTCCGCGCCCGCTCGTACGACGCGGTGATCGGCATCGGCGGTGGCAAGACCATCGACGTGGCCAAGTACGCGGCGACCCGGCGGGGCCTGCCGATGGTCTCGGTCGCCACCAGCCTGGCCAACGACGGCATCGCCTCCCCCGTGGCGAGCTTGATCACCGACGGGATCAAGGGCTCCTACGGGGTGCACATCCCGATCGCCGTGATCGTCGATCTGGATTTCGTGGAGAGCGGTCCGGACCGGCACAACCGGGCCGGCATCGGGGACGTGGTGAGCAACATCAGCGCGCTGGCCGACTGGGAGTTGTCCCGGCAGGTACGCGGAGAACCGTTCGACGGGCTCGCCGCCTCGCTCTCCCGGGCGGGCGCCGAAGCGGTGCTCAACCACCCGGGCGACATGAGCGACGACGCCTTCGTCACCGTGCTGGCCGAGGCGTTGATCTCCAGCGGCCTGGCCATGGCGATCGAGGGCACCAGCCGCCCGTGCAGCGGCGGCTGCCACGAGATCATGCACGCGGTGGACGCGCTCTTCCCGGGTACCGCCTCGCACGGCGAGCTGGCCGGGCTGGGCGCGCTCTTCTGCACCTGGTTGCGGGGCGACCTGCGCCGGTTCCGGGACATGTCGGCCTGCCTGGCCCGGCACGGCCTGCCCCGGCTCCCCGCTGACGTGGGGCTCAGCGACGACCAGTTCGTGGAGGCGGTGCAGTTCGCGCCCCGGACCCGGCCGGACCGCTACACCATCCTCGAACACCTGGCGCTGTCGCCTACCGAGACGCGCAAGCGGCTGGCAGACTACGCCGGTGCAATCCGCGACCACCTTGGCTGAGTCCCGCCCCACCGTCGCCGACTTCCACCGGGTGAACCGGGGTGGCGGCCTGTTCAGCGAATCGATCAGCCAGTGGCTGGGCGCGGTCTTCGCGCTCGTCGCCCAGCGTCTCGGGCTGCGCCCGACCGCGCTGACCATCGCCAACCTGGTGCTCGGCCTGGCCACCTCGGTCACCGTGGTCGGGCTCGCCGGGCCGGTGGCCGCCGGCGACGTGCCGGCCTGGGCGGTCGGGCTGCTCGCCCTGGTCGGCTGGCAGGTGGCGTACTGCCTGGACTGCGCCGACGGCCAGCTGGCCCGGGTGACGGGGCAGGGCAGCGCCGCCGGGGCCCGGGTCGACGTGCTCTGCGACGTGGCCGCCCAGATCGCCCTGGTCGCCGCCCTGTCCGCGACGGCGGTGGCGCAGGAGCCGTCGACGCCGAGCTGGCTGGTCGCGACCTTCGCCGGCACCTGGATGGTCAACCTGGTCACGTCGGTGATGCAGGCCGGCCCGAACGCCGCCAGCATGGTCACCTCGACCTCGCTGCCCGTACGCCTCGTGAAGCTGGTCCGCGACTACGGTGCGGTGATCTTCGCCGCCGGCCTGGTGCTGGCCATCGCCCCCGCCCTCGTCCTCTGGGTGATGGTCGCGTTCACGGTCGTCAACGGTGGCTTCCTGCTGGCCAGCATCGCCTTCTCCGCCCGCGCCTCCCTGCGCTGAGCTACTGCCCGGCCGCCCTGCACCGCTCCGACCTGCCGCTCCGCCCCCTGTCGAGCTGCCCCACCTGTGCGACCGACTGATCAGCCCCACCCAACGGGCTGATCATGAAGTTAGCGGCACTGTTCGCGATCAACATCGCCGCCAACTTCATGATCAACGCATTGGGCGGGGGTGGGCGAGGGTTTTGGCGCTCTAACCATTGAGCTTTTGCAGCACGGCCAGGCGAGAGCGCCCGGCGGCGGTCAACGGTCCGGAAAGCCACTCGCTCCGGGGCATGGTGAAGGCAATCATGTCGGCGTGAAGCAGTACCGGAACCTTGTTCCCCCGCTCGACGGCGCCGATGTCGTACTCGTTGCGGGCTGTCGCTACCGCCCCAAGATCGTTTGTCGTTTACCCGGGTCCCGCCTGCGTACAGGGCCGGGTGAGCAGCAAACGATCGAGGCGCAGCCCACAGTCAAGGGACAGCCGGAGGGGGCGCGAGGTGGCTCAGCGGGGCGTGGCGGTGGCCGAGACGCCCGCGTACACGTCGATCAACTGGCGGGTGACCACGTCCGGGTGGAACGTGCGCTCGTAGCGGGCGCGCGCCGCCGGGGCGAGACGCGCCGCGCCGGCCCGGGCCACCGGCAGGGCGTCGGCCATCGCGGCCGGCTCCGGGGGCACCACCCAGCCCGCCTCGCCCGCCTGCACGCCGGTGGGCAGCGCGACGCGGCCCTCCCCCGGCGCGGCCGTGGCGACGGCGGCCGGGCCGGTGCCGGCGGGCTCGCGCGGGGCGTCCGCGCCGAGCAGGTACGGGATGCCGCCGAGGGCGGTGCCGAGCACCGGCCGGCCGCTGGCCAGCGCCTCGATGATCACCGTGGGCAGCACGTCGTGCCAGGTGGAGGCAGCGATGACGACCGCGCTGGCCTCGATCGCGGCGCGTACTCCGGCGCGGTCCAGCGGCCCGAGGTAGGTCACGTCGGCACGCTCCGCGGCGGCGGCCTCGGCCAGCGGGCGCAGTTCGCCGTCCCCGGCGATGCGCAGCGGGCCGAGCGCGCCGTCCGGGTGTCGCCGCCAGGCGTCCAGCAGCAGGGCCAGCCCCTTCTCCGGGGAGAGCCGGGCCATGTAGAGGAAGCCGTC
Organism: Micromonospora sp. NPDC048170; assembly: GCF_040652795.1. Classification (NCBI taxonomy): domain Bacteria; kingdom Bacillati; phylum Actinomycetota; class Actinomycetes; order Micromonosporales; family Micromonosporaceae; genus Micromonospora; species Micromonospora sp. NPDC048170. Next base: position 134,903 of record NZ_JBEZMR010000002.1, read on the forward strand.
GCCGAGCGGCGCGGGCGCCCCCGGGTCAGGAATACCGTTCGGCTTGACCACGATCCGCTCCGCCGGGATGCCGTAGTCGCGCAGGTGGTCGGCGACCGCCGAGGTGAGCGCGATGAACCGGTCCACCGACCGCCAGGTGCCCCGGTGCACGGCGAGCGTGGTCGCCATCAGGGCGCTCTGCGCCCGGGAGCCCCGGTAGCAGCGGTGCACGATCGCCGGCACGCCCAGGGCGCGGCCCCGGCAGTCCTGGCAGATCATCCCGTCCCGGAAGTAGAGCCCGGAGGAGCAGACCTGACGGTAGTTGTGCACCGTCTGCACCACCGGCACGCCGTGCCGGTGCGCGGTCCGCACGATCCACGGGGAGATCAGGGGGTACGGGTTGTGCAGGTGCAGCACGTCCGGCCGGTGCTCGCTGATGAGCCGGCTCAGGTCCTCCTGAGCGCGGGGCGCCCAGATCGGGGAGATCGGCAGCAGCGCCTTGGCCGACTTCGGCATCGTCGGGATCTCGTCCGAGCTGCGGATGAACGGCAGCACCTCGACGCCGGCCGCGGTGAGCTGGGCCATCTCCACGTCGACGATGGTGTTCTCGCCGGAGGGCTGAGCCTCCCGGTACCGGTTGTGCGCCACCACGATTCTCACTGAGCTCGCCTTTCGTTCGCGACTGCGGGACTCGCAAGCTCATTCCTCGCGCTCACGGGAAAGAAGGCTACCGTTGGCTGGTGCCCGAACTACCGGAGGTTGAGGCGCTCGCGGGCTACCTGCGTGAGCGCGCGGTGGGGCGGCGCGTCGACCGGTTGGAGGTCGCCGCGATCAGCGCCCTGAAGACGTACGATCCGGCGCCGACCGCCGCCGCCGGACGGGTGGTGACCGACGCCCGCCGGCACGGCAAGTTCCTCGACGTGGTGCTCGACGGCGACCTGCACGTGGTGGTCCACCTGGCCCGGGCAGGCTGGCTGCACTACCGGGAGGCGTTCGGATCCGCCGCCCCGCTGCGGCCCGGCAAGGGCCCGGTCGCGCTGCGGGTACGCCTCGACGACGGCTCCGGCTTCGACCTGACCGAGGCCGGCACCCAGAAGAGCCTCGCCGTCTACCTGGTCACCGACCCTCGGGCGGTGCCCGGGGTGGCCCGGCTGGGCCCGGACGCCCTCGCCGCCGACCTGGCCACCTTCGCCGAGCGGATGCGTAGCCGTAAGGGCCAGGTCAAGGGCGTGCTCACCGACCAGACGGTGCTGGCCGGGGTCGGCAACGCGTACTCCGACGAGATCCTGCACGCGGCGAAGCTGTCGCCGTTCGCGCTGACCAACCGGTTGACCGACGACCAGCTCGCGACCCTGCACGTGGCGACGCGGGAGGTGCTCGGCGACGCGGTGCGCCGGTCGGTCGGGCAGAAGGCCGCCGAACTGAAGGGCGAGAAGCGCTCGGGTCTGAGGGTGCACGCCCGTACGGGGCAGCCCTGCCCGGTGTGCGGGGACACCGTCCGTCAGGTCTCGTTCGCCGATTCCAGCCTCCAGTACTGCGCCACCTGCCAGACCGGCGGCAAGCCTCTCGCTGACCGAAGGCTGTCGCGACTTGTACGGTGAGTGACAACACTGCCGGCTACAGAACGGATTCGGCCATCCCGCGCCGAAGGTCGGAGTTGTGGCTCTACCCGGCCCGTCATCCATCGGTATAGTGGCTCGGTCCCCGGCTCCTGAATGGCGTGGAGCCGGCCAGACGCCCGGCGGCTTCCACACCGGCGCGTTGTCCCTCGGGTCAGCGCGCGGGTCGGTTCCCGCGTGGGAGACTGGAACGGTGGGCGACCCGGGCCCTCACGGCGAGTGAGCGGCCCGTGTCATGCGGGAGGACATGGATGAGGTGACGACAAGCCTCCAGCGCCCGGAGACCAACACAGGCCGGAGCAAACTCGTGCGGCACGTCGACAGCTTCGAGATCCAGCCGCCGGCGGCGCCCCACAACGGCGTACCCCGGTCCGCGTGGGCTCGGGCCCGCCGTCGGGTGTCGCGCTGGCACCGCCCCTACATCGCCCTCCTGCTGCTGCTCGACTTCGCAGCCGCCGCGGTCGCCAGCATGATCGCCATCGAGACGTTCGACCAGTCGCGGGCGGGCTTCTACAACGCCGAGCAGGACCCGACGTGGTTCCACACGGTGGCGTTCGTGCTGCTGCCGCTCGGCTGGGTGGTCAGCCTCTGGGCCAACCGCTCGTACGACCGGCGCTACCTCGGCCTCGGTCCCGACGAGTACAAGCGGGTGATCCGGGCCGGCGTCGCCGTCACCGCGACGGTGTCCTTCCTCGCCTTCGCCACCAAGACCGACCTGTCCCGGTACACGGTCGGCACCGCCCTGCTCGCGGCGCTGCTGCTGATCCTGTTGAACCGGATCCTCTGCCGCTTCGTGCTGCACGTGGTCCGGCGCAACATCGGCCAGGCCGGTCACCGGATGGTGCTGGTCGGCACCCTGCCGGAGTGCCTGGAGGTCTACACCGCGGTCACCCGCAACCCGTCCGCCGGGCTGGTGCCGGTCGCCATCCACGTCACCGACGGCTACGCCGCCGCCAAGGGCATCGAGACCCCGGTCCCGGTGTACGCGGGCCGCGACGTCCTCGCCCTGGTCCGGGAGGTCGGCGGCGACACGATCGCGGTCTGCGGCTCGGCGAGCGCGGAGCCGGGCGAGCTGCGCCGGCTGGCCTGGCAGTTGGAGGGCTCGGGCGTCGACCTGGTCGTCGCCCCGCAGCTGACCGACATCGCCGGTCCCCGGGTGCACATCCGGCCGATCGAGGGCCTGCCGCTGCTGCACGTCGAGGAGCCGACCCTCTCCGGGCCGGCGCTGCTCGCCAAGAACCTGATGGACCGGGTCGCCGCCGGGCTCGGCCTGCTGATGCTGACCCCGGTCTTCCTGTTCATCGCGATCGCGATCCGGGTCTCCGACCCCGGCCCGGTCTTCTTCCGCCAGCCCAGGGTCGGCCACGAGGGCCGCACCTTCCGGGTCTGGAAGTTCCGCACCATGTACGTGGACGCGGAGGACCGGCTGGCGAGCCTCGTCGACCGCAACGAGACCGACGGCATGCTGTTCAAGATGAAGGAGGACCCGCGGGTCTTCCCGGTGGGCCGCTTCCTGCGCGCCTCCTCGCTGGACGAGCTGCCGCAGTTGATCAACGTGCTGAAGGGCGAGATGTCGCTGGTCGGGCCGCGCCCGCTGCCCGCCGACGACGGCGACTTCCTCGGTGACGTCCGCCGTCGGCTGCTGGTCCGGCCGGGCATGACCGGGCTGTGGCAGGTCTCCGGCCGCTCCGACCTGTCCTGGGACGAGGCGGTCCGGCTCGACCTCTACTACGTCGACAACTGGTCGCTGGCGTACGACCTGAGCATTCTGTGGCGCACCGTCGGGGTGGTGCTCGCCCGCAAGGGCGCGTACTGACCCTTGGCGTCCGGGCCGGCAGGGGCCAGGATCGCTGCGTGGGTGGCAACCTCTCGGGCTTGTTCGGCGTCGTCTCGCTGGTCGCCGCATTGGGCGCGGCCCTGTTCGCCGTGATCCGGTTGCGCGCGCGGCGGGGCATCGCCACGGCCACCCAGCGGGCCACGTACGAGGTGCTGCACACCGCCGGGCTGGCCGCCGAGCCGCTGCGCGCCGGCCTGAGTGCCGCGAACGCGGCGAAGGCCGTACGCCATCTGCGGACGCTGGTGGGGGCGGCCGGGCTGGCGCTGACCGACCGGGAGGAGCTGCTCGCCCTGGACGGGCGGGGCGGGCACCATCACGCGCAACTGGTCGCGGCGGCCCGGCGGGCCGTGGCGTCGGGCCGCTCGACGGTCCTCGGCGACTCCGAGCTGCACTGCGACCGGGTCGACTGCCCGGTGCGCGGCGCGGTGGTGGCCCCGCTGACCGGCGCCGACGGGCGCAGGGTAGGTGCGCTGGTCGCGGTGGCCGACGGCCAGCCGGCGCCCGGCCTGGTGCAGGCCACCCTGGAGACGGCGCACTGGGCGGGCAACCAGCTCGCCCTGGCCGAGCTGGACTCCTCCCGGGAGCGGCTGGCCCGCGCCGAGGTACGCGCCCTGCGTGCCCAGATCAGCCCGCACTTCATCTACAACGCGCTGACCGCGATCGGCTCCTTCGTCCGCACCGACCCGGACCGGGCGCGGGAGCTGATCCTGGAGTTCGCCGAGTTCACCCGGTACTCGTTCCGGGCGCACGGCGAGTTCACCACGCTGGCCGAGGAGCTGCGCTCGATCGACCGCTACCTGACGATCGAGCGGGCGCGGTTCGGTGACCGGCTCCAGGTGCGCCTCCAGATCGCCCCCGAGGTGCTGCCGGTGACGCTGCCCTTCCTCTGCCTGCAACCGCTGGTGGAGAACGCCGTCCGGCACGGGTTGTCCCGCAAGCCGGGCACGGGCATGGTGAGCATCGAGGCCCGGGACGCGGGCACCGAGTGCCACATCACCGTGGAGGACGACGGAGTGGGGATGGATCCGACCACGCTGACCGCCGGCATCGCCGAGCTGGCCGGCGCCGCCGGGGACCCGGGCGACGACCCGGGCCAGCACGTCGGGCTCTCCAACGTCGACGAGCGGCTCCGGTCGGTCTTCGGCGACGGCTTCGGCCTCGTCGTCGAGACGGGCCTCAATTCGGGTACGAAGGTGAGCATGCGGGTGCCGAAGTTCCACCCCGGCGTACGGGCCGGCTCGTGACCGAGCGTGGCGACCGGGCCGACCGGATCGGCGCGGTGAGCGCGTCCGGGTTCCTCCGGGTGCTGGCGGTCGACGACGAGCCGCCGGCGCTGGACGAGTTGGCGTACCACCTGCGGGCCGATCCCCGGGTGGCCCGGCTGCACACGGCGGGGGACGCGACGGAGGCGCTGCGGTTGCTCCGCGACGGCGACGTGGACGTGGTCTTCCTCGACATCCGGATGCCCGGGCTGGACGGCATGGAGCTGGCCCGGGTACTGCGCCGGTTCGCCCGGCCACCGGCGATCGTCTTCGTCACCGCGTACGACGACGGGGCGGTCGACGCGTTCGACCTGGGCGCCACCGACTACGTCCGCAAGCCCGTACGCGCCGAACGGCTCGCCGAGTCGCTGCGCCGGGTGATCGGCTCCCGGGTGGTGCCGTCGCACCCGGCGGCGCTGGCCCGCGCGGAGGAGGACCCGACCATCCCGATCGAGCTGGCCGGCACCACCCGGATGCTGCCCCGCTCGGCGGTGCGCTGGGTGGAGGCGCAGGGCGACTACGCCCGGCTGCACACCGCCGACGGCTCGCACCTGGTGCGGGTGTCGCTGGCGACCCTCGCGGAACGCTGGGCGGATGCCGGTTTCGTCCGGATCCACCGGTCCTACCTGGTGCAGCTCAAGCTGATCGCCGAGCTGCGGCTGGTCAACTCCGGCTACGTGGTGGTGATCGACTCGGCGGAGCTGCCGGTCAGCCGCCGGCACACCCGCGAGTTGAAGGACAAGCTGGTCCGCGCAGCAAAGCAGGACTGGAACCGCTGACCCGTCCCGCGCGCCGCCGACGGTCAGGACGCGAGCCGGGCGACGACGTGCAGGGCCACCGCCCTGGCCTCCTCCATCAGCAGCGGGGAGTCCGACAGCTCCGACCGGGCCCGGGCGTCGTTGGCGACGTCCAGCCGGAGCCGGCCGGCATTCCGCAACTCGACGTCGACCAGGTGCCGGACCGACCCATCCGCGCCGACGCTCGTCTGGGCCCTGGTCCGCGCGCCGGCGGGCGCATCCGACGCCTCGCACATGACGCTTCCGCCCCGGCCCACAGCCTTGCAGGACCAGTCGAACGGGGCGGACGGCCCGGACCCGCCGAGGGTCAGCGCCACCGTCAGGACGCCCTGACGCCCTTGGTGCCGCAGGGTCGAGCCGACCTGGACGGTGACCGGGCCGTTGCGCGCCGTCCGGTCGTGCACCTGGGCCCGGCTCGGCCGGCGGATCCACGCCGCACCGGGCGCCTCCGCATGCAGGGCCTGGTCCACCGCCGCGACCAGCCGTCGCGCCGTGGCCCCGGGCGGTTCCCCGCGCCGATCGGAAGCCCGCCGCACGCCGACCTCGCCGGGTGTCGGGTCGAGGCGGCGCGACCTGTCGGGGGCAACCTCCCGAATGCTGGTCCCGGACGGGTACGCGGCCCACATGGTGACACGTCGGTCGTCCGCCCCCCGGTCGATCGCGACGACCGCGCCGGCCCCGACCAGACCCAGCACGAGAGCGAGCGGTACGCCGAGCCGTCTCCCAGTGATCTGCACGCCCCTCACCACGGATTTCTCCCCGGAAGGTTGCATCAGGACTTGACCCGCCCCTCCAGGTACCACGCGATGGCGGTCACCTGTTCCTGGGACAGCGGGGATTCCGGCTGCGCCGGCACCACCGACTCGTCGACCCCGACCATGTTCGTGATGCTCACCTCGAGCCTCCGCTTGTCGGGCAACTCAACGATGATCAGGTGCTGCACGCTCAACTGCCGTCGACCCGTGTAGGTCTGGGTCTGGGTCTTCGTCCGGCCGCCGCTCGGGGACCTCCCCTCCGCGCACACCCAGCGGTACCGGCTGTCCTCCTGGATGCCCGGCGGAAGCCGGCACGGCCAGTGAAATCCGGCGTCGTCCTGGCTGCGGAGGTCCGCTGAGATGGAGATGCCCAGCGCCCCCCTCCGCCCCTGGTAGCTCACCCCGGAGTTGCCCACGACCAGGTCGGTGGTGCCGTTGTGGATGAACGTCGGCGGCTGCCCGTCGGGCTTGCGTTCCTCGCCGACGTACTCCGGCATCCAGAACCACGTCGCACCGGGCGCCACCTCTTGCAGCGCCCGGTCCAGTTCCTGGCTGAGCCGCCGGGCGGTGACGTCGGCCGACTCCGAGGTGTCGAAGAGCAGCCGAAACCGGGTGTCCGGGGCGGCCGCGACCGGCGGCGGGCCGGACTGCTGCCCGGGTACGGCAACGGCGACGCCGCCGGCCAGCACCAGCACGGCGGCCAGCGAGCCGCCGAGTCGCCGGGCGGCCCGGCCGCGCCGTTCCCGCCGGACGATGCCCGGCACGTCCACCCGGACCGGCGGCGGCGTGCCGATCAACTCGTCGAACAACTGGTGACTCATCGGGTTGCCTCCCGCTCAGAAGTGGCCGCTGACGGCGGTACGCAGGTTTGCCAGTCCGCGTGCCGACTGGCTCTTGACGGTGCCGGCGGAGATGCCGAGCATCCGGGCCGTCTCCTCCACCGAGTAGTCGAGGTAGAAACGCAGGACGAGCACCGCCCGCTGTCTCGGGGCGAGCGAGCGCAGCAACGTGGCCAGTCCGTCCCGGTCGGTCACCGTCTCGGGCACCGCGCCGGCCGCTTCCGGCACCGCCGCGCTGGGCTGCTCTCGGTTGTGCCAGGGGCGGCGCCGCTCGTCGAGCCAGCAGCGGGTCAGCACCCGCTGGGCGTACGCGTCCCGGTTGTCCGCCCGACTCACCTTCCGCCAGCTCCGGTAGAGCTTCGCGACGGAGACCGACACGACGTCGTCGGCGGTGTGCCAGTCCTGGCAGAGCAGGTACGCGCTGCGTCGCCAACGATCCATCCGCTCGGCGACGAAGGCGTTGAAGTCCTCCTCGTCGGCTCGCCTCACCGCGGTCTTTCCTCTCCGCTGACCATCACGGCCGTACGACGGAGCGATGTGCCGCGCAGGTTGCATCGGTCCGTCGGGAACAGCAGCGGCATGTCGTACGTTGTACGGTATCCCGTACGACAAAGGAGACCGCCTTGTTCGACGCCGCGACCGAATTCGACCGCCAACTCGACCGGCTGGTGGAGCTTGGCTACCCGGCCCTCGCCGAGCTGACCGAGGACGCCTTCCGGGGCCTGGTGACCCCGCTGCGCGCGGCGGCCGTCGCCGGGTCGGCGGGCCTGCCCGCACCCACCGAGGGGCGGGTGCCGTTCCTGCTGGTGATCACCCGCGACCTGGTGCCGGTGGCGGAGCGCGTCGCCCTGACCACCCTCGCCGGCAAGCGGAAACCGGGGATCGTCGACCGGCACTACGCCGAGGGCGACCTGCCGAAGTTCGACCCGATCAAGGAACTGGAGGTGCCGGCCGGGCCGGCGTACCTGCTCTTCGACGTCGACCGGGGCGCGGAGCACGTGAACCTGGCTCCCGCCGCCGCGATGGAGGTGATCACCGGCCAGGGCCGGCTGCCGCTCACCATCGACGAGGGGCTCGCCTTCGTCACCCTGCACCCCGAGGCGCTCGCCAAGAACAAGTGCTTCTCGCTGGTCGGCTCCCGCTGCGGCGACAAGCGGGTGCCGGCGATCTGGATCAGCCAGAACGCGCCGAAGCTCGGCTGGTGCTGGTACGGCAACCCGCACACCTGGCTCGGCTCCGCCTCCGCCCGCCCCGAGCGCATCGGCCTCGATTGAGCAGCACGCCCGGCGGCCACGGGCGGCGTTTCCACGGAGTTATCCACAGGGGTGAGGTGTTCTCCACAGGTTATGCACAGCCCGGTGTGGACAGCTCCGGGGCGGGTGTGGCGCCGCCGGCCGCTCTTGACAATCGCGGCGATCGGGCGAGACTGCGCAGGTGGCCGCTGCCGACGATTCCGTCCCGGCGCCCCGGGCGGGCCGGCCCGAGGTGTCGGGGCAGACTCCGGCCGCCCAGCCCCGGGCCCGGATCGTGCTGGCCGAGGTGTCCCGCCGGGAGGACCGGGCGGAACGCACCCGCGCCGAGTTGGCCGAGCAGACCCGGGTCGGCGACGCGCTCGTCCGGGGGCTGGTGCGGGCCCAGTTCGCGCTGGCCCTGCGGCTCTCCCTGGTGGTGGCGATCGGGCTCGGCGGGCTGCCGTGGCTCTTCGCCGTCGCGCCCGCCGTCGGCCGGGTCACCGTGCTCGGCGTCAACCTGCCGTGGCTGCTGCTCGGGGTGGCGTCGTTCCCGTTCCTGATCGCGGTCGGCTGGGCGTACGTGCGGCTGGCCGAACGCAACGAACAGGACTTCACCGACCTGGTCCAGCGGCCGGAGCGCTGAGGTGGGCAACGGCTTCGTCGTACCGGCGATCGTGGCGGTCACCCTGGTCACCGTCGGCATCGGCTTCTACGGGCTGCGGCTGGCGCGCACCACCTCCGACTTCCTGGTCGCCTCGCGGGCGGTCAGCCCGACCTGGAACGCCGCCGCGATCGGCGGGGAGTACCTGTCGGCGGCGAGCTTCCTCGGCGTCGCCGGGCTGATCCTCAAGTACGGCGTCGACGTGCTCTGGTACCCCGTCGGCTTCGCCGCCGGCTACCTCGCCCTGCTGCTGTTCGTGGCCGCGCCGCTGCGCCGCTCCGGCGCGTTCACCCTGCCGGACTTCTGCGAGCTGCGCCTCGGGTCACGTCGGCTGCGTACCCTGGCCACCGTCTTCGTGATCTTCATCGGCTGGCTCTACCTGGTGCCGCAGCTCCAGGGGGCGGGGCTGACGCTGGCCACGGTGACCGGCTCGCCGTACCCGTTGGGGGCCCTGCTGGTGGCCGTGGTGGTCACCGCGAACGTCGCGCTCGGCGGCATGCGCGCGATCACCTTCGTGCAGGCCTTCCAGTACTGGCTGAAGCTGACCGCGCTGGCCGTACCGGCGATCTTCCTGGCGTTGCAGTGGCAGGCCGACGCCCGGCCGGCGGTGACCCCGCCCGACGGGCCGACGTTCCGGACCGCGACCACCGTCGTGGTCGAGCACCGCGCGACCCTCACCCTCCCCGACGGTCGGATCCAGGAGGTACGCCCCGGCGACGAACTGTCCTTCGCGGCCGGCGACCCGGTGCCCGAGGTGTCCGGCGTTGCCACCGACGCCGCCGACTGGCTGCTGCCCAGCACCGCCGGGGACGACGACCGGGGCCTGTTCGCCACGTACTCGCTGATCCTGGCGACGTTCCTCGGCACCATGGGATTGCCGCACGTGCTGGTCCGCTTCTACACCAACCCCGACGGCGCCGCCGCCCGGCGCACCACCCTGGTGGTGCTCGCCCTGGTCGGGGCGTTCTACCTGCTGCCCACCATCTACGGGGTGCTCGGCCGGATCTACACCCCGCAACTGCTGGTGACCGGGCAGACCGACGCGGTGGTGGTGCTGCTGCCCGGTGCCGCCCTCGGCGACGGCACCACCGGCCGGCTGCTCGCCGCGCTGGTCGCGGCCGGCGCGTTCGCTGCCTTCCTCTCCACCTCGTCGGGGCTGCTGACCAGCGTCGCAGGGGTGATCTCGACGGACGTGCTGGGGCGGGGCTCCGTACGCGGCTTCCAGCTCGCCACGGTGATCGCCGGGGGCGTGCCGGCGGTCCTCGCGCTCAACCTCGCCGGACTGGACGTGTCCCAGGTCGTCGGGCTGGCCTTCGCGGTCGCCGCCTCCAGCTTCTGCCCGCTGTTGGTGCTCGGCATCTGGTGGCGGGGCCTGACCGACCTCGGCGCCGCCGCCGGGATCCTGGTCGGCGGTGGCGCCGCGGTCGGGGCGGTGCTGGTCACGGTGTTCGGCCCGCCGCTGTCGGGCTGGCCGGCCACGCTCACCGCGCAGCCCGCCGCCTGGACGGTGCCGCTCGCCTTCACCGTGATGGTGGCGGTCTCCGTGGCGACCCGCCGCCGGGCGCCGGCCGACGTCGGTGCCACCATGCTCCGGCTGCACGCCCCGGAGGCGCTCCGGCTGTAAGGAAGGGGCCCCCTGTCAACGCCTCCGGGCAGAGGAAGGGGCCCTTCCTGACGAGCGGGCGGGCCGCTCAGCGGGTGCCGGTGGGTACGCCTCGCGGATGACCGGGGATCATCCTGCGGCCGGACCGACGGCGGGCGCCGGCCGGATACGGTCGACGCATGACTGCTGAGCACCCGGCTCTCTCCCTGCGTGGCCTGGCGAAACAGTTCGACGGCAAGGTCGCCGTGGCCGGTGTCGACCTCGACGTCCCGGCCGGTTCCTTCTACGGCCTGCTCGGCCCGAACGGCGCGGGGAAGACCACCACCCTGTCGATGGCGGTCGGGCTGCTCCGGCCGGACGCCGGCGGCGCCCGGGTGCTCGGTCACGACGTCTGGGCCGACCCGGTTCAGGCGAAGCAGCTGCTCGGCGTGATGCCCGACGGCGTACGGCTCTTCGACCGGCTCAGTGGCGCTGAGCTGCTCGCGTACCACGGTCTGCTGCGGGGGATGGACCCGACGGTGGTCGACCAGCGGGCGGCGGAGCTGCTGGACGTACTCGCGCTCGGCGACGCCGGCCGGACCCTCGTGGTCGACTACTCGGCGGGCATGAAGAAGAAGATCGGCCTGGCCTGCGCGCTGCTGCACGGGCCCCGGCTGCTGGTGCTGGACGAGCCCTTCGAGGCGGTCGACCCGGTCTCGGCCGCGCTGATCCGGGACATCCTGCACCGGTACGTGACCGGAGGCGGGACCGTCGTCTTCTCCAGCCACGTCATGGAGGTCGTCGAGCGGATCTGCTCACACGTGGCGATCCTGGCGGCGGGCACCATCAAGCGGGTCGGCCCCATCGACGAGGTACGCGGTGGCCGTTCCTTGGAGCAGGTCTTCGTCGAGGTCGTCGGCGGCCGTACGGCGACTGGCGAGGAGTTGGCGTGGCTGTCGCGGTGAGTGAACCGACCGTCTCCACCCGGCCCGCCCGGCGGGTCACCGCCCGGCACTTCGTCCGTCTCAAGCTACGGGTGATGGGCAACAACTTCCGGGGCCAGGGCTGGCGGGTCGCCCTCTTCGTGGGCGGCGCCGTGGCCGGGCTCTGGTTCGCCGGCACCGGCTTCTTCCTCTTCGCCGCGCCCGGGCTGGTCGACGAGAGCCGCTACGCGCTGCTGGTCGCCGCCTTCGGTGGTGGCCTGGCGGTGCTCGGCTGGCTGCTGCTGCCGTTGGTCTTCTTCGGGGTGGACGAGACGCTGGACCCGGCCCGTTTCGCGCTGCTGCCGCTGCCCCGTCGCACGCTCGTCACCGGGCTCTTCGCCGCCGCTCTCGTCAGCGTCCCCGCGGTCGCGATGCTGCTGGCCCTCTCCGGTCTGGTGGTCACCGCCGGGGCGATGGGCGGCTGGTTCGCCGCCGTGGTCGCCGCCGTCGGGGTGGTCGCCGGGCTGCTGCTCTGCGTCGCGGCGGCCCGGGCGGTCACCAGCGCGTTCGCCACCGCGCTGCGGTCCCGCCGGGTCCGCGACCTGGCCGCCGTGCTGCTTGCCGTACTCGCCGCGCTGCTCGGGCCGTTGCAGCTGCTGGGCGTCGCCGCCCTCTCCGACGCCGACTGGGACCGGCTCGACGGCGTGGCCGAGGTCGTCGGCTGGACCCCGTTCGGCGCACCCTGGACGGCCGGCATCGACGTGGCCGAGGGTCGCCTCTGGGCCGCGCCGGTGAAGCTGCTGATCACGGCGGCGGCGATCGTGGCGCTACTGACCTGGTGGTCCCGCTCGCTCGAATCCGCGATGGTGGGCGCGGCCAGCGCCGGTCCGGCCCGCGCCCAACGGGGGGTCACCGGCGGAGCGGTCGCCCAACTCTTCCCGAGGGCCGTCGGCTGGGCCCGGCGGGACCGGTTCGGCGCCCTCGTCGCCCGGGAGGCCCGCTACTGGTGGCGGGACGCCCGACGCCGGGCCAACCTGATCACCGTGGCGGTCGTCGGTCTCTTCGTGCCGGTCATGGTCAACCTGGGCGGCTCCGGTTTCACCATCGACGGCGCGCAGGGTTTCACGGCCAGTCCCGACTCGTCCCCGCTGCTGGCCAGCCTGTCGATGCTCTTCGTCGGCCTGCTCGCCGCCGTCACCCTGGCCAACCAGTTCGGCTTCGACGGCAGCGCGTACGCGGCCAACGTGGTCGCGGGCGTACCCGGCCAGCAGGAGTTGCGCGCCCGGATGGCCGCGTTCTCGATCTACGTCGTACCGATGCTGGCGGTGATCTCCGTGGTCGCCGCGGTGGTCATCGGCGAACCCGGCTGGATCGGGTTGCTGGCGGGCACCCTGCTCGCCACCTACGGCGCGGGGCTGGCCGTGAACTGCTTCGTCTCGGTGCTCGGGGCGTACTCGCTGCCGGAGACGAGCAACCCGTTCGCGTTGAACACCGGTGCCGGGGTGGCGAAGAGTTTCCTCACCCTGCTGGCGATGCTCGCCACGATGGTGGCGGCGGTGCCGATGGTGGTGGCCGCCGGGCTGCTCGGCGACGTCTGGCTCTGGCTGGCCCTGCCGCTCGGTGCCGCGTACGGCCTGGGGGCGGCGCTGCTCGGCGCGTACCTGGCCGGCGACGTGCTGGACCGCCGGATGCCGGAGCTGCTCGCCACGGTGACCCCGCGCCGCTGACGGCGGGCCGGGCCGCGACGACGGATTGCCGGGCGGCGGCACAATGGCCTGATGCCTGTCGTCGAAGCGGTGGTGACCGTCCCGGTCCCGCCCGAGCTGGCCTTCGCGGTCTCCCAGACCACCGCGCCCGTTCGCTACCGGTGGGACCCGTTCGTCCGCGAGCAGCACTTCACCGACGGGGCGACCCGGCCCGGCAAGGGGGTGCGCACCTTCACCCGGTCCCGGCACGGCCTGGCGATGGTGAGCGAGTACGTCTCCTGGGCACCGCCGAGCCACGTCGGCATGAAGATGGTGCGCGGGCCCTGGTTCTTCGAGATGTTCGCCGGCGGCTGGCGGTTCGCGCCCGCCCCGGAGCCCGGCCACGCGGTCGCCACCTGGCGATACAGCTTCCGCTGCCGCCCGGCGTTCCTCCGCCCGGTCGCGGACCGGATCGGGGTCTGGCTGCTCGGCCGCGACATCCGCCGCCGCATCGCCGGCTACGCCGCCGGCTGCGCGGACCCGGAGGTGCTGGCCGCCGCCCGGCGGTCACTGGCCGCCGAGGGCGACTGAGCGCGGGGGTACGCCCCGAATCCGATCCGCTGGGCGCTCAGCCGGCTCGGGTCGACCGGAGCACCCCCACGAACGACCGCCAGGCGTCGGGGCGGAAGGCGAGGGTCGGGCCGGAGCGGTCCTTGCTGTCGCGCACCAGCACGGCGCCGGGAAGGTTGTCGGCCACCTCCACGCAGTTGCCGCCGGTGTCGCCGGAGCGGGTCGACGTGCGCCAGCGGGGCTCGGCAGCGGTCATGGCGTCACCTTCAGCTTTCGGATCAGATCCAGCGAGGCGGTCGTGGACAGCGCCTCGCCGAGCACGCTATCCCACTTCCGGTCGATGAGGCGGACCGTCTCGGGGTCGTTCACCACGTGTCCCCGGGCGGCGTTCTCCAGGTAGACCGCCCGCTCGCCATCCGCCAACTCGACCAGCACGAATCCGCCGGTGAGGCCGACGTGCTGGCCGACGCTGAGCGGGACGACGTGCAGCCGGACGTGCGGCAACTCGGCGGCCTCCAGGAGCCGCCCGAGCTGCGCGTCGAGCACGGCCGGGCCGCCGACCGGGCGGCGCACCGCCGTCTCGTCCAGCAGGAAGACGGCCTGCGGTGGAGTCGCCCGGCGCAGCAGTTCCTGGCGTTCCAGCCGGATCGCGACCAGCTCGTCCACTGTCGCCAACGGATGCAGGCCACCGGCCGAGATGACCGCCTGCGCATACTCCTCGGTCTGGAGCAGCCCCGGCACCAGGCAGGGCTCGAAGGCCCGCAGCCGGGTCGCCTCCTGCTCGTAGCCCCGCCAGGGCGCGAACCAGGAGGGGCCGCGTTCGCGGTCGGCCTCCTTGAGCAACTCGGCGAGGAGGCCGCCGGTGTCCAGCGCCTCGTCGGCGGCGACGGCGAACTCCATCGTGGGACGGCGGCGGCCGGTCTCGATGGCGGCGATCAGCGACGGGCTCCACTTGACCAGCGCGGCCAGGCCCTCCTGGGAGACGTCGGCGCCGGCGCGGGCGGCCTTGAGCGCCCGGGTCCACATGTCGAAGTTCATCGCTCACCCACCTGGTAAGTATGCGAACGCGGTCCGTAGTAACCGCTGGCATCCTCCCGTGTCCGGGCCGGCAAGTCCAGGGTGGAGGGCACGCGGCCCGGCCGGTGGAGGCGACGACCCGGCGGCCGGTCCTGCGTCGGGCCGCCCCGGTCAATCCCCCGGCCGGGGCGGCCCCCCGCCTCGGCCGATCCCCGGCCGGGGGCGGCCCCCGACGTGGAGGAGGGCAGCCATGTTCAACCCGTTCCGGAAGTGGACGGCAGCGCGGTCGTACCGCCAGGCGACCCGGACGGCACCGACCGAGGTGCCGGGGCCGACGGCGCCGAACCGGGCCCCGGCGCGGCCGGCTGCACCACCGGCCCGGGCCGTGTGGCCGATGGCGGTGGCACCGGCCCGGGCAGCGCGACCGACTGCACCACCGGCCTGGGCAGCGTGGCCGACGGTGGCGGCACCGCGACCGGGTCGGGCCGGCTGGCTGACCCCGGCGCAGACCTGGCGGGCAAACGGCGGTCGCTGGTGACCGGAGTTCCTGTTTCCGCCGCCCCCGCTCGCAACCGAGATCTTGGAAGGAAGCGGCCCCTGGAGGGGCCGGGAACGTCCAAGATCTCAGGTGACGGTCCCACCCGGCGCGGGGGGAGGCGTCGGTGAGCCGATTCGTTCCGCACGTGCCGATGCGGCCGCTCTGGCGGTGCCGAGCCTGCGGCGCGCTCTGGCCATGCCAGCCCGCCCGGCTCGCGCTGTTGGCGCAGTACCGGTCGGACCGCCCGGCGCTGATGATCTACCTTGGCACGTTGCTGACCGAGGCGGCCGGCCAGCTTGCCCAGCTCAACGGGCATGCCCCGCCAGCCGACCTACACGACCGCTTCCTCGGCTGGGCACGCGCCCGGGCACCCGGAGACGAGTGGGGTGGGCCTTCGAAAAGCGTCAGCCACGACGCACAACGAGCCGGACGCGGTGAAGCTGAGAAGAGCGGCCAGGACGCGGTCCGAGCCCGTCGGGGCGGGGCAGGCCCCACAATGTTTCACGTGAATCATGAGCCGGGCGCCGAGATCCACCACACCGACCCGTTCGCCGTGCCCGCCGAGCACCGCTCCCCCGTACGCCGGCTGCGGGGTCGGCTGGCGTCGCCGGTGACGCTCTGGACGGCGCCCGAGCCGGCGGGCCTGACGGTGTCGTCCACGCTGGTCGCGGAGGGCGAGCCGGACCGGCTGCTCGGCCTGGTCGACCCGGAGTCCGACCTGTGGGCGGCGGCGGAGTCGGCCGGCCGTTTCGCGGTGGCCCCGCTGAACCCGTCGCACCGGCAGCTCGCCGACCGGTTCGCGGGCCTCTTCCCGTCTCCCGGAGGCCTGTTCGCGACCGGCGAGTGGACCGACACCCCCTACGGTCCGGTGCCGGCCGACGCCGGCGGCTGGGCGGGGTGCCGGCTCGACACCGCCCGCGAGTACGGCTGGGGCCTGCTGGTGGAGGCCACCATCGAGGCCGTCGAGCTGGCCGGCGAGACGGACCCGCTGCTGCACTACCGGGGCCGGTACCGCGAGCTGACCTGACGACCGGCCCACGTGCCCGCCCGGCCGGCCGCACGTCGCGTCCGGCGGACCGTTCAACGGAGTGAGCTGCGTCACTCGGCGCAGCCACCGTGCCGTTCGGCGCAGCCGCCGACCGGCATCGATCTCGCCCTTCCCCGGCGGGGAGCGCGCTTTCTACCGTGCGCGAAACTCCCCCACGCCTGTGAAGGTGGTGATCCACAAATGTCCACGGACACACCCCCGTCCGCGCCCTCCGCCTCGGCGGCGGACCGGTACCTCGCCGTACAACGGTCGGACGAGTTCGCCGGGTTGCGGCGTACTCTGCGCGGCTTCATCTTCCCGATGACCGTCGCGTTCTTCCTGTGGTACGCGCTCTACGTGATCCTGTCCGCGTACGCGCGGGACTTCATGGGCACGAAGCTCTTCGGCAGCAACATCAACGTCGCCCTCGTCTTCGGCCTGCTCCAGTTCGTCTCCACCTTCCTCATCGCCTGGCTCTACTCCCGGTTCGCCGACCGGAAGATCGACCCGGTCGCCGACCGGATCCGTGCCGAGATCGGGGAGGTGGGCCATGAACACGGTCCTCGCGGCTGAGGCGGGCAACACCACCGCCCGCAACCTCACCATCACGCTCTTCCTGGTCTTCGTGGCAGTGACCCTGGCCATCACGATCTGGGCCAGCCGGCAGACCAAGACCGCCACCGACTTCTACGCCGGCGGCCGGTCCTTCTCCGGCTTCCAGAACGGCATGGCCATCGGTGGCGACTACATGTCGGCCGCCTCGTTCCTCGGCATCGCCGGCATCATCGCCCTCTACGGCTACGACGGTTTCCTCTACTCGATCGGCTTCCTGGTCGCGTGGCTGGTGGCGCTGCTGCTCGTCGCGGAACTGCTGCGCAACTCCGGCCGGTACACGATGGCCGACGTGCTGGCGTTCCGGATGCGCCAACGCCCGGTGCGGACCGCCGCGGCCGTCTCCACCATCACGGTGTCGATCTTCTACCTGTTGGCGCAGATGGTCGGCGCGGGCGCGCTGGTCGCCCTGCTGCTCGGCATCAAGCCGGGCACGACCTTCCTCGGCATGGACGCCGACACCGCGAAGGTGGCCACGATCATCATGGTCGGCGCCCTGATGATCGTCTACGTCACGGTGGGCGGCATGAAGGGCACCACGTACGTGCAGATCGTCAAGGCGTTCCTGCTGATGGGCGGCGCGCTGGTGATGACCCTGCTGGTGCTGGCGAAGTACAAGTTCAACCTGTCCTCGCTGCTCGGCGACGCCGCCGCCTCCTCGGGCAAGGGCAGTGCCTTCCTCGAACCCGGGCTGCGCTACGGCGTCGAGGTGGCGGGCAACGCGACACAGACCTTCTACAACAAGGTGGATCTGCTGTCGCTCGGCATCGCGCTGGTGCTCGGCACCGCCGGCCTGCCGCACATCCTGATCCGCTTCTACACCGTCCCGACGGCCAAGGCGGCCCGCAAGAGCGTGCTCTGGGCGATCGGCATCATCGGCACCTTCTACCTGCTCACCCTCGCCCTGGGCTTCGGCGCGGCGGCGCTGGTCGGCGGCGAGGCGATCACCGCGCAGGACAAGGCCGGCAACACGGCCGCGCCACAGCTCGCCGAGGCGCTCGGCGTCGACTTCCTCGGCGGCGACCTCGGCGGCGCCACCCTGCTCGCGATCATCGCGGCGGTCGCCTTCGCCACGATCCTGGCCGTGGTGGCCGGCCTGACCCTGGCCTCCTCGTCCAGCCTGGCGCACGACTTCTACGCCAACGTGATCAAGGACGGGACGGCGTCCGAGCGGCAGGAGGTCAGGGTCGCCCGGGTCTCCGCCCTGGTGATCGGCGCGGTCTCGATCGTGCTGTCGATCTACGCGCAGAACCTGAACGTGGCCTTCCTGGTGGCGCTGGCCTTCGCGGTGGCCGCCTCCGGCAACCTGCCGGCGATCCTCTACAGCCTGTTCTGGCGCCGGTTCAACACCTCGGGAGCGGTGTGGGCCATCTACGGCGGCCTGATCTCCGCCGTACTGCTGGTGTTCTTCTCGCCGGTGGTCTCCGGGGCGGCCACCTCGATGTTCCCCGAGCACGACTGGCAGTGGTTCCCGCTGTCCAACCCGGGCATCCTGTCCATCCCGTTCGGCTTCCTGTGCGGCTGGATCGGCACCGTGATCAGCAAGGAGCACGACGAGGAGAAGTACGCGGAACTGGAGGTACGTGCCGTGACCGGCGCCGGCGCCCACTGAGAGGTGCAAGGAAGGGCCCTTGTCAACGCATTGCGTTGACAAGGGCCTTCCTTACGGTGGGGCGGTCCGGGGCAGTGGGTAGGCTGACCGGCATGAACGCTGATGCCCGCTTCGGACCCGGTCACCGCATCCTCGTCACGGGCGGCGCCGGCTTCGTACCGTCACATCTGGTGGATTCCCTGATCGCCCGCGGCTGCACGGTGGTCGCGCTCGACAACTTCATCACCGGGTCGAAGGAGAACGTCGCCCACCTGCTGGACGAGCCGAGGTTCACGCTGATCGAGGCCGACATCTCCGACGGCCTGCCGAACCACCACCCGGCGATGGCCGAGCGGTTCGACGCCATCCTGCACATGGCCTCGCCGGCGAGCCCGACCGACTTCGAGAAGCTGCCGGTGGAGATCCTCCGCGTCGGCTCGGTGGCCACCCTGCACCTGCTGGACCGCGCGGTCGCGGACGGCGCCCGGTTCCTGATGGCCTCCACCTCCGAGGCGTACGGGGACCCGAAGGAGCACCCGCAGCGCGAGTCGTACTGGGGCAACGTCAACCCGATCGGCATCCGCAGCGTCTACGACGAGGCGAAGCGCTTCGCCGAGGCGGCCACCATGGCCTACCACCGCAGCCGGGGGCTGGACACGGCCATCGTCCGGATCTTCAACACGTACGGCCCGCGGATGCGCCCGGACGACGGCCGGGCCATCCCGACGTTCATCTCGCAGGCGCTGCGCGGCGAGCCGATCACCGTGCACGGCACCGGCAATCAGACCCGCTCGATCTGCTACGTCTCCGACCTGGTGCACGGCATCCTGCTGCTCCTCGACTCCCGCGAGACGGGGCCGGTCAACTGCGGCACCGAGCACGAGATGAGCATGCGGCAGTTGGCCGAGACGATCGTGTCGCTCACCGGCAGCAAGTCCGAGGTGACATACGTCACCCGCAGCGCCGACGACCCGGAGATGCGCCGCCCCGATCTCACCCGCGCCCGCGAGCTGCTCGGATACGAGCCGGCCGTGACGCCCGAGGACGGCCTCCGACGCACGATCGAGCACTTCCGCGAGCGGGTGGTATAGCCGCTCCGCACCGACGCCGCCACAGACGTCGGCGGCGCTTCAGGGCGGTGGTGGCCGCACGTACGTACCCTGAGTTACATGTCAGCGACCACGCCCGCCGGAGTTCCACTCCCCCATCTGCACCGCAGCGCCGGGCGCGCCTCGGTGCCCGGCTCCGGCCGGGACGCCGGACGCGCCCGGCCGGCCGAGGCCCGCTGGTCCCCGTCGCCGGACGAGCCGAGGGCCGGAGGGCCGGGCGGTCCCGCCGGGCCGGGAGGCCCCGGCGGACCGGCCGGGCCGGGGCGGCCGGGCCGGCGCGGCGTACGCCCCCGGTGGGGCCGGATCGCCCTGGTGGCCGGTGTGGCGGTGCTGGTGCTCGCGCTGCTCGGCGGGGCGGGCGCCTGGTTCTACGCCCGCGGCCTCAACGAGGACCTGGCCCGCACCGACCCGTTCTCGGAGATCACCGGAGGCCGCCCGGCCAAGGCGGTGGACGGTGCGCTGAACATCCTGCTGGTCGGCAGCGACTCCCGGGACCCGGACGCCCCGGTGGACAAGTCCAGCAAGTGGCGGGCCGACACGATCATCGTGATGCACATCCCGTCCGACCACCAACGGGCCTACCTGGTCTCCATCCCGCGCGACCTCTACGTGCCGATCCCGGAGAGCGCCAACGCGGACTGCGGCTCCGGGCAGCGTGGGAAGATCAACGCCGCCTTCGCCTTCGGCGGGCTGCCGCTGGCCGTCCGGACGGTGGAGTGTTTCACCGACGTACGGCTCGACCACGTGATGGCGATCGACTTCGCCGGCTTCAAACAGGTCACCGACGCCCTCGGCGGCGTCGAGCTGAAGGTCGAGCGGACCATCACCTCGATCCACAAGCCGTACCGGACGTTCACCAAGGGCACCAACCACATGGACGGCGCCGAGGCGCTGGACTGGATCCGGCAGCGCAAGCAGTTCCCGGACGGCGACTTCGCCCGGATGCGGCACCAGCAGGAGTTCCTCCGCGCCCTGATGGACAAGGCGGCGAGCACGGGCACGCTGACCAATCCGAAGAAGCTGAACGACTTCCTCAAGTCGGTCACCGCCGCGGTCACCGTCGACAAGAGCTTCTCACTGGTCGACATGGCGGTCCAGTTCCGCAACCTGCGCGGCGAGAACCTCATCTTCGTGACCAGCCCGCACGTCGGCAGCCAGACCATCGGTGGCGAGTCGGTGGTGGTGTCGGACAAGGAGAAGGCGCTGGCGATGTACAAGGCGATGTCGGCCGACACCATGACGGCCTGGGTCGAGGCCAATCAGAAGAAGGACGGCACCGGAAACTGACCAGCTCCACCGGCCGGCCCTCTCGTGATCGACAGACGTCGTCACGGATCGGAGGGCCGGCCGCCCGCTTCCTGTGAGCCAACCGCCGACCGGTCGTATCGATCTGGCCGTTCGGTCAGTTTCCCTGGATAGCGGCCGCGCGAACCGCATTTGACAGCCGGACGACCTCGCCAGGACGGGAAAGCGTCCGTAAAGTGATCCCGCCCCCCATGAAAACGCGAGCTGGAGCACCCATGCCGGTTCAGACCAGCCGTCGCCCTCCGGCGGTCGACTCCCCACGCGGCCCGGTCCGGGCCTCCACGAGCACTCCGAGGCAGCCCGTCAAGGGCGGACGTTCGGGTAAGTCCGCGAAGAAGCGGGCGCGCCGCAAGGACCCGCTCTGGGCCCGGGTCACCCTGATCTTCGGTGCCGTCCTGATGGTGGCCAGCGGCGCCGCCGTCGTCGGCAGCAAGGTGTTGATCAGCCAGGCCACCGGCAGCATCGCCCAGCGCAACCTGCTCGGCGACGCGGGCAAGTCGGACGCCGAGGGCGGCAACAGCCTGGACGGCCCGATCGACATGCTGCTGCTCGGCGTGGACGCCCGCGAGAAGTCGTCGCCGGACGACATCCGCGCGGACAGCATCATCGTGCTGCACATCCCGGCGACCCACGACCAGGCGTACCTGATCTCGATCCCCCGGGACACCGAGGCGCACATCCCGGCCTTCAAGAAGACCGGGTGGGAGGGCGGCACCGACAAGATCAACGCAGCGTTCCAGGTCGGCGCCCGCAACGGCGGCGGCTGGGAGGGCGGCGCCCAGTCGATGGCGCAGACCATCAAGAAGATGACCGGGATCAGCTTCGACGGCGCGGCGATCATCAACTTCGGCGGCTTCAAGCGAGTCATCGACACCCTCGGCTCGGTGCGCATCTGCGTGAAGCAGGAGGTCACGTCGATGCACATGGTGTTCGTCGACGGCAAGCCGATGTGGAACGCGGAGGCGAAGAAGACCGGCAAGCGCATGACGCCCGTCGTACACAAGAAGGGTTGCCGCGAGATGGAGGGCTGGGCGGCGCTGGACTACTCCCGGCAGCGCAAGACCCTCAAGAACGGCGACTACGACCGGCAGCAGAACCAGCAGCAGCTGATCAAGGCGATGGCCAAGAAGGCCACCCAGGACGGGACGCTGACCAACCCGATCAAGCTGAACCAGCTGACCAATGCGGCCGGCGAGGCCCTGATCCTGGACACCGGCGGCGTGCCCATCGCCGACTTCGTCTTCACCATGCGGGGCGTGACGGGCAACGACCTGGTGATGCTGAAGACGAACGGCGGCACCTTCCACAGCGACGGCACCCGGGAGACGCTGAGCGCGCAGACGCTGGACATGTTCCGCGCGGCGAAACAGGACAAGCTGGCCGAGTTCGTCTTCGCCAACCCCGAGGTGATCTCCAGCCGCGACTAGGCGGGGGCTGTTTCGGGCGCCAGCCGAGCAGAGCCGGCCGCGCGGGCCGGCGAAGCAGGCCGGGCGATTCCGACGAAGCGGCCCGGACCGCCGGGTCGACTCGTAGCCTGACGTGAGAAGGATTCACGTACAGGTCGCGGGGGAGGCGTCACGTCCAGATCGGTGGGCGACGGCCGGGGCCGGGCCGGGGCCGACGCCCGGCCCGCCCGGCCGCGCCGCGTCCGCTGGCCCCGGCTGCTGGTCGGCATCGGGCTGGCCCTGGTGCTGCTGGCCGGGCTCGCCGTGGTCGGCCTCGAGGTGCTGAGCGACCGGTACAAGCGCAGCGTCGTCCGGGAGCAACTGCTCGACCCCACCGCCCGCCAGAAACGCACCGATCCCGACGGGCCACTGAACTACCTGCTGGTGGGGACCGACCGTTGGCAGAGCGGCAGTGCGGCGAACCGGCGGTCGGACACCATCCTCATCGTGCACGTCCCCGCCGGCGGGCGCGAGGCGTACCTGGTCTCCGTACCCCGGGACCTGCTCGTCGCCATCCCGGCCGGCAACGGCTACGGCGGCGGCCAGGACAAGATCAATGCGGCGTACGAGCACGGCGGCGGCGGCCAGCCGGGCACCCGGCTGCTCTCGGCCACCCTGTCCCGGTTGACCGGCATCCGATTCGACGGCGCGGCCCTGATCGACTTCTCCGGCTTCCGCAAGGTCATCGACCTGCTGGGCGGGGTACGCATGTGCGTGGACACCGAGGTCCGCTCGATCCACACCGGCCGGGTCTTCCCTCCCGGCTGCCAGCAGATGGACGGCGGCCAGGCGCTGGACTACGTCCGCCAGCGCTACGACCTGCCGGGCGGCGACTACGACCGGCAGACCCACCAGCAGCAACTGCTCCGGGCCGTGCTGGAACGCACCAGCGAGACGTCGCTACGGACCAACCCGGTCAAGCTCGACCAGGTGATCCGCGCCGTGGGCGGCTCGCTGACCGTGGACACCAACGGCGTACCGCTGGAGGAACTGGTCCTCGCGCTGCGCGACCTGCCGGCCGACGCGCTGCGCGGCGTGCAGGTCCCCTCCCACCCCCAGACCATCGACCAGGTCTCGTACGTGGTCCTCGACAACGGCGGAAACGGCCTGTTCGAGGCGGTACGCGACACCCACGTGCCGGACTGGGCGCGGGCCAACCCGCGCTGGATCACCCGGCTCTGACACCGGGGCCCGGCTCGCACCGGCCGGCCCGGCGAGCATCTAGGCTTGGCCCGTGTTCGGATCCCAGGTTCCCACCGTGACCGTGACCGAGATCGCCGACGACGCGTACCTGCTCGACGTCCGGGAGGACGACGAGTGGAACGCCGGCCACGCCCCCGGCGCGCACCACCTGCCGATGATGGAGCTGCCGGCCCGGATCGCCGAGGTGCCGACCGACCGCGACGTCGCCGTCATCTGCCGTTCCGGCGGGCGCTCCGCGCAGGTCGTCACCTACCTGATGCGCAACGGTTGGGACCAGGTGCGCAACGTCGAGGGCGGAATGGGCGAGTGGGCCGCCGCCGGCCGACCGGTGGTCGGCGAGGACGGACAGCCCGGCCGGGTCGTCTAGGACGGGTGGGATGGGCGACCCCCTGGTCTACGCGCACCGCGGCTCCTCCCACGACCTGCCCGAACACACTCTCGCGGCCTATCTGAGGGCCCTCGACGAGGGTGCCGACGGGCTGGAGTGCGACGTCCGGCTGACCCGGGACGGGCACCTGGTCTGCGTACACGACCGCCGGCTCGACCGGACCAGCAACGGCCACGGCCTGGTCAGCGCGCGCACCCTCGCGGAGCTGGAGACGCTGAACTTCGGCTCGTGGCACCCCGGCTGCGTGCCCGCCGACACCGACGAGGTGCCGGACGGGTCGCACACCCGGCTGCTCACCCTGGAGCGGCTGCTGGACGCGGTGCTGGCCGCCGGTCGGCCGGTGCGGCTGCTGGTGGAGACCAAGCACCCCGTCCGCCACGGCGGCAACGTCGAGCGCCGGCTCGTCGCGCTGCTGCGCCGGTACGGCCTGGCCGAACCGGAACCGGACGATCCGGTACGGGTCACCGTCATGTCGTTCTCCCCGCTGGCCGTACGCCGGATCCGGGAGTTGGCCCCCGAGCTGCCCACGGTGCTGCTGCTGGACGTGCTGCCGCGCTGGCTGCCGAGGGGGCGGCTGCCGTTCGGCACCCGGATCGCCGGGCCCGGCGTCGCGCTGGTGCGGGCCCGTCCGCAGTTGGTGCCCGCGCTGCGGGCGGCGGGCAACCAGGTCTACGTGTGGACCGTCAACGAGCCGGCCGACCTGGATCTCGTCCTGGCCGCCGGGGTGGACGGCATCATCACCGACCGGCCGGCACACGCGCTGGCCCGCCTGGGCCGCTGATGTGCCGACCGGCACCCTGGGGCCGGTCACGGGGGCGGTGCCGGTGGGCGACCCCGGTTCGGACGAGCAGGGGTGTCCCGAGACCGGCCGGCGGGGCACACTCGGGGCATGCCGGAGCGCACCGACCTCTCCGCTCTCATCGCCGGCCACACCACGGTGGTCGAAATGATCAACTCTGGTGACACCGGCCTTCCGGTGCTCACCCATCTGCTCCGCGTGGCCCAGTCGGCGCTCGGTGCGGCGGGCACGGCGTTCGTCGAGTTCGCGCCGACCGGTGGCCGGGTGATCGCCGCGACCGGTGCCGCCGAGTGGGCCGTCGGCCGTCCCGTACCGGCCGACGACCCCGCCACCGTCTGCCTGCTCTCCGGCGCCCGCGTGCGTCAGGTCCGGACGGACGGCCTCACCGGTCGGCTCGCCGGCGAGCTCGCCGAGCGGGGCCTGCTCCGGATGGTGGTCTCCCGCGCGGAGATCGGCGGGCTGACGGTCGGCAGCCTGCACGTGCTCCATCCCGACGGCAACGACCTGCCGGGCGTCGGGCAGCAGGCCGTCGTGGGCTACGTGGCGTCCTGCATCGCCCACATGTACGGCGACCAGAGCGGGCTGCCCGTGCACGGTGACGGCCCGGTGGTGGCGGCGCTGGCGGACGGCCTGGCCGTGGTCGACCGGGACGATCACGTCCGGCTCTGGAACCCGGCCGCCGCCCAGGTCACCGGCCGGTCCACGGCCCAGGCGCTCAACCGACCGCTGCCCTTCCCGCTGCCCGCACCCGGTCAGGTGCTCGACCACCGGCTGCCGGACGGCCGCTGGCTCAAGATCACGTCCGGTGAGCTGCCCGGCCCGGGCACCCTGCGGGTGGTCACCTTCCGGGACATCACCGACCAGCAGCGCCGCGACCACGACCGGGATCTCTTCGTCGCGGTGACCAGCCACGAGCTGCGTACGCCGGTGACGGTGATCAAGGGCTACGCGGACACGCTCACCGACCACTGGGAGTCGCTGACCGAGACCGATCGACGGCAGGCCGCCCGCGTGATCGGGCAGCGCGCCAACGAGCTGGCCCGACTCGTCGACCGGCTGCTCTCCTCCGCCGCCGAGGCGGGGCCGGGCGACGAGCCACCCGCCCCGTACGACCTCGGCGCCGCACTGCGCACGGCGGCGGCCGACCTCCCGGCGGAGCTGCGGCAGCGGCTCGTCCTCCGGCTCCCCGCCGACCTGCCCAAGGTGCTCGGCCACCGGCCGAGCCTGGCCACCGTGCTCACCGAGTTGTGCACGAACGCCGGTAAGTACTCCCCGCCGGACTCGCCCATCGAGATCACCGCCGGGGCGAACGGGTCGACGGTCTCCTTCCAGGTCGTCGACCGGGGCATCGGCATCCGGCCGGAGCACGCGGAGCGCGCCTTCGACCGGTTCTGGCAGGGCGAGTCGGGCGACCGGCGCCGCTACCCCGGCGCCGGACTCGGCCTCTATCTCGTCCGTCGGATCGTTGAACAGCAGGAAGGATGGGTATCCCTACGTCCGAGGGCCGGTGGCGGTACGGTCGCAGAGGTGCGGCTGCCCCGCGGGTGACCGGCGGCGGGCAACGGGGCGTAAAGGGGCGAAGGTGTCGACGGGAGCTGCCGATCGGGCATGGTGCGTGGTGGTTCCCCACCACGCCGCTGGGGCACGGCTGGCGCGGCGACGGCTCGCCGAGGAGCTGACGGACGTCGTACCCTCTCCGCTCCTGGCCGACCTCGTCGCGGTCCTGGCCGAACTGGTCGGCAACGCGGTCCGGCACGCCGATCCCCTGCCCGGCGGAGTGGTCCGGGTGGCCTGGCGGCTGCGCGACTCGGCCGGCGGGCAGCAGGTGCAGCTCCGGGTCACCGACGGCGGCGCCGCCGCGGGTCCCGCGATGCGGGTCGCCGACATCGACGCCGTGGACGGCCGGGGGCTGCACATCGTCTCGGGGCTGGCCGACCGCTGGGGCGTCGAGCGGGACGGCCTGGGCCAGAGCGTGTGGGCCGAGTTCGACCCGGCAGAGGTCACCCGGTCGGACCTGGCCGTCGCCGGCTGACCGCGCGTCGTCCCGGCGCCGACCGGCTCCGCCTCCCGGTCCGCCCGACCGCGAGGGCGGGTCCTGCCCCCGCCGGGTGGCCGGGGCCTCTAGGCTGTGTCGCCGTGAGCAAGCGTCGAAAGAGCCAGCGGGCCGCCGAAGCCACCCCCAAGCGGGAGAAGGTACGGGACATCTTCGTGCCCCGACCGTTCGAGGGGCTGACCGACGAGCCGGAGTGGATCGCCCTGCGGGAACTGGTGCCGGCCGCCTCGGCGCCGCTGCGGCTCGCCCCCGCACTGGTCGAGGAGTTCGGCGACCGGGAGGTCACCCTGGCCACCGTGCTGCCGATGGCCGCCCCGGCCATGACCAAACCGGACGGGCGGGTCCTCATCGGGCTCCAGCGTCACCTCCAGTCGGGCGACGTCTCCCGGGACCTGGCCGAGGCACTGCTCTGCGCGCTGCGGGCCGAGCCGGGCCGCCCGGTGCCCGTGCCGCCGCTGCCCGGCCCCGGCCCCCGGTTGCAGGACGTCCTGGTCGACGGCCCGCTGGAGATCAGCATGCACGACGGCTTCGAGTTCTGGCTCGACCCGGGGGCCGGCGACGACCCCAACGTGCAGGCGTCCCTGGAACGGGCGAACGCCGCGATCTACCCGACCGTACGGCTCGCCGCCGCCCGCGCCGCCTACTGGTGCCAGGTGCCGGAGAAGGCACACGTGCGTTGGGTGCTGCCCGACGACGAGGACGCCGCGCTGGACGCGCTCGCCCGGCTGAGCGTGGCCGGCACGCTGGTCCTCGACGAGAACACCCGGTTCGCGGGCATGTTCCGGGCCCACGGCCGGCTGGTGCCGGTGTGGGACCTGCCGGAGGACGTGCCGGCCGCCGACTGGGAGCAGCCGGTCGCCGACTTCGCCAAGCGGTACGCCGAGGCGCTCGCCGAGCCCGCCCCGCTGGACGCCGCCGGCCGGCGAGCCCGCCACGGACTGCTCGGCCGCCAGCTCACCCTGCGCTGAGCCGGACGCCCCGCTCGCCCTCCAGCCGCGCCCGCCTCGTCCGCCTCCGCCCGCTCCGCGCGGCCGGCTGCGATGTTGGGAAGGGTCCCTTCCTATACCGAATACGTCAGGAAGGGGCCCTTCCGTCCCCGCCGAGCGGTTGGCGGATCAGGGGGCAGGACATGCAGCGCGGCCCGCCCCGGCCCGAGCCCAGCTCCGAGCTGGCGATCGGGATCACCTCGATGCCGGCCCGCTCCAGTTGCGCGTTGGTCTCCGTGTTGCGCTCGTAGCCCACACAGAGCCGGGGTGCGAGGGCCAGCGTGTTGTTGCCGTCGTCCCACTGCTCGCGTTCCGCGGTGACCGGGTCCAGGCCGGTGTCGATCACCCGGAGCTGGTCGAGGTCCATCGCGTCGGCGGCGGCCCGCAGGAAGGGCGCCGGGCCGTCGACCCTCGGGTCCTCCCCGTCCCCGCCGGCGATGACCGTGTACGCCACCAGCGTGTGGGCGATGTTCGGGTACATCAGCACGGCGTCGACGTCCACCATCGTGCAGACGGTGTCCAGGTGCATGGTCGCCCGCTCCTGGGCGATGGGGACGACGAGGATGGTGTGCGCCAGCCCGGCGGCGAAGACCTGCCGGGCGAGACGTTCCGCGCCCGCCGGGGTGGTCCGCTCGCCCACCCCGACGGCCAGCACCCCTGGCGCGAGGAGCAGCACGTCGCCGCCCTCCAGGTGCTCCAGGCCGGGCTCGTAGAGCAGCTGGGTGCCGGCGAAGCGCGGGTGGTGCCGGTAGATGGCGTCGGTCAGCGTGGTCTCCCGCCGCCGCGCCGGCATCGCCAGGCTGGTCACCCCGACCCGGTCGCCGACCCAGAACGAGGAGTCCCGGGTGAACAGCAGGTTGGGCAGCGGGTCGATGACGAAGTCGTGCCGGTCCATCAGGGTGTAGACGAGGCCGCCGGGCCGTTCCCGGCTGACCCTGAGCTCCTCGTGGGCCAGCCCGGCGACGAGCACGTCGGCGAGCGCGACGGGGTCGAGGTACGCGAGGTGGTCGGCGACCCGGGCGCGCAGCGAGTCGCCGAGCCGGGGCGAGCGCAGCACCTTCTCGGTGAGCTCGGCCCGCGCGTCGGCGGCGGCGAGCGTCTCGGCGAGGAGGGTGGCGAGGTAGAGCACCTCGACCCCGCGCTCCCGCAGGGCGGCGGCGAAGGCGTCGTGCTCCTCCTGGGCGCGGCCGACCCAGGGGATGGCGTCGAAGAGGAGCGAGTCGTTGTTGCGAGGGGTGAGCCGCGCGAGCTCCGGGCCGGGGCGGTGCAGCAGCACCGTCCCGAGCCGACCGACTTCGCTGTCCACGTAGTGGGTCACCCTCGCAGCGTAGGGCAGGGTTTGGCGGCATCCGATAAAACAGGGGTGGATGAATATGGCATTCATCCACACTCACTCCGGCGTTCCAACTTGCCGACACGGGGGACTGGCAACGTAGGGTAGTGAGGACATAACTTCGAGGGACCTTTTGCCGGAGGTCGCGATGACTGTCTTTCCCGCTCGTCGAGCCGTACCGTCCGCCCGGGCACTGCCGCCCGCAGCGGTGCCGCACCCCCGCATGGAATCGCCGGGGGTGCTCACACCCGTCCGTCCGTCCCCGTTGGAGTGGGCCCGCCGCCGCAGGGCCGAACGGGGCGCCCGGCGGCTGGAGGCGGCCGGTGCACGGGCGCTCGGCCGGCTCGACCATCTCGGGCCCGCGTGGCACGTCATCGAGTGGCCCCGCACGGACGCCGCCGACCTCCTGCTCGACCACGAACGCGACGAACGCGCAGGCTTCCTCGCCATCGGGCCGAGCGGGCTCTTCGCGGTCACCATCGCCGACCACGGCCGGGCCCGGGTGCTGGTGGCCGGCGACGTGGTCCAGATCAACGGCAAGCGACCGCCCTACGTGGCCGAGGCCCGCCGCGACGCCAAGCGCGCCAGCAAGGCCCTGTCCGAGGCGGTGGGGCTGCCGATCCCGGTGTCGCCGGTGCTGACCTTCGTCGGCTCCGGCGTCATCAGCGTCTACGGCCTGCCGAAGGACTGCATGATGGCCACCCACCGCGAGCTGGACCGCCTGCTCGTGGCCGGGGGCAGCCGGATCAGTCCGGCCACCGCCGAGAAGCTCTCCCGGGTCGCGCAACACCCGGAGACCTGGCTGAACGGCGCGTACCGTCCAGCCGCCGACTACCGGTGGTACGAGGGCGGCCGAACGGCCGCTGACAAGCCGGCCAACCGCCGGTAACGTCACCGGCGACGCCACGCACCCGGGCGCCGGTCGGCGCCCGTCGGTCGCGCCGTCGCCGGCCGCCCGGTCAGGGCACTCCCTCACCCGCCGGCGGTCCGGTGCACCGCGCGGTCGGCGTCACCCACGACGACCGGCTAGCGTGGACGGACCGTCGGTGTACATAGGAGGCGCGGTGGCCCACGTCGAACTCTCGCTCTCTGACGTGTTCGTGCCGGCGGCGGGGACATCGACAGAGCAGGAGTCCGACAGCCTCGACAGCCTCGCCCGGTGGTCGTCGACGGTCTTCCACGCCGACGAGCCGTGCCTGCTGATCGACGCCGGGACGAGAGTCGTCGCCGTCTCCGCCACCGGGTGCGAGCTGCTCTGCCTGGGCGACCCGGAAGACGTGACCGGGCTGCCGCTGCTGGAGGGCGGGCTGCGGCTGCTCGACTTCACCGCCAACCGCTGCGAGCTGACCGAGCCCGAGATCGACAAGATCCCGCCGCTGTTGGCCCTCTCCTCGGGCCGCCTGGCCCGGGGGCTGCTCCGGGTCCAGGGCGCGTCGGCCGACGCGCCGGACTCGACCGTCGACGCGATATCCACCCCGGTGTTCACCGGCGCGACGGTCGTCGGTTCACTCACGTTCTTCTCCCCGGTCTGACCAGCGGCGGGATGTGGCGTTCGCCGCATGCGGCGAAGCTGGGGCAGGCCCACACCAAGGCCGTAAGGTGCCCTCATGCTCGATATCGCTCTGCTGCCGGGGCAGTACGCCGTGTGCCGCCTGGCCGCCGGCTCCGCCCTGCCGCCCGAGTTGTCGGGCGGGCTGGGCGACGGCGACGTGGTCACGGTGAGCTGGACGGCCGACGGGATCTCGTTGATCTGCCCCGCCGACCGGGCGCCCGAGCAGGCCGTCACCGAGACCGCCTGGCGATGTCTGCAGGTCGCCGGGCCGCTCGACCTGGCGGTCAGCGGCACCCTCGCCGCGCTGGTCGACCCGCTCGCCGCGGCCCGGGTCAGCGTGGTCGCCTTCTCCACGTACGACACGGACTACCTGCTGGTTCCCGCGGTGCGGCTCGGCGAGGCGACGGCCGCGCTGGAGCGCGCCGGCCATCGCGTCCTCGGCTGATCTTCACCCGGCAGCCCGTTCCTCCTAGGATGGGCTCGGCCTCCCGGCCACAGTGATACTTCCCGATGTATCGAGGATCGGCCGTGCCGCCCACCCCCTCGCGCCACGACACCCCCGCCCGACCGACCGGCCCCGCCGGCGGGCAGCCCGGAGCGGGTCCGTCGCGCGCCCGGACCGACCGGACGTCGAACCCGTCCCGGCCGGGCGATCCAGTCGGCCTCGCCGGCGTACGTCCGAAGGAGGGCGCAGCCAGCGGCACGGCACGCCCGGCACCGCCCTCGTACGCCCGCCGGCTCGCGGCGGGCGCGCTGCTGGCCGTGCTCCCCCTGGCCGGCTGCGGCACCCCACCGGAACTACGAGATCCCGCCCCGACCGCCGCCCCGACCCGTACCGCCGTCCCCGGCACGCCCAGCACCGCACCGACACCCCCACCCACCACCGGCCTGCCCGGCGCCGGGGCGACCACCCCCACGGCCGACCCCGGTCTCGTCGCGGTGCCGTGCCCCGACGGCCCCTCCGGGGCACGGATCGTCGACCTGGTGCGGGGCCGCGGCGGCGTGGTCCCGAACAGCGTCCGGGTCCGGGTGCGTACCGGGCCGCTCTGCGCTGGCGACTGGCACTACACGGTGCTCGACGTGACGGGGCACGAGGACCTCCAGGTGGTCACCCAGGGTCGGCCGGGGGCCCCGAGGCTGGTCACCGCCGGCACCGACGTCTGCACCGCCGAGGTCCGCGCCGCCGGGCCGCCCGGCATCCGGACGCGCGTCTGCGACGGCGGGTCGCTCGGCGTACCAGGTGCGTAGGCTGTCGCCATGCCGGGAACACCGCCGACGCGCTTCGTCTTCCTCGGACCGGAGGGCACCTTCGCCGAGCAGGCGTTGAACAGCATCCCCGCCGCCGAGCGGGGCAGCCGCACGCCGGCCCGCAGCGTGCCCGAGGCGCTGGAGAGCGTACGGGCCGGGGAGGCGGACGCGGCCCTGGTTCCGCTGGAGAACTCGATCGGCGGCGCGGTCGGGGTGACCCTCGACGAACTCGCCGAGGGCGAACTCCTGGTGATCACCCGCGAGGTGGTCCTGCCGGTCGAGTTCGTGCTCGCCGCGCGGCCCGGCACGACGCTGCCGCAGGTGCGTGCCGTCGCCGCCCACCCGCAGGCGTCCACCCAGTGCCGGGGCTGGTTGCGCGCACACCTGCCCGACGCGGTCGTGGTCGACGTGCTCTCCAACAGCGCCGCAGCCGCCGGAGCCGCCACCGGCGAGTACGACGCGGCGATCTGCGCCCCGATCGGTGCCGGCCGGCACCGGCTCGACGTGCTCGCCGACAAGATCGCCGACCACTCCGACGCGGTGACCCGCTTCGCGCTGGTGTCCCGCCCCGGGCCGCCCCCGCCGCCGACCGGCGACGACGTGACGTCGCTGGCGGTCTACATCGCGCACGACCGGGTGGGCGCGCTGCTGTCGGTGCTGATGGAGCTGGCCGTCCGTGGGGTCAACATGAGTCGCATCGAGTCCCGCCCGACGGGGGAGGCCCTCGGCCGGTACGTCTTCTTCCTCGACTGCACCGGGCACGTGGCGGACGTACGGCTCGGCGAGGCGTTGCAGGGGCTGCGCCGGGTCTGCGCCGACGTGCGTTTCCTGGGCTCGTACCCCCGGCACCGGTTTCCCGGGGCGGGCGACCGCCCGATCCCGGCCCCGCCCGGCCTCTCGGATGCCGACTACGCCGACGCCGCCGCCTGGCTGGCCCGCCTCCGCTCCGGCGACCTCACCTGACTGTGAGCCCGGAGACGGCACCGCCCCCGACCGCATTCGATCCGGCGGGGCCGGTCGGCGCGGGGCGGGGGCGGGGTGGTGCGGGTCAGCTGAGCAGGCCGCCGAGGAGGCCGCCCTGCTGCTCCTGGTTGCCGCTGCCCATGATGGGTGGCTCCTCGGAGGGCTGGACGACGACGAAGCCCTGGCCGGCGAAGCTCATCGTGAACGCCTCGCCGGTGCTGCGGCCGAGCAGCGTGCCGAGGCCGAACTGCTCGGCACGGTGGTAGCCGGTCTGGAGGTTGGCCGACCAGCAGACGGCCGCCTGCGGGTCGACGTAGGTGGGGGCGTCGACGCTGAGCACCACAGGGGTGCCCTTGGTGGTGATGGCGATCCGGCCATGACCGCTGAAGACGCAGTTGAACAGGCCGGACGACGACGCCATGCCGGCCCCGCCGACCATCCGGATGTCGTACTGGAGGGTGGAGTCGAAGGCCAGCACGCTGGAGCCGTTGATGGAGAGGGCGTCGCCCGGCTCCAGGTCGATGATGTGCACGTCCTTGGCGAAGTCGGCGAGGAAGACGTCACCCCGGCCGGAAACCTTCATCAGCGGTACGCCCTCGCCGGTCAGCTTCTGCTTGAGGAACTTGCCGAGCCCGCCGGAGCCGAGCGCCTGGAACTGCACCTGCCCCTGGTAGGCGACCATCGACCCGACCCGGGCCATCGCCTCGCCGTTGAGTTCGATCTTCAACATCTTGGAGTTCTGCAGCCGCATGCCGGGCTGCGCGGACTCCTTCTCCAGGTTCTCCGCCGAGAACAGCTCGCTGCGCATGGAAGTGCCTCCTGAGTTCGTGGTGCCTGGACCGACGGTAGGCGAACCTGGCAAGCACCCACCACTGGCCGACCGGCCGCCCTAACCCCAGCCCAGCTCGTGCAGACGGGCGTCGTCGATGCCGAAGTGGTGGGCGATCTCGTGCACCACCGTCACCGCGACCTCGTCGACGACGTCCTCGTCGTCGTCGCAGATGCGCAGGATGGGGTTGCGGTAGATCAGGATGCGGTCCGGCAGCACGCCGGCATAGTCCCAGCCCCGTTCGGTGAGGGCGTGCCCCTCGTAGAGGCCGAGCAGGTCCTCACCGGGGGGCGGGTCGTCCTCCACCAGGATCACGACGTTGCTCATCAGGGCGAGGAGTTCCTCGGGCACCTCGTCGAGCGCGTCGCCGACCAGCTCCTCGAAGCGCTCGCGACTCATCTCCACCGGCACCCGACCCATTCTGCCCGACGGCACGGCACACCCGCGTGGGTCGGGACCGCCGGGAGGCTGGGCGGCCCTCAGGAGGCAGGGCAGGCGGTCAGGAGGCGAGGCGGGCGGTCAGGCTGATCTGGGCGCCGGGGGCGAGCAGCCGGGAGATCGGGCAGTTCTCCTTGGCGGCCTCCGCGAGCTTGGTGAACTGCGCCTCGTCGATGCCGGGAACCTGGCCGACGGTCTCCAACTCGATCCGGGTCACCGTCATTCCGGCGTCGGTCTTGTCGAGGTGGACCTTGGCGGTGGTTTCCACGGAGGTGGGCGGCGAGCCGGCCTCGGCGAGCGCCTTGGAGAACGCCATCGAGAAGCAGCCGGCGTGGGCCGCGCCGATCAACTCCTCCGGGTTGGTGCCCTCACCCTCCTCGAAGCGGGACTTGAAGGAGTAGTTCCCCTCCAGCCCGCCCTTGCCGGTGCGGATGGTGCCGGCGCCCTCGGTGAGGTTGCCCTGCCACTGTGCGGAAGCGGTACGGATAGGCATGCACCCGACGCTAGCCCAACGGGCACCAACCTGCGACCGTTCACGCTCCGCGTCACCGGGTGCGTACTGTGTCATGATTCGAGCCAGGCCCGCGAACGCGGAAGGGTGGCCGATGTCCCAGGATTCCCCCATTCCCCGGCAGGAACACCGGTCCGACGGTGCGGCCGTCCTGGAGTGGGGCGCGACGGAGCCGGACGCGCCGGGCCGGTTCGGGCGCACGCTCTCCGGCCTCGGCCGGGACCGCCGGCTTCCCGTGCTGCTCGCCGCGCTCGGCGCGGTGGCCGCCCTCGCCTCGATGCTCGGCGAATGGCAGGTGATGACCCTCCCCAACGCCGGTCCGCAGGGCAACACGCCGCTGCGGGTGCCGGGCGGGGTGTCCGACATCGGCGGGTTCGGGGTCGGCTACCTGGTCGGGCTGTTCGCCCTGGTCTGCACGGTGGTGCTCGCGCTGCGCGGCACCCTCCCGGTGCGCCCGAACGCCCGGCTCGCCGGGCTGGCCCTGGCCGGGGCGATGCTGGCGCTGCTGGTCGCGACCGTCGCCTCGCTCGACGAGGCCGGCCAGCGGGTCTTCTACTACTCGACGGACGACGGGTTCCGGGTCGAGTACGGCCGGGGCCTGGTGACGGCGTTCCTGGCCTGTGCCCTCTTCGCGGCGGCGCTGAAGCTGGCCCCGACCGGTGCCCCGCCGCCCGGGGAGGATGCCGGTGGCGGCGAGGAGCCGGTCCGCCGGAGCCGTTGGCGCGGCCCCGGCCGGGACGACGGGGACGACGGCCTGCCCGCCCCGGCCGACCTCACCGTCGGGCCCGCGATCCCCTTCGCCCGGCCCGAGCCCCGGGACTGAGCCAGCGCGTCGTCGCCACCCGCCCGCCGGTCCTCACGTCGCCGCAGGGGACCCTGCGGGACGCCTGGACAAGAACCCCGCGGGTCGTCGTCCGTTGGCGAGGCATTCGCCGGAACGTCGTGGTCGGGCCCCGTTTCGCGAGGTACGTTTGCTGCCCGCCGTCCCTGAGCGTCGAGGCACGAGGGCCGCGACGGCTGGCTGCGACGGCGGCGGGCGAAGGAGGAACGATGACCCGCCCGGGCCTTCCCAAGCTGATCGCCACGGATCTCGACGGGACGCTCGTCCGCAGCGACGAGACCGTCTCCGCGTACACCCACGAGGTGCTCGACCGGGTGCGGGCCGCCGGCATCCCGGTGGTCGGCGCGACCGGTCGCGGGCCCCGGCTGGCCGAACTGACCCGCAACGACATCCGTGCCGCGGACTTCCTGGTGATGGCCGGCGGCGGCCGGGTGGTCGACCAGAGCGACCCGGCCGGCCCGGTGGTGCTGCGCGACGAGCGCCTCCCCGCCGAGGTGCTGGCCACGCTCCTGGCCGACCTGGAGGCGGCCGTCGGGCCGCTGACCGTGATGGTCGAGGCGTCGGACGAGCACGACGCCCCGCTCTGGGGCGACTACCACCCGAGCTGGCCCTACCAGGACGCGTTCGAGACGCGCAGCCGCACCGACTGCCTCTCCTGCGACGTGATCAAGGCGTTCGTCCGGACCGCCGACCACCACGTCGACGAGCTGCTCGCGGTCGCCCGGCAGGTCGTCCCGCCGGAGGTCGCCACGCTCACCCAGGCCGGGTTGGGCTTCGTCGAGATCTGCCCGCCGGGGGTGGACAAGTCCACGGGGCTGACCGTGGTGGCGCAGCGCCTCGGCGTCGACCCGGCCGAGGTGCTCGTCTTCGGCGACATGCCCAACGACCTGCCGATGTTCGAGTGGGCCGGCTGGGCCCGGATCGCGGTCTCCAACGCGCACCCGACGGTCCGCTCCCTCGCCGACGAGGTGACCCTGCGCAACGACGACGACGGAGTAGCGGTCTACCTCGATCGGCTACTGTCCCGCTGATGGGAGAGGCACCACGGCTGATCGCCACCGACATCGACGGCACCCTGCTCCGGGACGACCGCACGCTCAGTCCGCACACGGCCGACGTCCTGGCCCGGCTGTCCGCGCGGGGCACGCCGGTCGTGCTGGTCACCGGCCGCCCGATCCGCTGGCTGAAGATGGTGTACGAGCAGCTCGCCGAGCCGCTGCCGGCGATCTGCGCCAACGGCGCGGTGGTCTACGACCCGGTCGCCGACGAGGTGCTGCGGGCGGACCCGCTCGCCCCGCAACTGCTCGCCGAGGTGGCCCGCAGGCTGCGTGCCGAGGTGCCCGAGGTCAGCTTCGCGGTGGAGATCGTCGACAGCCGGCAGATGCGGCACGAGGCGCACTACCCGCTGCGCTGGGACGCCGACCACGGCGCGATCCGGGCGGTCGAGACCCCCGAGGAACTGCTGGCGGCGCCAGCGGTGAAGCTGCTGGCCCGGTCGGCCGAGCAGGATCCGGACGCGTTCGTCGCACTGGTGAGCGCAGCCCTGGAGGGGCTGGCGGAGGCCACCCACTCGTCGTACTCGGGGCTGGTGGAGATCTCCGCCGCCGGCGTGACCAAGGCGGCCGGGCTGGCGTGGTACTGCGCCCGGCTCGGCATCGACTCCCGGGACGTGCTCGCCTTCGGTGACATGCCCAACGACGTGCCGATGCTGACCTGGGCCGGGCGGGGGGTCGCGGTGTCGAACGCGCACCACGCCGTGCTGGCGATCGCCGACGAGGTCACGGCGGCGAACTCGGCGGACGGCGTGGCGGCGTACCTGGAGAAGGTCTTCGGGCTGGGGTGAGCGGCCGGCCGGGAAAGCCGGCCGGCCGCACCGTCAGAGGTACTGGCCGGTGCTGTGCCCCTCGCCGCCCTGCGGCTGGCCCGGCCCCGGCATTCCCGGCATCCCCGGCATCATGCCGCCGGGGCCGCTGGGCAGCGCCTGCCGGCCGGAGCGCATCTGCTCGAGCTGCACCCGGGCGGCCATCTGCTGGGCGACCAGGGCCGCCTGGATGCCGTGGAACAGGCCCTCCAGCCAGCCGACGAGCTGGGCGTGTGCGATGCGCAGCTCGCCCTCGCTGGGCGCCTTCTCCTCGGTGAAGGGCAGCGAGATCCGTTCCAGTTCCTCGCGCAGCTCGGGGGCGAGGCCGTCCTTCAGCTCGACGATCGACCGCTCGTGGATCTCCCGCATCCGGTGTCGGCTGGCGTCGTCGAGCGGGGCGGCCTTGACCTCTTCCAGCAGCTGCTTGATCATGCTGCCGATCCGCATCACCTTCGCCGGCTGCTCGACCAGTCGGGTCGGGTCCTCGCCGTGGGCCTCGTCGGTCTGCACGGTGCCGACGGGCCGCCCGTCCGGGCCGACCACCACCACCGTTCCGGAGTGACCGGTGCCATCCTGGCCCGGCTCGTCGTTCTGTCCAGTGGAGTGCGCTTCGGTCATGGGACCCATCTTTACCCAGCCGCG
This sequence comes from Micromonospora sp. NPDC048170, assembly GCF_040652795.1. Classification (NCBI taxonomy): domain Bacteria; kingdom Bacillati; phylum Actinomycetota; class Actinomycetes; order Micromonosporales; family Micromonosporaceae; genus Micromonospora; species Micromonospora sp. NPDC048170. Next base: position 172,935 of record NZ_JBEZMR010000002.1, read on the forward strand.
AGCGCCCGCGCGCCCGGGGAGCGATCCCCGGCCTCGGCGTCGGGCGTGATCCGCGCTACGGTCGCGCCATGCCCGCCGATCCCCGCGACGTGCTCAGCCGCCCCGCAGTGGCCCCGGACGTCACCGTCTCCTACGGCGACCACCCGGACCAGGTCGCCGACCTGCGCGTTCCCGCCGGTTCGGGCCCTGCCCGACGGCTGGTCGTGGTGGTGCACGGCGGCTTCTGGCGGGCCGAGTACGACCGGCGGCACACCGACCCGTTGGCCGTCGGGCTGGCCGCGCTAGGCCACCCGGTGGCGCAGGTGGAGTACCGCCGGACGGGGCAGCCGGGTGGCGGCTGGCCCGGGACGCTGACCGACGTGCTGGCCGGCGTGACGGAACTGCCCCGACTCGCGGCCGGGGCGCTGCCCGGGCGGGTCGCGGCCGGGCCGCCGCTGCTGGTGGGCCACTCGGCGGGGGGACACCTGGCGTTGTACGCGGCGGCGACCGCCACGGCCACCGTCGGCGGCGTACTGGCGCTGGCCCCGGTGTCGGACCTGGCGGAGGCGTACCGGCTGGATCTGGACGCGGGGGCGGTGGCCGCGCTGCTGGGGGGCGGCCCGGCGGAATTCCCCGATCGGTACGCCGCCGCCGATCCACGATCATTGGTGCCAGTCCCGACACGGACGGTAGTCGTCCACGGCGCGCTCGATCAACAGGTGCCGATCGCCATGAGCCGGGAGTTCGTTGCCGCCGGTCGCGCGGCGGGCGGCGACATCCGCCTTGTCGAGCTGCCGGAATGCGAGCATTACGGGCTCATCGATCCGGAGTCCGAAGTGTGGCCACACGTCACGGCTGCTTTCCGATCTTTCGAGGAAGATCGCTAGGCATTGACGCAGCGTCGCTGACCGGGTAGAACGCCGAGGGGGCGCGAACCGCCCCGCAACGTTCCCCGGAAGGAACTCGGTGTCGCAGATGAACCGCAGGCGGGCCCTCCAACTGCTGGCCGCTCTCGGTACGGCCGGAATGGTCGCCGGTTGCGGCACCGATGACGCCGAGGGCGAGTCGGCCAGCCCGGGAAGCCCGATCAAGATCGGCCTCGTCGCGCCCACCAGCGGCGGCCTCAAGGCGATCGGTGACGAGATCACCAACGGCTTCCAGCTCTTCCTCGAGCTCAACGAGAAGCTGCTGGGCGGGCACCCGACCACCCTGCTCACGGCCGACGAGGGCGAGAGCGTCAAGACCGGCAAGGCCGCCGTCGAGGGGCTGTTGAAGCAGGGCGTGCTCGCCCTCACCGGCGTGGTCGACTCGAACGTCATGTCCGGCATCCGGGACACCGTCGAGCAGGCCCGGGTGCCCCTGATCGGCTCCAACGCCTCGCCGTCCAGCCTCCAGAGCGTCGTCTACATCTGGCGGACGTCGTACGTGCTGGACGAGGCGGGCCGGGCGCTGGGCCGCTACCTGCGCGAGCAACTGGAACCGTCGGCGCGGCTGGCGATCATCGCGCCGGACGGCGGGGGCAGCCAGGACGTGGTGCGGGGATTCCGGCAGGAGTTCGGCGAGTCCGACCCACGGATCAGGGACGCGGCGATCTCGACCGGCGCCTTCACCAACCCGTCGAAGACCGCGTACCGGGCCGACATCCGCCGGGCGCTGGGCCGGGACCCGTCGGCGGTGTTCTGCTTCTACTCCGGGCCGGCGGCGGTCGAGTTCATCAAGCAGCTGCGCATCGAGGGGTTCACCGGCAAGGTCTACGCCCCCGGGTTCCTCACCGAGGGCGCCGTGCTGAGGAGCGTCAAGGACGAGGAGGCGCTGGGCATCCAGACGGCGCTCAACTACTCGGCCGACCTGAACAACACGGCCAACCGCCGGTTCGCCTCGGCGTACCGCAAGAAGCACGGCACCTCGCCCACCACGTACGCGATGGCCTCGTACGACGCCGCGCAGGTGCTCGACCAGGCGATCCGGATCGCCGGCGGGTCACCCAACCCGCAGCAGGTCAACCTGGCTCTCGGCCGGATCGGCCAGATCGACAGCCCGCGCGGGCTGTGGCAGTTCAACCAGCCGCGCACGCCCCAGCAGAAGTGGTACCTGCGCGAGGTCCAGCTCGACGGCCAGGTGCTGTCGAACGTCCTGGTGACCGAGCTGGCGACGCTCGGCTGAGCACCGGCACGACACGGAAGGGGTCGGCCTTCCCCGACGGGAGGCCGACCCCTTCGTCGTACGCTCAGGCGCGCAGCTCGGCGATGCAGCACTTCACGCTGCCGCCGCCCTTCTTCAGCTCGGCCAGTTCGACCTGGACCGGGTGGTAGCCGGCCGCCTTCAGCTTCCCGGCCAGCCGGATCGCCTCGCTGTTCAGCACCACGTTGAGCCCGTCGCTGACCAGGTTCAGGCCGAAGGCCAGGGCGTCCTCGGCGTCGGCGACCACCGCGTCGGGGAAGAGCTGGGCGAGCACCCGCTGGCTGGCGGCGGAGAAGGCGCCCGGGTAGTAGACGACGTTCCGGTCGTCGATCGAGGCGAGCGCGACGTCCAGGTGGTAGAAGCGCGGGTCGACCAGGCGCAGCGACACCACCGGCCGGCCGAGCGCCTCCTGGGCCTCGGCGTGCGCCGGCAGCTCGGTACGGAAGCCGTGCCCGGCGAGGATCAGCCCGCCGTGCGCCTCCGGCAGGTACGCGAAGTCGCCCTCGCCCTCGTTGGTCTCGATCGGCGCGATGAACCGCCAGCCCCGTGACTCGTAGAACGCCCGGTGCGCGGCGGCCTCGGCGGCCCGCTGCTCGTGCTTGAACTGCGCGCCGTACACCGTGCCGTCGACCACGAACGCCCCGTTGGCCGCGTAGACCATGTCGGGCAGTCCCCGCTCGGCGGTCAGCAGGTGCACCTCGTGGCCGAGGCCGGTGAGGGTCTCCCGCAGCCGGTCCCACTGCTTGACGGCAAGCTCCGAGTCGACCGGAGTGGTCACGTCCATCCACGGATTGATCGCGTACTCGACCGCGAAGTGCTCCGGCGAGCACATGAGATATGTCCGCTTTCGCGGGACCCGCTGCTGGTTCACGGTGACCAAGGGTAGGTACCGTACAACTTTGGTAACAGCCAAAACCATTGCTTCCCAGAGGCGGAACGTTGCAGATAGATGCCGTAGACCAGCGAATCATTGCGTTGCTCGTCGCGGACGCCCGCGCCTCGTACGCGGACATCGGACAACGGGTGTCGCTCTCCGCACCAGCGGTCAAACGACGGGTGGACCGGCTGCGAGCGACCGGCGTGATCCGGGGATTCACCGCTGTCGTCGACCCGGCCGCCGTCGGCTGGACCACCGAGGCGTTCGTCGAGCTGTTCTGCGCCGGGCGGACCACGCCGGCCCAGATCGGGGTGGCCACCCGCCGGCACCCCGAGGTGGTCGGCGCGTACACCGTCTCGGGCGAGGCCGACGCGCTCGTGCACCTGCGGGCCGCCGACATCGCGCACCTGGAGGCGGCGCTGGAGCGGCTGCGGGCCGAGCCGTTCGTGACCTCGACCCGGAGCACCATCGTGCTCTCCCGTCTCGTCGAGTCCCCCGGCGTCGGCCCCTCCCCCCGCTGACCCGCGACGCGGCCGAAACGGTGCGGAAGGTCGGAGGGGGCCGGAACCACACGCCGGCCGCGCGCGTCGAACCGGCCATGACACGGGGAACCCACCTCTTCGCGGTCGGCACGCTGGCCGCGCTCACCCTGCTCGGCGGCAGCGCGTTCCCAGCGGGGCCGCCCGACCCGCCCACGCCGCGGCAGCCGACGGGCGCGCCCCTGTTGGTCTCCTACGACTCCTGCGCCGAGGCGCTGGCCGGGCTCCGCGCCGCCACCGACGCGTCCGTCGGTCCGTGGGGTTTCGACGGCGGCGGCTGGCGCACCGGGGTTCCCCAGGCCGCCTCCGGCGCGCGGATGGCCCTGGAATCCGCCCCGGAGCACTCCACGACCAACGTGCACGAGGCCGGCGCCGACGAACCCGACCTGGTCAAGACCGACGGGCGACGCATCGTGACCGTCACCCGGGGTGTGCTGCGGGTGGTGGACCCGGCCGCGCGGCGGGAGACCGGCCGCCTCGACCTGACCCGGACGCTGCCCGACCTGGGGTGGGGGCAGCAGGCGAACCTGCTGCTGCACGGCGACCGGGCGCTGGTGCTGTCCCACCTCAGCGTGGAGATGCAGCCGGCGACCCGCCGGATCGGGCCCCGCACCGCGCCGCGCCTGATCCTGGTCGACCTCGCTGGGGCACCACGGGTGCTCGGCACCTACGGGATGGACGGCACCCTCGTCGACGCCCGGCAGACCGGGTCCACCGCGCGGATCGTGGTCCGCACCCGTCCCGACCTGGTCTTTCCGGCCGACCGTCGGGGCACCGACGCGACGCGTACCGCTGCCAACCGGGCCGTGGTCGCCGAGGCGGGAGTGGAGGCGTGGCTACCGGCGTACGAGTGGACCGCCGGGGCGGAACGGCACGTCGGCCGGGTCGGCTGCGACCGGCTGAGCCGGCCGCCGGTCTGGTCCGGCACGTCGATGGTGACCGTGCTGAGCTTCGACCTCACCGGCGACCGGCTCGGTGACGGCGACCCGGTCAGCGTCGCCACCGACGCCACCACCGTCTACGGCACCGGGACCGGTCTCTGGCTCGCGGGGGACCGGGCGGTGACGCCCCGCCCCGGCCTGCAGCGCACGCGCTGGCGGCCGGGCCAGCAGGTCACCGAGATCCACCAGTTCGACACCAGTTCGCCCGGGCGCCCGCGCTACGTGGCCGCCGGCACGGTGCCCGGGACCCTCGTCAACCAGTACGCCCTCTCGGAGTGGCAGGGGCACCTGCGGGTCGCCACCACCACCGGCGACGCCTGGGGTGCCCGCCCGACGTCGGAGTCCGCCGTGTACGTGCTGCGCGCCGACGGGGACGCGCTGGTCCGGACGGGCGCCGTCACCGGCCTCGGCCCCGGCGAGCGGATCTTCTCCGTGCGCTTCCTCGGCGGCGCCGCGTACGTGGTGACGTTCCGGCAGACCGACCCGCTCTACGCGGTCGACCTGACCGACCCGGCCGCGCCCCGGGTCACCGGCGAACTGAAGATCACCGGCTACTCGGCGTACCTGCACCCGCTGCCGGACGGCCGGCTGCTCGGCGTCGGCCAGGAGGCCGACCGGCGGGGACGGACGCAGGGGCTTCAGGTCTCCCTGTTCGACGTCCGGGACCCTGCTCGCCCGGCCCGGCTCGACCAGTGGCACGTGCCGAGGGCGTACTCCGCGCTGGAGCACGACACGCACGCCTTCCTGTACCACCCGGGGACAGGGCTGGTCGCCCTGCCCGTCGGCGACGACGTACGCCTGCTGCGGGTGTCCCCCACCGACATCGACGAGGTCGGCACGGTCTCCCACGCCGGCCGGTCAGGCCAGGTCCTCCGGTCGTTGCTGGTCGGGGACGTGCTCTGGACCGTCTCCGCCGCCGGCCTGCGGGCCACCGACCCGACCACCGCGCGGAGCCTCGACTGGCTTCCTGTGACCTGATCCTCCCTCCCCGGCGGGTGGGGCCCGGTTCTCGGGGTTTCCGGGCTCCACCCGCCACCAGCAGCGGGGCGTGGATCAGAGGTACATGCCGGTGCGGTGCCCGTCCTGGTCCCGGTTGACGGGCTTGTCCCCCTCGCCGAAGAACCGCTTCCCGCCGAACTCGCCGTGCAGGCGGTCGTCCAACTCGTCCGCCAGCCCGGTCATCACCTGGACCGCGAGCATGAGGTGGGTGGCCTGGAAGTTGCGGCCGAAGACGGGGATGGACGCCCACACGGTGTCGTCGGCGCAGTAGAGCCGGCCGATCGGCATCCGGTTGGTCAACTCGGAGAGCTTGACGTAGAGCCGCTCGGTCGGCTCGACCTCGGTCAGCACCGGGGAGAAGACGTCCACCAGGGCCGGATTGTCGCGGACCCGGACGAAGACCATCGCCGAGCCGGCCCGGATGTTGATGTCGCCGTCCGAGTCGACCTGCAACCGGTCCGAATCCGACTTGAGCATGGTCGAGACCACCGTGCGGACCTGCTCGGCGAGCGCGGCCACGTCGTGCTCGGGCGCCTGGGCGGCGGCGGCCGCCGCGAGCGCCTCGTCCAGGTCGGCCTCGACGTTGCGGTCCGGGCCGAACTCGCTGCGCGCGGTGCCCAACGGCTCCACCGGCAGCGGGTCGCCCTCGGCGTCGTGGATGAGGTAGACGAGGAAGGCCGGGTGCGGGGCACCGTAGACGTCGCGCAGCGTCCGGGTGAGCAGGGCCGCCAGCCGGGTCGCCTCGGCGGTGTCGCCGTCCAGCCCGAACTGCTCGCCGGAGCCCTCCACCACGCCGGGCGGCGACCAGCCGAGGGCGATCATGTCCGCCACGGCGGCCCGGTCCAGCCGGTAGCCCTGCGGCAGGGTGGCGTTGCCGACCGCACGGGCGGCCAGTCTGCGCCCCTCGCCGACATCGATGCTGATCGAGTAGACCGCGTCGCCGGTGCCGGAGGCGGTGGGGTCGAGGGTCAACTCGACGTGCGTGCCCGCCGGCAGCGCCGTCAACCGCTCGGCCAGCGCCCGTGCGAACTCCCGCCAGGCCTGGGTGACCTTGGCCCGCAGGTCGGCCGTGCTGGGCTCGTCGAGCAGGATCGGCTCGTGGTGCGCCGGCAGGGTGCCGGGCGAGTCGCCGCTCGGCGCCGAGGGGTGGTCTGCCGTCATGATCGCCTCCGTCCGTCACGGTCACCCTACCCACGCGACCGGGGAGACGAATCAGCCCGACCGTGATCGGACAGCGGAGGTCAGGCGGGTGTTCCGCCCGGCCGTTCGGCACCGAGTTCGACCGGCCAGGAGGCGGCCAGCGCGCTGAGCCGGGCCGCCGCACCTGCGGGGTCCGCGCCCTGACCGACAGCCAACCCGAGGAGGTACGCGGTGACGGGCGCGCCCGGCCGCAACACCTGGTGTGCCACGTCCCTGGCCAGGTCGAGCACGGCCGGCACCGGCACCTGGGCCGGGTCCAGGTCGAGTTCGGCACAGGCCGCCGTCACCCAGTCGTCCAGCACCGTCATCGCGTCCACTCCTCAGCCCGACGTACGTCCTCGTCAGTGTCGCAGTCGAACCAGGGTGGCGGGCCGGCACCGGACCACGGCACCTCGCACACCCGCAACCCGGCGAGCAGGGCCCGGACGGGCATCCCGGTCAGCGACGCGCCAACTCCGGAGTCGCCCCGGTGCAGGGTGAGGCGATCCAGTGCGGCCCGCAGCCGGGCGGCCCACCACACCCCGCAGAGCGTCTGCCGCCGCCCGTCGTCGTCGACGTAGCAGGCGCCGTCGTGATCCGCGTCGAGCCGGTCGAGCAGCCCGCCGACCGCCGCGCGGGTGAGCAGTGGCAGGTCGGCGGCGAGCAGGGCGACCACCGGCGTTCCGGCGTCGACCAGGGCCAGCCCGGCCGCGGTGGCGGCGACCGGACCGCCGCCCGGCGGCTCCTCCCGGGTAACCCGCACCCCGGTGGGCACCGGACCGGGCGGACCGACCAGAACGCGCGGTTCGGCGTCGGGGACCGCGGCCAGCACCCGGTCCCGCATCGGCAGGCCGCCGACCGTCCGGGCGGGCTTGTCCACACCCCCCATCCGGCGCGCGGCCCCGCCCGCCAGGACCAGTGCCGCGTACGCGCTCATCCCGTCACGGTAGCCGTGCGAACCGCCCGGACACGGGGGTGCACGGGACGGCGGGCCGCGTCGGGGTGTCGCTGTCCCGTGGAGCGGAGCGGCCTACACAGAAGTGCGACTCGGCGGTGTCATCGCCACGGCGGCCCTGGTCGGCTCTTCTCCGCTGCCGGGACAGCTAGGCGGCCGGGTCGAGCCCGAATGTCATCGCGACCCGGGTCAGCCCGGCCTTGTTCACCGCGCCCGTCTTCTGGCGCAGGCGGTGGGTGTAGGTGTCGACCGTGGACTTGGACAGCGAGAGCCGGCGGGCGATCTGCTGGTGGGTGAGGCCCTCCGCGATGAGCCACAGCACCTCCCGCTCCCGGGTGGTCAGCGCGGGTGGGCTGCCGTCGCAGGCGCTGGCGACGACTTCGGTCAACAGTGCGATCCGCGCGGCACCCGCGAGGTAGAGGTCGCCCCGGCCGGCGGCGTGGACCGCCGCCAGCAACGTGGCCTCGTCGACGTCCCGGTCCAGGTAGGCGAACGCGCCCGCGCCCAACGCGGCACGTACCCGCGCCGCGTCATGGCATCTTCCCAGGACGACGAAGGCCGGCCCTTCAGGCAACGTCGGGTCGGCGTCCAGCTCCGTGTAGTCGTGGCCCGTGACGACGACGCCGGGCGCCTCGCTCAACGTGGCGACCGACTCCACCGAGGAGAGCACGCCGACCACGGTCACCCCGTGGGCCCGCCCGAGGACCTCGGTGACCCCACGGAAGGTCAGCGACCCGTCGTCCACAACAGCGACCGAAACGGTCATGGCTCAATCCTCTGGTCATACTTCTGCGGACGGTCACACCGTACGGGCGGTGGCGTACACGCCACGTACATCGCGGATACAGACCGCCGACCGGGACCCCGCCGGCGGTCTCGGCCCTGGTGGCCGCACGACGGCACGGGCACGGGGTGCAGGATGGCGGGATGGGACGGGCAACTGACCGACGCCGCATACTCCGCATCGACCTCGACGCGGCGGCCACCGGCCGCACCTCCGTACACCGGCAGGACAGCCTCGCCGTGGAGGAGCCGTTGGAGATCCGGGTCGGTGCGGCCGGTCCCGGCCGACGACGGCCCCTCGCGGTGACCATGCGTACGCCCGGCGACGATCTCGACCTGGCGATCGGCTTCCTGCTGACCGAGGGGCTGATCCGTTCCGCCGACGACGTGCACACCGCGCAGCTCTGCGCCGGCGCGGAGACGCCCAACACGTACAACGTGGTGGACGTGGTGCTGGCGCCCGGCGTGCCCGAGCCCGCCACCGATGTCGCTCGGAACTTCTACACCACCAGTTCCTGCGGGGTGTGCGGCAAGGCGAGCATCGACGCCGTGCGTACCCGATCGGTCTTCGCGGTGGGCGACGACCCGCTGACCGTGCCGGCGGCGGTCCTGACCGCGCTGCCCGACCGGCTGCGCGCGGCGCAGCGCGGCTTCGACCGTACGGGCGGCCTGCACGCGGCGGGCCTGTTCACCGCCGACGGCGAGCTGGTGGTGGTGCGCGAGGACGTCGGCCGGCACAACGCCGTCGACAAGGTCGTCGGCTGGGCGGTCCGCGAGCGCCGGCTGCCGCTCGCCGGGCACGTCCTGCTGGTCTCCGGGCGGGCGAGCTTCGAGCTGACCCAGAAGGCGTGGATGGCGGGGGTGCCGCTGCTCGCGGCGGTCTCCGCGCCCAGCACGCTGGCGGTGGAACTGGCCGAGGAGGCCGGGCTGACGCTGGTCGGCTTCCTGCGCGGCAACGCGATGAACGTCTATGCCCGCCCCGAACGGGTCACTGCCTGACCTACTGACCGAACAGCCCCAGCCGGAACGCGGCGTCGCGCGCCAGCAGGAAGCCGGCGATGCCGAGGATCCAACCGAGCATGCCGCCGGACTTCCGTATGATCCAGGCGTTCAGCCGGGCCAGCACCGGCTCGACCAGCCTCGGCCAGGCCACCCGCGCAGCCAGCAGCACCATCGCCGGCAGCACCATGACCAGGCAGTAGCCGGCGAGCAGCCCCACCATCTCCGCCGCACCGAGCCCGGAGGTGGTCAGCAGGCCGACCGCGCCGAGGTACGGCAGCATCGTCGCCACCTCCGCGAGCGCGGCGAGCAGCGCCAGCCCCATCAGCCACCGCGCTGAGGAGTCGCCAGCGGTGGCCCGGTCCCGCCAGCGCAACACGCCGCCGGACTTCCGGGGTCGCTTGCCGTCGTAGCGGAAGCTGAGCGCGAACAGCCCGACCCCGAGGACGAGCTGCGCCCAGAGCACCGGCCGGTTGTCCATCGCCCCGCCGAGGACGTCGGCCAGCCGGCTGCCGCCGAGGGCGAGCAGTAGCCCGACGCCGAAGTAGAAGACGGCGATGGTGCCCAGGTAGACGAGGATCCGGCGGGCGTTGACCGTCCCGGGTGCGAGCAGCAGCCAGACCGGGATGAAGAGCGTGCCGAGGCTCGTGCTGTCGACCAGGGCCAGACCGGCGAGCGACAGCAGCAGTCCGACGCTCATGCGGGGCGTCCGGTGAGTGAGGGCACGAGATCATTCTCGACCGGCGTCGGCGCTGCCGACTCGCCCCACGGAACGAACGTCCGCTACATCTTTCGACGGAGCTCGCCGGGAACCCTGACCGCGCTACCGGGGCGTCAACACGCAGAACTCGTTGCCGTCGGGATCGGCCAACGCCACCCGACCGACCTCGCCCTGGCCGGTCTCGCCCTGGCCGGTGCCGATCCGGGCCGCCCCGAGGGAGAGCAGGCGGTCGACCTCTGCCTGCCGGTCGCCGTGGGCAGGCGGAGCGAGGTCGAAATGCACCCGATCCTTGCCCGTCTTCGGCATCAACGGTGGGCCACCCCACGTGATCTTCGGGCCGCCGTGCGGCGAGCGGATCGCCGTCTCCTGGTCCTGGTCCCAGACCAACGGCCACCCCAGCGCTTCGCTCCAGAAGTATCCGACTTCCTGCGACCCGTCGCAGGCCAGCGCTCCGATGAATCCGCAGTCGGCAAGGAAGTTGTTGCCCGGCCCGATGACGCAGAACTCGTTGCCTTCGGGGTCGGCGAGCACCACGTGGCCCTCCTCCGGGCCTTGCCCGATGTCGATGTGCCGCGCGCCGAGCCCGAGCGACCTGGCCACCGTCTGCTGCTGGTCCTCCAGGGAGCTGCTCGTCAGATCGAAGTGCATCGGGTTCTGGCCGGCCTTCTGCTCCTGACTGGGAAGAAAGCGGATTCGGAACCCGGTGTCGTCACTGGGCAGAAGTGTGACGCCTTCGTGTGGGTCGTCGACCATCTCCCAACCCAGGACCCCGGACCAGAACCGCGCGAGCCGAAGCGGTTGGCTCGCATCGAAGCAGACCGCGAACAGTTGACAAGTCATCTCTCTGCTCAGCTCCGATCCACTGGCTGACCATCGTCGACAGGGCGCCCCATCAGCCCCTCGAACGGAAGACTAGGGGTGGGCCGCGTCACCCGCACCCGAGTTACCGCCGCCCGACGCGGCTCGACTCGCCCCGAAGCGGTCCATCGTTGCCAACAGGGACCGATATCCGGGTTGACGGCCGCGACGTGCCGCTGAGCGCTCAGGCCGACGACGCGGCGGCGGCCCTCGACGTGCTGCGTCGGGTCGCGGAGGCGTACCTGCGTGGCGGGCTGTCCCGGGCGGTCGCCCAGGCGGAGCTGGACACCGCCGTCGAACGGCCCTGGTTTCCACTGGCGTTTCTGCCGCGCGAGGTGGCGGAACCGGGTGCCTGGGCCGACATGGACTTCGACCCGGAGCCGATCTTCGCGGCGCTGACCTGCCCGGTGCTGCTCTGCTATGGCGAGACCGACGCCTGGACGCCTGTCGAGGAGAGCCTGACGGTGTGGCGCCGGGCCGCCCGTGCCGCGGAGCTGACCATCGCCCGGCTGTCCGGCTGCGACCACGCCCCCACCTTGAACGAGGCCGAGGACCTGGCCGGAGTCAGCCCGCAGTACGAACAGGTCCTGCTCTCCTGGCTGGACCAGAGGCTTCCCGCCCGGGGATGACCCGGGCCGCCAAGGATCGGCCCGGCACTGACGGTTCAGGGGAGGCCGCGCCGGCTACGCCTGCGGCGTAGCACCCCGGGCGTTCCCACCGCCGGCCAGCCGTCCAGCTCGGACGGCGGCACGCCCCGGCGGAGCAGGTCGTCGAGGAGCAGCGCCAGCGAGTGGCCGGGGTGCTCGGTCAGGGCGCGTTCCAGCGCAACCGCCGCCAACGCCCCCTGCCCGGCCCGCCACGCCGCGAACGCCAGCAGCGCGGCCGGCGCGGCGATCAGCGCCGGCTCGGCCCGGCGCAGCACGTCGATCCAGAGCGCGATGTCCGCGTCCCGCCCGTCGGTGCGCGCCCAGGCGTGGTCGCGGACCGGCTCCCGGGTCAGCAGCACGCTCAGCCAGGCCACCTCGCCGTCGGTGAGCCGCTGCTCCCGCCGGTGCCGGCGCAGCGCGGTGCGTACCGCCGCCGCCCCGGCCGCGCGCAGCGCCCGCTCGCCGCGCGGGTCCACCGCGGGCGCCTGGTCGAGCAGGTCCGCCAGGCGTCGCTCCGCGCGAGCGGTGGCCCGGCGTACGGCTGAGCGGGCCGGACCGGTCACCGGGGCGACCTGCGCGACGAGGGCCGCCCGGTCGGGCAGGGCGACCTGGCCGGCGAAGACGGCCGCCGCGCTGACCTCGCTGACGGCGACGTCGTAGGGCGTGCCGTCGGGCGGGCAGCACTCCGGCTCCGTGCAGACGTACGACCAGTAGCGGCCGTCGGTGACGCGAAGGGCGTCTAGGACGGACAGGCCGGCGGCGGTCAGCGCGGCGCGCACGGCGTCGACGGCCGGGGTGACCAGGGGTGCCGGGCCGTAGCCCAGCACCGTGGCGGTCTCGGCGTGCTGCCGGGCGACGACGTCGGCGAGGTGGCCGGCGGGGTCGCGCGGGTCGGCGAGGTCGGGCAGGTCGGCGCGGGCGGCGAAGGTGATCCGGCGGCCCCGCATCGCCACCACCACGACGCTGTCGGTCGGGTGGAAGCCGAGCAGGAAGGGAACGGCGGCGATGAGGTCGGCGGGGGAACGGACGGCGAGCCGGGGGCGGTCGGTCGAGGTCATGCCTGGCAGCCTGCGGCGGGAGCGGACCGGCCTGCGGCCCCTGTGGACGACACGCGGGTTATCCACAGACACGGAGAGTATTCCCGCAGCTCACGCGGACCTACCCACCGGTTCGGTCGTCCCAGCGGCCACCGTACGAATCGTCCCTGGAGATCTTGGCAAGAAGGTGCCCCTGGAGGGGCCGGAATCTTCCAAGATCCATCACCATCGCCGCGGTGGGCGAGGCACGGGTGCCGCGTGGCGGATGGGCGGGGGTTACCTTGCCGTCATGGATCTGGCGTACCTGCGGGCGCACCCGGAGCACCTGCCGACCTTCCTGACCCACCAGCGGATCCGGGAGACACCGGTCTCCGGCGGAGGCATCTGCGCCGCGTCCCGGCTGACGCTGGACGACGGGCACTCGGTCTTTGCCAAGACCTGGCCGGAGACCGCCGGGAGACCCGTGCCCGAAGGCTTCTTCGTCGCGGAGGCGGCCGGGCTGCACTGGCTCCGCGAGGCCGGGACGGTCGCCGTGCCGGAGGTGGTCGTGGCGCTGCCCGAGCTGCTGGCGCTGGAGTGGGTCGACCCCGGCGAGCCGACGCCTGAGGCGGCCGAGCGGTTCGGACGGGAGCTGGCCGGGCTGCACCGGGCCGGGGCGCCGGCCTTCGGCGCCGGGTGGGCCGGTTTCATCGGGGCGCTGCCGGCGGACAACACGCCCGACCAGGGTCCCTGGTCGGGCTGGTTCGCGCGGACCCGACTCGTGCCGTACCTCCGGATGTCCGTCGACAACGGCGCGCTCACCCGCACCGAGGCCGGGCTGGTCGATGAGGTCGTCGAGCGGATCGCCGACTTCGGCGGGGACGAGTCGCCGGCCCGGATCCACGGCGACCTCTGGCCGGGCAACGTGCTCTGGGGCGCGGACGACCGGGTCTGGCTGGTCGACCCGGCGGCGCACGGCGGGCACCGCGAGACCGACCTGGCGCAGCTGGCGCTCTTCGGCGGCGCGCCGCACCTCGACCGGATCCTCGCCGCTTACGCGCAGGAGTGGCCGTTGGCCGACGGGTGGCGGGAGCGGGTGCCGCTGCACCAGCTCCACCTGATGCTCGTGCACACCGCCCTGTTCGGCGGGACGTACCGCGATGCGGTCGGCCGCACCGCCCGGTCGGCCCTGGCCGGGCTCGGGCGCGCTACCGTCGACGGGTGACCGCCGCCCCGCCGACCGACGGCGTCCTCGCCGACCGGTACGGCCGCGTCGCCCGGGATCTGCGCGTGTCCCTGACCGACAAGTGCAACCTGCGCTGCACCTACTGCATGCCGGCTGAAGGGCTGCCCTGGCTGGCCGGCCCGGCACTGCTCAGCGACGACGAGATCGTCCGGCTGGTCGGGGTAGCGGTTCGTCTACTCGGCGTGACCGAGGTGCGGTTCACCGGCGGGGAGCCGCTGATCCGGCCCGGTCTGGTCGGCATCGTGGCCGCCGTGGCGGCACTTGAGCCGCGTCCCCGGATCTCGCTGACCACCAACGGCATCGGGTTGGACCGGCTCGCCCCCGCGCTGCGCGCCGCCGGGCTGGACAGGGTGAACGTCTCGCTGGACACCCTGGATCCGAAGCGGTTCACCCGGCTCACCCGACGTCCGCGCCTGGCGGACGTGCTGGCCGGGCTGGCCGGGGCAGCCGCCGCCGGGCTCACGCCCGTCAAGGTCAACTCGGTGTTGATGCGCGGGGTCAACGACGACGAGGCACCGGAGCTGCTCCGCTTCGCCCTCACCCACGGCTACGAACTGCGGTTCATCGAGCAGATGCCGCTGGACGCCCAGCACGGCTGGGACCGCGACACGATGGTCACCGCCGACGGGATCCTGGCCTCCCTGCGTGGCGCGTACGACCTGGCCCCCGACCCGACGGAACGCGGCGCGGCACCGGCCGAGACCTGGCTGGTCGACGGCGGCCCCGCCCGGGTCGGCGTGATCGCCAGCGTGACCCGGCCGTTCTGCGGCGACTGCGACCGCACCCGGCTCACCGCCGACGGGCAGGTCCGCGCCTGCCTCTTCGCCACGGAGGAGTCCGACCTGCGCGGTGCCCTGCGGGCCGGGGCGGACGACGACGAGCTGGCCCGGCGCTGGCGGGCCGCGATGTGGGGCAAGCGGGCCGGACACGGCATCGACGACCCGACCTTCCTCCAGCCCGCCCGGCCGATGTCCGCGATCGGAGGCTGACCCGTGACGACAGCGACACACCCGGCCGACGCCGGGCAACCGGCCGACGCCGGAGGCGCGACCGGCCCCGGACAGGCGGCCAGCCCCGGGCAGACCGCTGGCACCGGGGCACCGCTGACCGTCCGCTACTTCGCCGGGGCGCGGGCCGCCGCGGGCCGGGCCGAGGAGACCGCAGCCGCCGGCCGGCCCCTCGACGAACTCGTCGTGGAATTGACCGACCGGCACGGTACGCGACTCGCCGCCGTGCTGGAGGTGGCGAGTTTTCTGGTCGACGGCGTGACCTGTCATGATCGGCGGGCACCGCTACCTGCCGGGGCCACGATCGACGTCCTGCCGCCCTTCGCCGGCGGCTGAGGAGGCGCACACATGCTGGCGGCACTGGCGTTCGTCGCCACCATGGCGATCATCACCGGCCTGATCCACCTCTACCTGTGGAAGCGCCTGGTGCGGGACACCACCACCCCCGGGCGCTGGCGGCGGATCGGCGGGATCACCGCCCTGGTGCTCGCGCTGCTCGTACCGGCGACCATGGTCAGCACGCAGGCGGGCCTCTACTGGCTCGCGTGGCCGGGCTACCTCTGGCTCGCCGTCATGTTCTACCTGCTGGTCCTGCTCGTGGCGCTGGAAGTGCCGATGGCGGTGACGAAGCTCGTGCTGCGTCGCCGGGTCGCCGCCACGGAGCCCACCGCCGCCGCGCCCGAGCCCGCCATGGTCGGCGCCGCCGGCCCGGCCGACCCGCCGGCCGCCGACGCCGTCGCGCAGCCCGACCACGACCCGGCCCGCCGGTTGCTGCTCGCCCGGGGGACGGCGATCTTCGCCGGGCTCACCGCCACCGGCCTCACCGGGTACGGCATCCGCACCGCCCTCGGCCCGCCGCAGCTCGACCGGGTGCAGATCCCGCTGGCCAAGCTCCCCCGGAGCATGGACGGCCTGCGCATCGCCACGGTCTCCGACATCCACATCGGCCCGCTGCGCGGACGGGCACACACCGAGCGGATCGTCGCCGCGATCAACCGCCTGGACGCCGACATCGTCGCCGTCGTCGGCGACCTGGTCGACGGCTCGGTCGCCGAGCTGGGCGAGGCGGCCGAGCCGCTGCGGAACCTGCGCTCCCGGCACGGCAGCTACTTCGTCACCGGCAACCACGAGTACTACTCGGGCGTCGAGGAGTGGGTCCAGGAGCTGGACCGGATCGGCCTGCGGGTCATGCAGAACGAGCGGACGGAGATCCGGGCCCGCGGCGGCGTACTCGACCTGGCCGGGGTGAACGACGTCACCGCCGCCGGCACCGGGCTGGCCGCCCCGGCGGACTACGCGGCGGCGCTCGGCGACCGCGACCCGAACCGTCCCGTGGTGCTGCTCGCCCACCAGCCGGTCGCCGCCGTGGAGGCGGCGAAGTTCGGCGTCGACCTCCAGCTCTCGGGGCACACCCACGGCGGCCAGATCGTCCCGTTCAACCTGCTGGTCAAGCTCCAACAGCCGGTGGTCTCCGGCCTCGGCGAGGTCGACGGCACCAAGGTCTACGTCACCAACGGCGCCGGCTTCTGGGGCCCGCCGGTCCGCGTCGGCGCCGAACCCCAGATCACCCTGGTGGAGCTGCGCTCCCGCTGACCCATAGCGCCCGGCGGCGGCGTTGTCCAGCACCGGATGCTCAGGTCACGGGTGTGCGTGGCGACGGGTGGGTAATGGCGCGGGCGTGACAGGATGCGGCGTGCCTCCGTTCAGTCCCGCACCCCCCGGCGGCCTTCCGCCGTTCGTCGCGGATCTGCACATCCACTCGAAGTACTCCCGCGCGTGCAGCCGCGATCTCACCCTGCCCAACCTCGGGTGGTGGGCGCGACGCAAGGGCGTCGGGGTGCTCGGCACCGGGGACTTCACCCACCCCGCCTGGTACGACCACCTCCGCGAGACCCTGCACCCGGCCGAGTCCGGCCTGCACCGGCTCAGCCCGGAGGCGGAGCGGGACATCGCCCGCCGGCTGCCGCCCCGGCTGGCCAGCGAGGCGGAGACGGACCCGGTCCGGTTCATGCTCAGCGTGGAGATCTCCACGATCTACAAGCGGGACGACAGCACCCGCAAGGTGCACCACCTGATCTACCTGCCCGACCTGGACGCGGTGGCCCGGTTCAACACCGCCCTCGGGCGGATCGGCAACCTCGGCTCGGACGGCCGGCCGATCCTCGGCCTGGACTCCCGGGACCTGCTGGAGATCACCCTGGAGGCCAGCCCCGACGGCTACCTCGTGCCGGCGCACATCTGGACCCCGTGGTTCTCCGCGCTGGGCTCCAAGTCGGGCTTCGACGCGATCGCCGACTGCTACGCCGACCTCGCCGAGCACATCTTCGCGGTGGAGACCGGCCTCTCCTCCGACCCGGAGATGAACTGGCGGGTCGGCAGCCTGGACCGCTACCGGCTGGTGTCGAACTCCGACGCGCACTCGCCGCCGGCCCTGGCCCGGGAGGCCACCGTCTTCGACACCGCCCGGGACTACTTCGCCATCCGGGACGCCCTGCGCACCGGCGACGGGCTCGCCGGGACCATCGAGTTCTTCCCCGAGGAGGGCAAGTACCACGCGGACGGGCACCGGCTCTGCGGAGTCAACTGGTCGCCCGAGAGGACCCGGGCCGCCGGTGGCCGCTGCCCGGAGTGCGGCAAGCCGCTGACCGTCGGCGTACTCAGCCGGGTCGAGGAACTGGCCGACCGGCCGTCGGGGCACCGCCCCGCACACGCCCGCGACGTCACCCACCTCGTACCGCTGGCCGAGATCCTCGGCGAGATCAACAAGGTGGGCGCCCGATCCAAGAGGGTCGAGGGGAAGCTCAACGAGCTGGTCGCCGCGCTCGGCCCCGAGCTGGAGATCCTCACCACCACCCCGATCGACGAGATCGGCCGGGTCGGCGGGGAACTGCTCGCCGAGGGCATCGGCCGGCTGCGTCGCGGCGACGTGCGCCGGGTCCCCGGATACGACGGCGAGTACGGCGTCATCACCCTCTTCGACCCGGCCGAGCTGGGCGGCAACGGCGGCGCGGCCCAGGAGACCCTCTTCGACGTACCCGTGCCGGCGCAGCGCACCCCCGCGGAGCCGGCGCCGAAGCCCCGGGCCAAGCGCCCGGCGGCGGCCAAGGCCGAACCAAAACGCAAGGCCACACCGCCCGCGCCACCGCCCCCGATCGCACCGACGCCCTCGCCGCACGAACCGTTCGAGCCGATGCTCGCCGGGATGGAGGAGGTCGGCACCGGCCTGCTGGACCGCCTGGACGCCATGC
Source organism: Micromonospora sp. NPDC048170 (assembly GCF_040652795.1). Lineage (NCBI taxonomy): Bacteria > Bacillati > Actinomycetota > Actinomycetes > Micromonosporales > Micromonosporaceae > Micromonospora > Micromonospora sp. NPDC048170. The sequence continues at coordinate 191,110 of NZ_JBEZMR010000002.1, forward strand.
AGCGGGTGGCCGCCTCCGCGCCCGGCGGGCCGCTGCTCATCGTCGCCGGACCGGGCACCGGCAAGACCCGGACCCTGACCCACCGGATCGCCTACCTCTGCGCGGAGCTGAACGTCTTCCCGGAACAGTGCCTGGCGATCACGTTCACCCGACGGGCCGCCGAGGAACTGCGGCACCGCCTCGACGGCCTGCTCGGGCCGGTCGCCGAGGACGTCACCGTCGGCACCTTCCACTCGCTGGGGCTGACCATCCTCCGCGAGAACGCCGAAGCCGTCGGCCTGCCGGCGGACTTCCGGATCGCCGACGACGCCCAGCGGGCTGAGGCCCGCGCCGAGGCCGGCACCGACGAGGCCGGCTACGCGGCGCTGCTACGCAAGCAGGACCTCGTCGACCTGGACGAGCTGCTGACCCTGCCGGTCGCGCTGCTGAAGGCCGACAAGAAGCTGGTGCAGCAGTACCGGGAGCGCTGGCGATGGATCTTCGTCGACGAGTACCAGGACGTCGACGAGGTGCAGTACGACCTGCTGCGCCTGCTCAGCCCCGCCGACGGCAACCTCTGCGCCATCGGCGACCCGGACCAGGCGATCTACTCCTTCCGGGGCGCCGACGTCGGCTACTTCCTGCGCTTCTCGCAGGACTTCACCGACGCCCGGCTGGTCCGGCTGAACCGCAACTACCGCTCCTCCGCCCCCATCCTGGCCGCCGCCGTGCAGGCCATCGCGCCGTCGTCGCTCGTCCGCGGCCGCCGGCTCGACCCGGCCCGGCTCGACCCCGAGGCCCCGCTGGTGGGCCGCTACCCGGCGGCCTCCGTCGCCGACGAGGCCGATTTCGTCGTACGCACCATCGACGAACTGGTGGGCGGGCTCTCCCACCGGTCCCTCGACTCGGGCCGGATCGACGGCCGGTCGACCTCGCTGTCCTTCTCCGACATCGCGGTCCTCTACCGCACCGATGCGCAGGCCGCCCCGATCGTGGACGCGCTGGCCCGGGCGAACATCCCGGTGCAGAAGCGCTCACACGACCGGCTGCGGGACCGGCCCGGGGTGACCGCCATCGCCCGCGAACTGCGCCACGCCGACGGGCTCGACGGCTCGCTGGCCGCCCGGGTCCGGCTGGCCGGACAGGTGCTGGCGGAGCGCTTCGCCGTGCCGACGCTGGACGGTGCCGGCACCGTACGCCCCGAGGACGTCCGGTCGGCCGTCGACCTGCTCACCCCACTGGCCCGCCGCTGCGGCGACGACCTGCCGCTATTCCTGTCCCAGCTCGCCACCGGGGCGGAGGTGGACGCGCTCGACCCCCGCGCCGAAGCCGTCACCCTGCTCACCCTCCACGCCGCCAAGGGGCTGGAGTTCCCGGTGGTCTTCCTGGTCGGCACCGAGGACGGGCTGCTCCCGCTGCGCTGGCCCGGCAGCACCCCCGACGAGGACGCGATCGCCGAGGAACGGCGCCTCTTCTTCGTCGGGCTGACCCGCGCCCAGGACCGCCTGTACGTGACCCACGCCGCCCGTCGCAGCCGACACGGCACGGAACGCGAGTGCGCCCCGTCGCCGTTCCTCGACGCCATCGATCCGGGCCTCTTCGAACGCTTCGGCGAAGCCCAACCCCGCCGCCCCCGAGACCACCAACTCCGCCTCATCTAGCCCACCCCACCCCGCGCGGTACGCGATGCGCGTGGCGCCGCGCCCTGCGCCACGCGCCACGCCGTGCCGTGCGCCACGCCGTGCACTGCTCCGTGCGCCGCGCCGTGCGCCGCAGATCTTGCAGTTTCCGCCCGCGAGATGTGCTGGATGCACCAATTGCCTGGGCACAAAGTGCAAGATCGCGGGAGGCGGGGCGGGGGTGCGGGAGGGGGCGGGGTGCGGGAGGGGGCGGGTCAGGGGGTTAGGGTGGCGAGCCAGGTGCCGGTGAGGAGGGCCGGGCCCAGCGGGAGCGGGGTGTCGCGGCGCACTCTGCCGGTGACCAGCAGGGCGAGCACCACCGCACCGTGGAGCAGATGCGGCAGGAGCAGGCCGAGCAGCAGGGACGATCCGCCGAGCCAGCCGAGCGGCAGGCCCAGGACAGCGGCGAGCTTCACGTCGCCGAAGCCCAGCCGGGATCCGGGCAGCAATGCCAGCACCACGTGGCAGGCGAGGCAGAGCGCAGCCCCGCCCACCGCGCCGAGCAACCGCCAGGGGTTCCCGTACGTCAGCGCCGTGCCGGTCAGCCCCACGGCGGCGACCACCGCGGCGGAGCCGACCAGCGGGTCGGGCAGCCGCAGACAGGCCAGGTCGACCAGTGCGAGCACCAGCCCGACGGCGGCCAGCACGAGGAAGACCGGCAGGACGGGGTCAGCGCCCAGGGCTGCCGCGAGGCCGGCGAACACGACCGCGCCCACCATCGCTCCCCACACTGCGGACGGCACGGCCCGGACGACACGCGCGACGACCGGCGCCCCGACCACCTTGCCCGATCGCCCCGGTCCGGCTGCCCTCCTCAACCCGACCGCTCCATCCGGCACCGCCAGTTCGTGCGGCACGAGCGATCCGACGGACCCGGCCGACCGGTGCGGCACGGCTGGTTCGTGCGGCACGGCTGAGCCGTGCAGCGCGGCGAACCCATGCGGCACGGCGGACCCATGCGGCGCGGCCGGAGCGTGCGGCGCGGCCGACGCGTGCGGCGCGGCCGGAGCGGCGAAGTGGCGGGCGGCCCAGGGTGCGGCGAGGCCGGCCAGAGCACCGAGCAGCGCCACGCATACCAGCAGCCCCGTCGACACGGGACGGACGCTAGCGGCGCTACGGCTCCGGCGTGGTACCCCCGGCGGGACGTCGCGGTCTCTCGGTGCTCACCACGAGGGCCACGCCGGCGACGATGACCGCGCCGCCGAGCAGCACCCGAGCGGTGACCGGCTCAGCGGCGAACAACGCGCCGAGGGCCACCGCGACCACCGGGTTGACGTAGGCGTACGTGGAGGCCAGCGAGATCGGGGCGTGGTGCAGCAGCCAGACGTACGCGGTGAAGGCGACCAGCGAGCCGGCCACCATCAGGTACGCGAGCGCGAGCCACGACCGGGTGGTCACCGTGCCCGGATCGAAGCCGCGCAGCTCGCCACGGCCCACCGAGAGGACGGCGAGTGCCGCCGCCCCGGCGAGCATCTCGTAGACGGTGGCGACGAACGGATCGGCGGGCATCCGGATCCGGCCGGAGAGGAAGGAGCCGATCGACCAGCAGGTGGCGGCCACGACGATGGTCAGTGCCCCGGCCAGCGGCACGGTGTCGGCCCCGCCGGTCGGCAGCACCAGCAGCACCAGGCCGACGAAGCCCAGTGTCACCCCGGCCAGCGTCCAGAAGCGGGGTCGGTCGCCGGTGACCGTACGCAGCAGCACCACCAGCAGCGGAACGGTGGCCACCAGCAGCGCGGCGATCCCGGACGGCACGGCGACCCCCGCCGGACCGGACTCGGCGAGCACGACCAGCCCGTTGCCGCAGGTCAGCAGGAGCACCCCGACCATCGCGGCCGAGCCGAGCTGCCGTCGGTCGACCCGCAGCGCGCCCGAGCCCCGCCGCACCCGCAGCACGACCGCCAACACCAGAGCGGCGGCGGCGAACCGGGCGGCTGCCGAGCCGAGTGGCGGCATCGACTCCACGGCGATCCGGATACCCAGGTAGGTGGAGCCCCAGAGGACGTAGACCAGCAGCAGGGCGGTCCAGAGCAGCGCCGGTGTGGCGGCAGCCGCCCTGCCGGTCCCGGTGGCCGCTTCGGTCAGGGCACCGGCGGCGGGCGGCGGCGGTGCACTCGGTGGAGGTGGGCTCATCGGTGGACACGCTACGGTGACCTGTGCGTCGGCGTCCCTCGTTGGTGGCCGGCCTCTCACCACTCGCGCGGGAGGCGTGCATGGCGAACTACGGAGCACCGGGTCGCGGGGACCCGGACCCGTGGCACGGACGGCACTCCGATGAGTCGTACGCTCCGCCGGCCTGGTCGGGCGGGTGGGACGACGACCCGTCGCCGGGGCACGGCGCGGAGCCGTACGCCTTCCGGGACGGTGGCGCCGTTCCCTTCCCGTACGCCGAAGGTCCCGTCCCGCCGCGGCGTCGGCGCGGGCGGGCGGCACCGGTCGTCGCGGTGCTGGCCACGGTGGCGTTGCTGGTCCTGGTCGGTGGGATCGCGGTGCGCTACCTGCTCGGCCAGGGCGAGAAGACGCCCACCGCGACAGCGAGTGGGCCCGCGCCCGTGGCGGAGACCGAGCCGGCGGCGACGCAGGTGAGCGCTACGGCTGCGGCGCCGAGCGCACCCGCCCCCGAGTCCGCCACCGACCCGCGCTTCGTCAAGGTCGGCCAGTGCGTCCGCAACGACGGGCCGGCCGATGGCAAGCCCAAGCTGCTGATCAGCGACTGCGTCCCGCACACGTACGAGGTGCTGCGCCGGATCGACGGGGCGACCAGTGGCGAGAAGGACGCCGCGGCCAAGTGCGCCAAGGTGGGCGGCTACACCAACTGGTATTTCTTCGACAGCGAGTTGGACACCCTCGACTTCGTGCTCTGCCTGAAACAGCGCTGAGCCACCGCACCCCTGAGGAAGAGATGACGACCTACGGATCACCCGGGCAGCCGGACGACCCCTACCAGCGCCAGCCCGGTACCCCGGGCGGCCCGCCACCCATCGACCCGACCCTGCCGCAGTGGGGACAGCAGCCGGCCGCCCCGCAGTGGGGCCAGCAGCAGCCCGGAGGCGAGCCGCAGTGGGGCCAGCCCCAGCCCGGGGGCGAGCCGGCCGTCCCGCAGTGGGGCCAGCCGGACCCGATGTGGAACCAGCCCCCGCCGCCGGCCTCGGACCCGGGTTACCCCCCGCCGCCGACCTCCGGGGCGGGATATCCGCCGCCGACCTCCGGGGCGGGTTACCCACCGCCGACTTCCGGGGCGGGTTACCCGCCGCCGACTTCCGGGGCCGGGTATCCGCCGCCGACCTCCGGAGCCGGATACCCGCCCCCGCCCGGTAGCCAGCCGCCTTCGGACCAGGGGGGCTACCCGCCGGCCGGGCCGTATCCGCCGGCCGCGTCGGCGCCCGGTGGCCAGTGGAGTGCCCCGCCACCCGTGCCCGGCGGGTACGGAATGCCGCCGGTCGCGCCGCCGGCGAAGAAGAGCGGCGGGAAGGTCGCGCTGATCATCGGCCTGGTGGTGGTGCTCCTGCTCTGCCCCTGCCTCGGCTTGGCCGGCTGGGCGTTCTGGCAGGCCGGCGATGACGACGACCCGATCGCGTCCCCGACGGCGAGCGCTCCCGTCGACCCGACGGGCCGGCCGACGGCCATGCCGACGGAGAAGCCCAGTGCGGCGCCGACCTCCGCCAAGCCGAGCCCCACCAGGAAGGAGTTCGCCAAGGGCGACTGCGTCGTCAACGACGGTACGGCCAGTGACGCCGAGCTGCGGAAGGTGCCCTGCGGTCCGAACACGTACGAGGTGCTGCTGCGGATCCCGGCCACGACCGACGGCGACCGGTGCAAGACCCGGGCCCCGCAGTCGACCGCGAACTACGTGCACGACAACTCGCTGGACTTCCTCGACTACGTGCTCTGCCTGAAGAAGCGCTGATCATCGGATCCGATTGTCGAAACTAGGGCTGTCTAGCGTGGACGCTAGACAGCCCTAGTTTTGTGTCGACGCGATTCCGTGGACCCGACACGCCGATTGCCCCATCTACGGATGTCTAGTCCCGCAGCTAGACGGGCCGATACTGTGCGATGCGTGGATCCGGTCCGCAACCCGTACGCCCCGGGCGCCGGCCAGCGTCCCCCCGAGCTCGCCGGGCGGGGGCGCGAGCTGGACGTCTTCGACGTCGTGCTGGAGCGCATCGCCCGTGGCCGGCCGGAACGCAGCCTGATGCTCACCGGGCTGCGCGGGGTCGGCAAGACGGTCCTGCTCAACACCCTCCGCTCCCAGGCGATCAACCACCTCTGGGGCAGCGGCAAGATCGAGGCCCGGCCGGACCAGTCACTGCGCCGCCCGGTCGGCGCCGCGCTGCACATGGCCGTCCGGGAACTCGCGCCCCGGCACCGCGCGCCGGACCGGATCGACGCCTTCCTCGGTGTGCTCAAGGCGTTCGCCCAGCGGACCGCGACGACCGGCCGCGGCAACGCCGCCCCGAAGCTGCGCGACCGGTGGCAACCCGGCATCGACGTGCCCGCCGCCACGGGCCGCGCCGACTCCGGTGACATCGAGATCGACCTGGTCGAGCTGCTCACCGACGCCGCGGCGGTGGCCGCCGACGTCGGCACCGGCATCGCGATCTTCATCGACGAGATGCAGGACCTCGGTCCGGAGGACGTCTCCGCGCTCTGCGCCGCCTGCCACGAGCTGTCCCAGCTCGGCGCGCCACTGATCGTGGTCGGCGCCGGGCTGCCGCACCTGCCGGCCGTGCTCAGCGCGGCCAAGTCGTACTCCGAACGGCTCTTCCGCTACCAGCGCATCGACCGGCTCGACCGGCTCGCCGCCGACCAGGCGCTCTGCGCGCCGGCCGAGCGCGAGGAGGTGGAGTACGAGTCGAAGGCGCTGGACCTGCTCTACGAGAAGTCCGGCGGCTACCCCTACTTCGTCCAGGCGTACGGGAAGGCGACCTGGGACCACGCGCCCCGCTCGCCGATCACGGCCGCCGACGTACGCGTCGCCGCGCCCGAGGCCGAGGCAGAGCTGGCGGTCGGCTTCTTCGGCTCCCGCTTCGAACGGGCCACGCCGGCGGAACGCGAGTACATGCGGGCCATGGCCACGCTGTCCCTGGTGGAGGGCGAGATCGACGGCGGGGGTCGGGACGACATGGACGCCGCCGTGCCGACGGCGGAGATCGCCCGTGCCCTGGGGCGCAAGCCGGCCAGCCTCTCCCCGGCCCGGGACGCGCTGATCAAGAAGGGACTGATCTACTCCGGTGAACGCGGCACGGTCGCCTTCACCGTCCCGCACTTCGGCCGCTACCTGCGTACCCAACCGGCCTGACCGGGCCGCGACGGGCCGCGACGATCAGCCGGCCCGGTACCGCCGAACCGGTGCGGGTGGGCGTCAGACCTTGGACCAGGGCGGCGGGAAGAGCACCTCGCCGCGCGGCGGCGGGCCGTCGCCGCTCGTGGCCGGCGGTAGCACCAGCGCCTGCCACGGGTCGCCGAGTCCCGACCAGGGGCTGGTCAGACCCAGCCGGTCGGCCCGGCCGAAGCCGAACCGGTGGTAGTAGACCGGGTCGCCGAGCACCACCACCAGCCGCTCGCCCAGTTCGGTGGCCGCCTCGATGGCGGCCTGCACCACCGCCGTGCCGAGCCCGATCCGCCGCCGGTGCGGCGCCACCGCCACCGGGCCGAGCGCCAACGCCGGCGCGGCGTGGTCGTCGGACCTCACCCGGACCCGGGTGAGCAGGGCGTAGCCGACGACCTCGCCGCCGTACTCGGCGACCATCGCCAGCTCCGGCAGCCAGGCGTCGCTGTCGCGCAGCTCCTCGACGAGCCCCACCTCGGGCGGCGTGGACACGTCGGGGCGGGCGAACGCGGCGGCCAGCACCCGCCGGACCGCGCCGGTGTCGGCCGGGTCCTCGGGTCGCAGCCGCAGCGTCGTCACTCGGGGCACGTTACCCCTCACAGGCGGTCCATCAGCGACGGTCGCTCGAATCGGCGTGGCGTGGCGTGGCGCGACGTCCACGTCGACCGATCCGGATCAGCGGTTGCGGGGGTAGCCGGACCGGCGACGGGGTATGACTGACCCATGAAACCCGTACGCTCTCTCGCCCGCGCCATGTTGAGCGGCATCTTCGTGGTCAGCGGGTTCCACAACTTCCAGAACCCCGGGCGGCTGGTCCCGACCGCGAAGCCCCTGACGGACCGGGTGACCCCGCTGCTGGAGAAGACCCACCCCCGCATCCCCACGGACACCGAGACGCTGATCCGGGTCACCGGGGCGGTGCAGGTCGGTGCCGGGCTGATGCTCGCCACCGGCCGGTTCGCCCGGCCGGCGGCGCTGGTCCTCGCCGGCACGCTGGTCCCGGTGACCCTCGCCGGTCATCCCTTCTGGAACGACGACGACCCGGCGGCGCGGAGAAGCAACCAGACCCACTTCCTGAAGAACCTCGGCCTCCTCGGCGGGCTGCTGCTCGCCGCCGCCGACACCGGCGGCAAGCCGGGGCTGCGGTGGCGGACCGGTCACCGGATCGGGCATTCCCGACGTTCCGTGCAGCGAGCCGTCCGTACGGCCCGCAGAGAGGCCCGGATCGCCGTACGATCGGCAGCGACGGCCCGGCGACTACCCGGCTGACCTGCGTCGATACCTCCCCTCGGCAGACCCCTCACACACCAAGGCCGCGAATCACCTGAACCACCCGACAGGCGTTAACGCGGTGGAAATGTCAAAAACATGTGTGGGATCGGACACGGTCGCATAACGCGGGAGGCATTAACGTGAGGCGCCGTTCTAGGCTCCGTGCAGGACCTGGACGGGTAGGACGACCTTGGTACGGGGGTGGCCACGCCATGCCGGCGACCGTCGGAAGACGGGTGGACCGCCTCGCCCCAGTCCGTCGCGTAACGCGTGGGATCGATCGTAGGACAGTCGTACGGGCTGGCATCGTGGCCGCCGTCGCCTATGCCGCATGGCTCGCCATCGGCGCTTTCGGGCGGCCGTACAACTTCTTCGACATGAAGATCTACCACGGCGCGGTGGTGTGGTGGGCGAGCGGTCACGAGCTCTACGAATTCATCGCACCCGGCACCACCCTGGGTTTCACCTACCCGCCGTTCGGCGGTCTGGTGATGCTGCCGATGGCACATCTGCCGGTCGACCTGGCCGGGACGGTCAACGCGTTCGCCAGCATCGCCGCCCTGGCCATCGTGCTGGCCGGGCTGCTCCGCCCGATCGTCGACCGGCTCGGCTGGCCCCTCTGGTTCACGGTGGGGATCGCGACGCCGATGGCGGTCGCCGTCGAACCCGCCCGGGAGTCCCTCGGCTACGGCCAGGTGAACCTGCTCCTCTTCGCACTGATCATGGCCGACCTGATCGGCCTGCGCTGGCGGTCCCGGCGGGGCACCCACATCGCCCCGACCGACGGCCCGCTGCTGCGGTTCGTCCACAGCGGCGCCTGGGCCGGCGTGGGCATCGGCCTGGCCACCGCGGTCAAGCTGACCCCGGCGCTGTTCATCGCGTACCTGATGATCACGCGGCAGTGGCGCGCCGCGGCCACCGCGATCGGCACGGTGATCGCCGTGACCCTCGGGTCCTTCGCGATCGTCGGCACCGAGTCCCGGGCCTACTTCGGTGGCGTGCTCTGGCAGACCGAGCGGGTCGGGGCCGCCGACATGACGCCCAACCAGTCGCTGGCCGGGCTCCTGGCCCGGCTGTACGACTCGATCGAGACGCCCGGCCTGCTCTGGCTGGCGTTCTCGGTGCTGATACTGGCGGTCGGCCTCTCCCGGGCCGTCAACGCCCGCGCCGACGGCGACGAGTTGACCGCGTTCACCCTGGTCGGCCTCACCGCCAACGTGATCAGCCCGATCTCCTGGACGCACCACCTGGTCTGGGTGATCCCGGCGATCATCGTGCTGGCCGACGCCGCCGTACGCCGCCGGGACGCCAGTCGCGGGTTGGCGCAGCGGGCCGGTCAGGGCACGTACGGCGGGCCGCCGGGGGTGGCCGGGCTGCGCCCGCCGATCTGGTACCCGACGCTGACCGGGCTCCGGCACGGCGCTGCCGCGATCGGGCTCTACCTGCTCTTCCTGATCTCCCCGATCTGGCCGTACGAGCACCAGCTCCCCGAGGTGTCGCACTACCAGGACGGCCTGTTCGGCGCCCTCATGGAGAACTCGCTGGCGCTGGCCCTGATCCTGCTGGTCGCCGCGCTGCCGTGGCGCCCCGGCGCCGAGCCGGCCTTCTACGCCGACCGGTTCGGCCGCCAGGCCGCGAGCGTCCGCCGCTGAGTGGGTGGGCGGCCCCTGATCAGGGGCAGTTCACCCACTCCTCGGTGCCGTCGGCGAAGACCTGCCGCTTCCAGATCGGCAGCCGCGCCTTGGCCTCGTCGACCAGCCGGGCGCAGGCCGCGAACGCGGCGGCCCGGTGGGCGGTGCTGACGGCCGCGACCAGGGCCACGTCGCCGATGGCGAGCGGGCCGACCCGGTGCGACACCGCGACCGCGTACACGTCCGGGTCGGTGGCGATCTCGGCCGCGACCTCGCGCAGGATCCGCCCGGCGCTCGGGTGGCCCTCGTACTCCAGAGCGGTCACCGCGCGGCCGTGGTCGTGGTCGCGCACCACGCCCTGGAACGAGACCACCGCGCCGGCCCGGCGGTCCGCCACCGCCGCCTCGTGCGCGGCGAGGTCGAGCGGCCGGTCGGTGACCTCGCCGAACGTCGTGGGCGGGCGGGCCGCGAGCCGGCCCGACGCGTCGGCCGTCGGCGCGGTCACCACGCACGCTCCCCGGGCAGCAGCGGCAGCGGCACGACCGGCACCCGGTCTCCCGGCTCGCCGAAGGTGCCGGGGCGGATGACGGCGAACCCGTCGGCGCCGGCCAGCCCGCGCAGCATCGCCGAGCCGACGTGCCGGACCGGGTGCGCGGTGCCGGCGGTCCGGTCCAACCGCACCAGCGCCAGGTGCGTGTACGCTCCCCGGCCGGGCACCGGCTCGGCAAGCGTGGCGTGCGGCAGCACCGGCATGGGACGGCCCGCCAGGCCGGCTAGCAGCGGGGCGACCAGCGAGACCAGCGCGACGATCGCGGACTGCGGGTTGCCGGGCAGCCCGGCGACGAACCGGGTCCGGCCGTCGGTGTCGGTCAGCCGGGCCAGCAGCATCGGGAAACCGGGCCGCACCGCGACGGTGTTGACCACGTAGTCGGCGCCGAGCGCCTCCAGCGCGGCATGCAGGTGGTCGACGGGCCCGTGCATGGTGCCGCCGGTGGTGCACACGAGGTCGGCGGTGGTCAGCGCGGCACGCAGCGCCGCCACGTGCGCTTCGAGCGTGTCCGCCACCGGTCCCACCACGTCCGACGGGCCGACGAGGCAGCCGTACCGGCGCAGCCAGGCCGGCACCGCCGGCCCGAGCGCGTCGCGCACCCGGCCGGCGCCGGGCGGGCCGGCGGTCAACAACTCGTCGCCGAAGACCAGCAGCGCGGCGCGGGGCTGTCGCCGCACCAGCAGACCGTCGTGCCCGCAGGAGGCGGCCAGGCCGATCAGCGCCGGGTCCACCGGTGTGCCGGCCGGAACCAGTTCCTCCCCGGCGTACGCCTCCTCGCCCGGCTCGCGCCACTCCGGCGCCGGCCGCGGCGTGCCGTCGACCAGCCCCTCCGGCGTACGACGGGACTCCTCCACCCGCAGCACGGCCGTGGTCCCCTCCGGCACCATCGCACCGGTGGCGATCTCGACGGTCGTCCCGTCGTCGGTCAGCGGTGCCGGGGTACCGCCCGCCAGGACCCGCCCGACCGGCCGCCACGGCCCGGCGCCGCGCACGGCCCAGCCGTCGACGCTGGAGGTGGGGAAGGCGGGCAGGTCCGTACGGGTGGTCAGCGGCTCGGCGAGGGTGTGCCCGTCGATCTCGGCGAGGGGTCGGCTGGCGGCGGGAAGCGCGGCGGCCAGGCCGACCGCGTACACCCGGGATCGGGCCTCTGCCCAGCCCGCCGGCGAGGGCGCGGTGACCGGCCCGGCGGTCGGTGCGGTTTCCGTGCTCACCGGCCGAGCCTAACGGTGCGGCACTCCGGTCGCGTGGTCAGCGGCTCCGCGCCCACCGGTTGGTCGCGGGCCCCGCCGTGACCGGCGTGCGGTGTGGTCGGCTGTCGGTGCGAGGGGATCGTCAGTGGTCGCCGCCGCGGAGCTGGTCGACGGCGTGGGTGAGGATCGGCCCGAGCACGGCGAGACCGTCCCTGGCCCCGCCGGTCGATCCGGGCAGGTTGACCACCAGCATCCGGCCGACGACTCCGGCGAGCCCCCGGGAGAGCGCGGCGGCGGGGACCCTGTCGCGGCTGTGCGCCCGGATCGCCTCGGCGATGCCGGGAATCTCGTGGTCCAGCAGCGCCCGGGTCACCTCGGGAGTGCGGTCGGAGGGGTTGATCCCTGTGCCGCCGCTGGTCAGCACGACGTCGATCCCGTCGGCCAGGGCGGCCCGCAGTGCCTCGCCCACCGGCTCGCCGTCGCGCACCACCACCGGCCCGTCCACCTCGCAGCCGAGGTCGCGCAGGCCGGCCACGAGCAGGGGCCCGCTGGTGTCCGCGTACACGCCGGCGGCTGCCCGGTTGGAAGCCACCACCACCCGCGCCCGGATCACGGCCGGTCCTCCGGGCGGATCCACAGGCCGGTCTTGCCGCCCTCCTTGCGCAGCACCCGGACCGCGTCGACGCCGGCCGCCGGGTCGACCGCCTTGACCATGTCGACCAGCGCCAGCCCGGCGACGGCCACCGCGGTCAGCGCCTCCATCTCCACGCCGGTGCGGTCCGCCGTCCGCGCGGTGGCGGTGATCTCGACGGTGTCGTCGGTGAGCGTCAGGTCGACCGTGACGCCGTGCAGGGCGATGGGATGGCAGAGCGGGATCAGGTCGGGGGTGCGCTTCGCGCCCATGATGCCGGCGAGGCGGCCGACGGCCAGCGCGTCACCCTTGGGCAGCCCGTCGCGGCGCAGCAGCGCGACGACTTCGGGCGTGGTGCGGAGCCGGCCGGCGGCGACGGCCAGGCGGCCGGTGACCGCCTTGGCGGAGACGTCGACCATTCGGGCCGCGCCCGCCGGATCGACGTGGCTGAGCTGCGCGGGATCGGTCACGGCCGTGAGCCTATCTTTTCCGGTACGCCGAAAGCGGCCACCGCTGCGGTCAGGTGCCGTCGGGCGGTGCCGGAGCCCGCGTGCGCCGCCTCGACCGACCGAGGACTTCGATCGACGTCGGTGAGTGTCATCCCGTCGGTCACGAATTGACTGGAAGAAGGGAACGCGCTCCCGGCCCGCTGCCCGACGACCGCTTTACACCATTGACTCTCCACCACCACGGACAGCGATCGTCACCCTCCCCAGAATTGCCCGACCGCCCGCCGCACGGTCACCGAGCAACCCGGGCAACCTACGGGATGCATCGTGCACCGGTCATTCCGCGACGCGGCCTGCCGGCTGCCGCAAACTGCACCGTCCTGCCCGATACCGCAGGCCCCGCCACCGGTTCATTATCTAGCGTTAACCGGAGGCCGATAGAAAGACAGCACTCAGTTCCCGGCCAGAAGCAGAAAGTCACGTCACGCAGTACGGTTCTCATCCATTGCTCATAGTCACATATATCCCTCCATAATTGACCGAACCGCACTTAGGCTGTCGGCGGCGCGGAACAACCAGCCGCGCAACGGTCAACGCGAAAACGGGAGGGGACAGAGCTATGTCGGCACACGAGTGGCAGTGACGATTGTGGTCGGCGAGTGACCGTAGGTAGCCTTGGCGTCCGCCCATCGGAGGCGGGTGACAGTCGGGGATGCGGTGACACGACCGAGTGTTGGCAAGACAGAGGCCGAGCGGCGGCTGACGCTGCACGTCGGCCTCGTCTGCGTTGTAGCGGTTGCCGCGGCGGTCGCGTCCGTTCGCGGACTGCTACGTCTGGACCTGTCCGGCCACGACCTCGTGGTCTCCCTCGCCCTGATCTTCATGGCCGCCCTCGGCGTGACGATCAAATGGCGGATCCGGATCCGGGCAACCGTCCACGCCATCTCCTGGAGCGAGACGGCGATCATCCTGAGCCTGGCGATCGCGCCGACGCCCCTGGTCATCCTGACCACCGGGGCCGGGGTGGCGATCGCACTACTGATCATCAAACTGCCGCCACTCAAGGCCGCCTTCGGAATCGCCAAGAGCATGCTGTTGGCGACGGGGGCGGGAGCGACACTGCACGCCCTCGGATGGTCACCGACGCCCACCGGGATCGGGCACACCGTCGGCCTGATCGGGGTCGCCTACACCATCACGGTGATCCTCGACGAGCTGCTGACCCTTCCGGTCATCGCGCTCGCCACCGGCACCCGGCTCCGGCAGCTGTTCCGTGAAGACCTCGGGCTACGCCTGACGAGCGCGTTGGCACGCTTCGTCCTCATCGTCACCACGCTGTTCATCCTGCGTGCGGATCCCCAGTTCCTGCTGGCGGTACCTCCCCTCATACTCAGCCTCCACCTGCTCTACTCCAACCGGGTCAAGGCGCGCACCGAGCAGCAGGCGTGGCAGCGGCTGGCCCGCACCACCGACGCGCTCAACGTGGTCGACCTGGACAAGGTCCTCACCACCGCGGTCACCCAGGCCGCCGAGCTGTTCTCCGCCGACGAGGTCGAGATCGAGCTGCGCGACGGCGGCCGGACCGTCCGCGGTGGCGCGGTCGCCATCACGTACGACGGGCCGGCCGGCAACCCGACCTCGATGGGCGGCACGGTGGTCCCCGCCGCCCTGGAGGGGCACGACCGGACGGTCGACGTGGGCGTGCTGCGACTGCGGTTCCGCGGCCCCGTGCAGCTCTCCGAGCGGGAGCAGTACACGCTGCGCACCTTCGCCTCGGCGCTGTGCACCGCGGTCCGCAACGCGCAGGCGTACGCCGAGCTGGCCCGGGTCGCCGACGAGCACGCGTACGCCGCCACCCACGACGCGCTGACCGGGCTGGCCAACCGCCGGCACCTGCTCGACCAGGGCACCGAGCATCTCAACACCCGGCACGCCGACGGGGTGATCGCGCTGGTGCTGATCGACCTCAACCACTTCAAGGAGGTCAACGACACGCTCGGGCACGCCGCCGGGGACCAGGTCCTGGTGCAGGTCGCCGAGAGGCTGCGCGACGCCGCCCAGGACGGCGACCTGGTGGCCCGGCTCGGCGGCGACGAGTTCGCCGTACTCCTGCGGGGACTGCCGGCCCCGGCGGTGGCCGCGCACCGCGCGGAGACCCTGCTCGCCACGCTGCACGAACCGTTCGACCTCGACGGCATGCGGATCAGCGTCGAGGCGAGCGGCGGGATCGCCGCCGCACCCGCCACCGGCGGCATGCCGGAGCTGCTGCGCCGCGCCGACGTGGCGATGTACCAGGCCAAGCGGGCCGGGCAACGGATCTCCACGTACGCCCTGACGCGGGACACCGCCGACCTCGGCCGGCTCACCCTCGGCGGCGAACTGCCACGCGCCGTCGCCGACCACGAGTTCACCGTCAACTTCCAGCCCATCGTCGACCTGGGCACCGGCCGGGTCACCGGCGCGGAGGCCCTGGCCCGCTGGCACCACCCGACCCACGGGATGATCGACCCGCTGCGGTTCCTGGAGGCCGTGGAACGCTCGGGCCTGCTCCCGGCCTTCGCCGAGGCGATCCTCGACCAGGCGCTGATCGCGGCGGGCAGCTGGCGGGACGCCGGCTTCGACGTGCCGGTCGCGGTCAACGTGTCGCCACGCAGCCTGCTCGACGCCCGCTTCCCGGGCTCCGTGCTGGCCCGCCTGCGGGCCCACGACCTGCCCCCCGACCGGCTGGTGCTGGAGCTGACCGAGACGCTCACGCTCAGCCAGCTCGACGTGGTCGACCGGGTGCTCAGCCGGCTGCGGGACGAGGGGGTCCGGCTGGCCCTCGACGACTTCGGCACCGGCTACTCCTCCCTGTCGCTGCTCTCCCGCATCCCCGTACACGAGCTGAAGATCGACCGCAGCTTCGTGACCGCCATGGAGAGCTCCGCCGAGGCCGCCGCCGTCATCCGCTCCACCCTCGACCTGGGCCGCAGCCTCGGGCTCGACGTGGTGGCCGAGGGCGTGGAGAGCGAGCCGCAGCGCCGGGCCCTCTGGGAGCTGGGCTGCACCGCCGGCCAGGGGCACCTCTTCGCCCGGCCGATGCCCGCCGGCACGCTCCTCGCGGCGTTCCGGCGCGGTTCCGGGGGCAGCCCCGGCACGCTCGCGCCCCCGCTGCACGACGCGGGAGCCGTGATCCGGCTCGCCCCGGGCCGCCGGCAGGGCGGGCGCGGGCGCAACGACCGCCACCTGCCCGCCTGACGCGGCGACGCGCACCTGGTGCCAGACTGGCCCGCGTGACCGCCGCCCCGACCGCCCGCCGCCGCGGCTGGCAGCCCCTCGACTCCGCCGCCGGCGGCCTCGCCCTCGACCTCGGTCTGTACGCCGCGTCGGCGGCATTCGCCACGATCACCGCCGTCACGTCCACCCTGGTTCCGCACCGGGCCTGGGGCGGCGTCGCCGCCGTCGGATACCTCCTCGCCGCCCTCGCCGCGACCTGCCAACTCCTGCTGCGCCGGCGCGACCCCGGCTCGCCGCTGGCCGGGCTGCGCGCCCGCTGGGCGGTCACCGGGTTCGCCTGGTTCACCACCGCCCTGCTGCCGCTGGCCTGGCAGAGCATCCAACGGGCCGGCGGACGCACCGACCGGGCGCAGGAGGAGGTGCTGGTCGTCGAGGAGTCCGGCCGGCGGCTCGTCGACACCGGCACGCCCTACCTCGGACACGACGCGATCGCCGCCCTGCCGCCCGGCGAACAGTTGCTCGGCTACACCCCGTACCAGCCGGGAATGGCGCTGTTCGGGCTGCCCCGGGCGGCCGTCGACGCCTGGTCGACCGACGCCCGCGTCTGGTTCGCCGTCGGCACCGCGCTGGCACTCGCCCTGGCGGTCCGCACCCTCCTCCGGGGCGTCCGCCGGCCCGCTGACGACCGCACCGGGGCCGCCGTCCTGCGGGGCGTACAGGCCGCCACCGTCCTCCCGGTCTGCGCGCTCACCCTGGCCACCGGCGGCGACGACCTGCCCGTACTCGCGCTCTGCCTGCTCGCCCTCGCCTTCGCCGCCGCCGGCCGGCCGGGCCGGGCCGGCCTCGCGGTCGGCCTGGCCGGGGCGTTGAAGCTCTTCGCCTGGCCGGTCGCCCTCGTGCTGATCATCTGGGGCACGACCCGGCGGGCCGGCCTGCGGGTCGCCGCGGGCGCGATCGGCCTGCCCGCCGTCGCCCTGCTGCCGGCCCTGCTCGTCGACCGCGACGCGCTGGTCGAGAACGTGCTCCGCTTCCCGCTCGGGCACGGCCTGGTGACCAGCCCCGCGCAGTCGCCGTTCCCCGGCCACCTGATCGCCACCACCCTGCCCGCCGGCCGCGCCGTCGCCGTCGCCCTGCTGCTCGCCGCCGGCCTGGCGATCGCCGTCCGACTCGCCCGCCGCCCGCCCCGCACCGCCGTCGCCGCCGCCCTGATCTGCGGGTACGGGCTGCTCGCCGCGATCCTGCTGATGCCCACGACCCGCTTCGGCTACCTGCTCTACCCGCTCGCCCTCCTGGCGTGGGCGCCCGCCCTGCAACCCCCGGTTTCCGCGAACTGGCGGGCGGAGGCCGGCGACACGGCGTAGACCTGAGGCATGACCACCTACCGCGACCGCGAAGAGGCGGGCCGGACTCTCGCCGACCGGCTCACGGCACTCATCGGTGAACCGGACGTCATCGTGCTCGGGCTGGTACGCGGCGGCGTGCCGGTGGCCCGGGTGGTCGCCGAACGCCTCGGCGCACCCCTGGACGTGCTGGTGGTGCGAAAGCTCGGCATGCCGTGGGCGCCCGAGGTGGCCTTCGGCGCGCTCGGCCCCGGCGGCGTGCAGGTGCTCAACGACGTGGTGGCCAGCCGGCTCAACGCGGACGACATCGCCGAGGTGCGCCGCCGGGAGCAGGCCGAGCTGGAACGGCGGGAGCAGCTCTACCGCGCCGGCCGGCCGCCGCTCGACCTGACCGGGCGCATCGCCGTGATCGTCGACGACGGACTGGCCACCGGGGCCACCGCCCGCGCCGCCGTCCAGGTCGCCCGCCACCTCGGCGCCCGCCGGGTCGTGGTCGCCGTCCCGGTCGGGTCGCAGGAGGCGTACGAGATGCTGGCCGCCGAGGCCGACCAGGTCGTCTGCGCCCAGCACCCGCCGGAGTTCATGGCGGTCAGCGCCTACTACGACGACTTCCACGAGGTGGCCGATTCCGAAGTCACGGAGGCACTGACAGCAACCGCGTGACCGAACCGGGTACCGTCGGGTGATGACCTGTCCGAAGTGTCACGGAGAAATGCGCCAGTACGAGCGCAGCGGCGTCGTCATCGACCAGTGCGGCGAGTGCCGGGGAATCTTCCTCGATCGCGGCGAGCTGGAGAAGCTGTTCGAGGCGGAGGCCAACTGGAACCGCCAGCAGGGCGTGGCGGCCCAGGCGCAGCCCGCCCAGCAGGGCGGCTACCCCGGCCAGCCGAGCCACCAGCACGGCGGCTACGCGCCCCCGCCGCCCCCGCCGCCCGCCCCGGCCCCGCACCAGCCGGGCTACGGCGCCGTCCCGCCGCCGCCCCCGCCGGCGCACGGCTACCCGCCGGCCCCCGCCTACGGGCACGGTCAGCAGCACCACGGCTACCACGGGCACTACAAGCGCAAGAAGCACAAGAGCTTCCTGGACGACATGTTCGGCTGAGCCACTCCGTCGACCGGGCCGGCGCCTCGACCGGCCCGGTCACCCGTGGCCACGCCCCCGTGCCGTAGCGCCGTGCCGACCGGCAGCGGCCGTGCCACGCCGCCCTTCATGACGCCGCATTCGCTGCACTATCCCTCCGGAGCAGGCGTACGACGGGATTGTTCGGGTCGTCGTCGACCTTGACGACGCCGGCCTGCAACGGCCCACCCGGTGCCGGACCTGCTCGCCACCCTGACCACCGAGGCCGTCGTGCATCACCTGGACCTGGTGCTCGACCTGCCCGCCGCGCCCCTGCCCGGGCGCTCGCGACGCGCGTCGCTGTGGCCACGATGGACGGCCTGCTCGGCGACGACGCCGTCCGCCCGGCCGGTTGGAGCGACCCGGAACACCTACTCAAGGCGACCGGACGAGTACCGCTCACCGACCGTGACCAGCTCGAACTCGGCGAGGCCGCCGGCTGGTTTCCGCTGCTGGGCTGACCCGCGCCCGCATCGCCGGCCGGGAGCCTCCGCCATGCGTGGCTGGCTGGCCTACACGATCGCCATGTCGACGAAGCGCGACAGGTGGAGTTGCGCCGCCACTGTCACCGTGTCGGTCGGGCCATTTCTGTGCTTGGCAACAATGAAATCCGCCTCCCCGGCCCGCGGCGACTCCTTGTCGTAGTAGTCGTCGCGGTGCAGCAGGATGACAACGTCGGCATCTTGCTCAATTGAGCCACTTTCACGCAAATCGGACAACTGGGGTCGCTTGTCGGTGCGTTGCTCCGGGCCACGGTTCAGCTGACTCACCGCGATCACCGGGCACTCGACCTCCTTGGCCAGCAGCTTCAGGCCACGTGAGAGGTCCGCGACCTCCTGCTGACGGCTCTCGGTGCGCTTCGGGGAGGTCATCAGTTGGAGGTAGTCGACCACGATCATCTTGAGGTCGTGCCGCTGCTTGAGCCGGCGCGCCTTGGCCCGGATCTCCATCAGGTTCATGCTCGGCGTGTCGTCGACGAAGAGCGGCGCCTCGCTGATCTCGCCCATGCAGCGGGCCAGCTTGGTCCAGTCGTCGTCGGAGAGCTGGCCGCTGCGCAGGACGTGCAGCGGCACGCGTGCCTCGGCGGAGAGCAGTCGCATGACAATCTCGACCTTGCTCATTTCCAGCGAGAAGATCGCTGCCGCCTGATTGGCCCTGATCGCGGCATTGCGAGCGAAGTCCATGCTCGCAGTGCTGTTGTGTGTCGGAATCATCGCCCGACCCGCAAGGAAGAGGTGCTCGGCATTGTCCACCGTGACGCACCGGACCGGCACGCTCGGCACCGGTCGGACATCGACGATGAATCGGCTGTCCGTCCGGGAGTTGCTTTCGCTACGGCGCCGCAGTCGGTGCGCCTCCCGCTTGCGGGGCAGGCGGAACACCTCGTCCCTGGTCGTGAAGTTCAGGTTGAAGGCGATCGAGCTTTCCGCAGTGCGCCCCTTGACGGTCTTTCGACCAACCGAGCAGCGGTACCCGAGACTGACGATCAGTTCGTGCACGTCTTCGGCGAGGCGGGGAGACGTCGTGGTGAACTGGACGTTTCCGCTAGTGGTTACGGTGCCGTCGGTGTCGAGCAGCCCCGCCAGCAGCGCCCGCCGCTGTGCCTCCGAGGCCCGCAGATATGCGGCGGGGATGTGCTTGTCACCCAACACCCCCGTCGCGCGCAGGTTGCCACGGAGGGAGCCGTACCGGTTGTGGCAGTCACGACACCTGCGACTTCCGTTCCAGGCACCGGCGCCTACCTTCCCGCAGTGAGGGCAACCTTCGCGCTGCGCCATAGGGACGAGTCCCTTGGACCGGCCCCCGCACGACTGACTGCAGGTGTGAACGGCCGGGCCGCGAGGAGTGAAGATCGCATGGCAGACGACGCATTCACGGTCAGGGATCGCCGGTAGCCGTGGCGGACGAATGGTGTAGACCATCGGCCCCGAAGGTCGGATTTCGAAGCCGTCGGACTCGATTCCAGCCAGGATCTCCGGGTCGACGGTGGTGACCCTTCCTTCCGCCGTGTGGCCGTCGCCGAGCCAGACGCCAAGGGTGTAGGGCGCAAGCGGGAGATCCCGTTCCGGGAGGCGAAGAGCGGCGGCATTCTCGACAGCATGGTTGAGTCGACGGTCAGCCGTGTTCGTGCGCAGGGTCGCTCGTATCTGCTCCGTCGTCACCACGCCTTGCAACTCCGCCGCCGTCAAACTGTCCGGCCACTGCTCGACACGGTCCAGCAGTCGGCGATAGAGGCGGCGGGCCGGATAGGCCCTGGCCGGGCGCACACGTGGGCGCCTGCGCATGACGACGGGCGACTCGTCAGCGATGTCGCGCGCCACCCGTTGGGCGGTGTGCGTAAACTCCGGGCCGAGCACGGCGGCCAGCTCCGCGATCGTGACGTCGTCGCTGGACGCCGCGCCTGCGGCAGCCTGGTGCAGCCGTTCGATGGCCTCGGGAGTCCAGTGGTTGAGCCTGCGGGCAGCGGCAGCGCGGCGGCTTGCCCGTGTAGTGGTCTTCCACAGGTGTTCAGCGTCGGCAACGATCACCGAGCCGTCGGAGAACTCGACCTCATAGCACGGCCGGTCGTGCCGCACCTCGAACGCGGCGGTGACCTTCGTCGGCAGACCGTCAACGCCCAGCAACTCGTCGCCGGCCTTGACGTCCCCCATCCTGGTCCAGCCCGTCGGCGTGGGAAGCGGGGTGTCCAGCGCGAGCGCCTTTCCCAACCCGGGCCGTCCGGCAACGATGACGAGCTGCCCCGCGTGCAGGCCGTTGAGAAGGCGGTCCAGGTCGGTGAAGCCGGTGGGGACGCCGGTCATCATGCCGCCTTGGGCGCCCACGGCCTCGATCTCGTCCAGCGTCGGCTGGAGCATGTCGGCTAGCACCGCGAAGTCCTCGCTGACGCGGCGCTCCGTGACGTCGTAGACCGCCTGCTGGGCGAGGTCGACGACGTCGTCGACGTCGCGGCTGCCGCCCTGGGCCGTGCCGTAGCCCAGTTGAACGATCTTCGTGCCGGCCTCGACGAGACGCCGCAGGACCGCCCGCTCGCTGACGATGCGGGCGTAGTACGCCGCGTTCGCGGCGGTCGGCACGCTGGCGATCAGCGTGTGCAGGTAGGGGGCGCCGCCGATCCGGACGAGATCGCCGGAGTTGGCCAGGGCCGCCGCCACGGTGATGGAGTCGGCCGGCTCGCCCCGGCCGTAGATCTCCAGGATCGTGTCGAAGACGGTGGCGTGCACCGGCCGGTAGAAGTCGTTGGTCTTGAGGATCTCCACGACGTCGGCGATGGCGTCCTTGGACAGCAGCATGCCGCCGAGGACGCACTGTTCGGCGGCGACGTCCTGCGGCGGGGTCTTGTCGAACTGGCCGTCGCGCTGCGGGGGCGGGGACGCCTGCCCCCCGCCCGACCGCGAGTCCGCCCGCATGTCGTCGGTGACCGACACGGGTCCCCCCCTCCACTGCGTCGGATCCAGATTCAGCCCTACCGCCGGGGTACGGCAACCTCGACCTGCCGGTCGATCGGGGGTCATCGCACGGCCGGTCGGGGGCCCACGATACGGAACCCGAGGTCAGCCCCTCAACCACATCGGTGGACGAGCCTCGGGACAACCTGTGGACGCCGGTGGACGAGCATGTGCGCAGGGTGTGCACAGCCTGTGGACAACGGCTGGGGAATTCCTCCACGCAAGCCTGTGAGCTGCCAAAACGTAATCCCCACCCTGTGGACAGAAAGTTTTCGGCCAAACTGCGGGGTCGAACGTCCCGTACCATCTCCGGCGAACGGTTACACCTGGACAGCGGATTGCGCCATCGGTTGAGAAGGGTCACGCTCCCGCCGTGAACAACCGGGACTGGGGACGCGGAGGGGATGGCCCGGGCGAGCGACCGCCGGCCGCCCCCTGGGACGATCCCGCCGTCCGTGGCCCTGCTCGTCCCCCCACGCCGAGTCCACGCCGGGCCGCCGAGCGCGACCAGCGGCAGCCGGTCGACAGCTACCTACCGCCTTGGGCGCTGGAGTCGGGAGTCCGCAGCGCGGACGGTGGCGGCCGGCACGCCGCGCCCGACGACGAGGCGCAGATCGAGGCCGGCCCGCCGCGTTCCGGTGGTGCCGGGCGGGCCGCCGGGACCACGGGCAGTTGGCAACGGGTCGGGGAGACGGGCTGGCGTGAGGCCCCGGCGGTCGGCACCACCCCGGAGTCGGACCACACCGGGGAGTGGACGTTCGGCCACCCCCCGGCGCCGGGATACTCCGGGCGGCGGCGGGCCGAGGACGGACCCGGGTCGGGGGCGGCACCGCCGAGGCACCCGTCGTCGCACCACCCGCAGGCCGCCTGGCCCGGCTTGGCGGAGGCGGACGCGTCCGACCCGGCACGGGAGGCCGAGCGGTCCGGTCGCCGGGGACGGCGGGCGGCGGAGGATCGCCCCGCAGTCGATCCCTGGGGCCAGGCGTCGCACCCGTCCGAGCCCTCGTACTCCCGTCATCCGGCCGTGGACGCGTGGGACGCGTCGGGGGTGCACGCGTGGGGTCCGTCCGGCGAGGTTGACGACTGGGATCACGCCGCCACCGGTCGGTGGGACCAGAGCGCCGGCACCGGTCGGTGGCAGCAGAGCGACGGCACCGGTCGGTGGCACCAGTCCGGCGGCACCGGCCAGTGGGAGCGGCACTCCGACCACGGCGGGCCGAACGGGACCACGCCGCCGGGCTCAGGCGGCGGTGCCGCGACGGAGTGGTCCTGGCCGGAGCAGGACGACCGGAACGAGGGCTTCTGGTCGGGCACCCGGCTGGCGGGCGACGATCCGCGGTGGATGGATCTGCCGGAGTCGGCACCCTGGTCACCGGTGGCGCCCGACACCGCGCCGCGACCGCGTCGGCAGGTGGCGGAACCGGTCGGTGCCGCGACGGCGGCGACCGTACGCCGGGGCGCGACCGCCGGGGCGGGGACCCGTCGCATCGAGAACGACCTGCTCGATCCCGATCCGGGCGGGCCGTGGCGGCCACTGCTCTACACGGTCGTCTGCTATCTCGTGCCGGCGGCGCTGATCTTCGTCTGGTTACTGACCCTGGACGGGCAGGTACCGGCGGGGTGCGTCACGGACATCAGCGGGGGAGGTTGCGACTCGCCCCGGTCGCGTGCGCTGGGCCCGCTGGCGTCGGGCCTGCCGCGCTACGGACTGGCGTTGGCCAGCAGCCTGGTCGTGGCGCTGCTGCTGCGTCTGGTCGGGACGACGTGGCGTTCAGCCAGCATCGCGCTCGCGGCTGCCGTGGTCGGCGGCGGCCTCTCGACAATGATGATCAGCGTCGTCACCGGCCAGCCGATCGGTTGATGCGGTCGCCGCCCGACCGGTCCCGCTCGGCGACACTCCGGCACCGCCCATGAGGCCGGCGTCGGCCGTACAGCGAACAGGGCCCGCACCGGTCGGTGCGGGCCCTGTCGTGGTGCTGGGTGACGTGTCAGCCCTGGACGACGTTGAGGTCGAACTTGGCGGTCACATCGGGGTGCAGCTTGATCCGCACCGGGTAGGAGCCGGTCGACTTGATCGCGCCGGACAGCTCCAGCCGACGACGGTCGAGGGTCGGACCACCGGCGGCCTTGACGGCGTCGACGATCTCGGCCGGGGTGACCGAGCCGAAGAGCCGGCCACCGTCGCCGGCGCGGGCCTTCAGGCTGACCTTGAGGCCCTCAAGCTGGCCCTTGACCTCGTTGGCGTGGCCGAGGTCGCGGATCTCCCGGGCCGAGCGGGCCCGCTTGATGACCGTGACCTGCTTCTCCGCACCCTTGGTCCAGGCGATCGCGAAGCCCTGCGGCAGCAGGTAGTTACGGCCGTAGCCGTTCTTGACCTCGACGATGTCGCCCGGGGCACCGAGGCCGGACACCTCCTGAGTCAGGATGATCTTCATATCGGTGCCTCCTCTCAGCGGGCCGTGGCCGTGTACGGCAGGAGCGCCATCTCGCGGGCGTTCTTGACCGCACGGGCGATCTGCCGCTGCTGCTGCGAGGTCACGCCGGTCACCCGCCGAGCGCGGATCTTGCCGCGGTCGGAGATGAACTTGCGCAGCAGCGCGGTGTCCTTGTAATCGATGTAGGTGATCCCGTCCTTGTCGAGCGGGTTCACCTTCTTCTTCGGCTTGCGAAGTGCAGCGGCCTTGGCCATTGCTCGTGCTCCTGGTTTGCGATCGCGGGCGCTCGGCGCCATTAGAACGGGGGCTCCTCGTCAAAGTTGCCGCCACCCGAACCACCGCGCGAGGGTGCCGGTGCAGCCGAGGCCCAGGGGTCGTCGAAGTTGCCTCCGCCGCCGCCCTGGTTGCCTCCACCACCACCGCTGCCGAAGCCGCCGCCACCGCCGCCGGAGCGGGACATCTTCTGCACCTTCGCCGTGGCGTAGCGCAGCGACGGGCCGATCTCGTCGACCTCGAGCTCGATGACGGTGCGCTTCTCGCCCTCGCGCGTCTCGTACGACCGCTGACGCAGCCGGCCCGAAACGATCACGCGGGCGCCCCGCTGGAGCGACTCGGCGACGTGCTCCGCCGCCTGCCGCCACACGGTGCACGCCAGGAAGAGCGGCTCGCCGTCCTTCCATTCGCCGGAGGCCTTGTCCATGAATCGGGGCGTCGAAGCGACCCGGAACTTGGCGACCGCCGCACCGGACGGGGTGAACCGCAACTCGGGGTCATCGGTCAGGTTGCCGATGACCGTGATGGTGGTGTCTCCTGCCATGACCATCTCCTCGCGCACTCATCAGTTCTGCCGTACAGGCTCTCAGAGCCCTCCGACAGTGCCGATGAGGCTGATCCGGGTGAATCGGGGATTGAATGCTTAGCGCATCTCCGGCCGGATGACCTTGGTGCGCAGCACGGACTCGTTGAGCCGCAGCTGGCGGTCGAGCTCGGCCACCGCTGCGGGCGTCGCCTGCAGGTCGATGACGGCGTAGATGCCTTCGGCCTTCTTGTTGATCTCGTACGCGAGGCGCCGGCGGCCCCACACGTCGGTCTTCTCCACCGAGCCACCCGCGGTCCGGATCACGTTCAGGTACGTGTCGAGCGACGGTGCGACGGTGCGTTCCTCGAGGCTGGAGTCGAGGATCACCATGATCTCGTAATGACGCAAGACGTGCTCACCTCCTGTGGGCTAGGCGGCCACGGTCCTTCCGTGGCAGGAGGTCGTGCGTCGTGGCCCGCGCCGGTTCCGGGGGAACCCGGCCGTACGCGGACAACCGGACCAGGATACCCGGTCCGGACGATCATGCCCGGGGTGGTCGGCAGGGCCCTGCCCATCCGACCAAGGCGACGGGGGCTCGCGTCGACGTCGGTGTCGATGCGAGCCCCCGTGCACGAGGCCGCGGGGCGTCCCGTCCGCATTCCTTGGGTGGGACCTGGGGAGGAACGACCACACCGATGAGGTTGGACCGGGGACGCCCCGCGGAGCTTTATCGTGTTGTTACCTGACGTTACAACGGCTCTTGCACCTTGTCGGGGGAAATGGCGGAATTCTCCGATAATTTTCCTGATGATCCCGGTTCTGTCAGGGCGGCCCCCGCCGCGCCGGGCCGCGCGGCGGGGGTGCCCCTGCTCTCGGGCGGTTCGACACGTCCTCGGCAGGCCGACCGGACGGCCGCCCCGGGGGCGGCGGCAACCGTGGATCCCACTCGCATCAACGACCGCCGACGCCGTGAGGTGACGCGTGGTTCCGGCGACTCCGCCACCGCCGTCATCCCGGCTGTCAGCTACGCGACGTAGGCTCCCGTGCATGCGTATCGGAGCCCACGTCGATTCGACCGACCCGATGGCGGAGGCAACCGCCCGAGGGGCCGAGGCCGTGCAGTTCTTCCTCTCCGACCCGCAGGGGTGGAAGGCGCCGAAGCCGCGGGAGGACGCGGAGCGGCTGCGAGCTGCGGACGTCGACCTCTACGTGCACGCGCCGTACGTCATCAACGTCGCCACGCTGAACAACCGGATCCGGATCCCCAGCCGCAAGCTGCTGCTCGGGCACGCCCAGGCCGCCGCCGCCGTCGGCGCGAAGGGGCTGATCGTGCACGGTGGGCACGTCAACGCCGGCGACGACCTGGCCGTCGGCTTCGACAACTGGCGCAAGACCTTCGCGTACGCGGCAGACTCCGGCGGCTTCGACGTGCCGGTCCTGATCGAGAACACCGCCGGCGGCGACAACGCGTGCGCCCGGCGGCTCGACGCACTCGCCCGGCTCTGGGACGCCGTGGGCGACCACGAGGTGGGCTTCTGCCTGGACACCTGCCACGCCCACGCAGGCGGCGAGGAGTTGCTCGGGCTGGTCGACCGGGTCAAGGCGATCACCGGGCGGATCGACCTGGTGCACGCCAACAACTCCAAGGGCGCGTTCGACTCCGGCCAGGACCGGCACGACAACCTCGACGGCGGCACGATCGACCCGGAGCTGTTGGTGGCGGTGATCCGCGCGGCCGACGCACCGGTCATCGTCGAGACCCCCGGCGGGGTCGACGGCCAGGGTGCCGACATCGCCTTCCTGCGGGACCGGCTGGGCACGGGGAGCCCGAACGCATGACGACCGAGCAGTCCGCCGCGGGCAGCTCCCGTCCCGACGGCGCGCGGTCCGCGCCGACCGACCCCGGCCCTGGCACACCTGGCGACTCCGCGGGCCGCAAGGACTCCGACCCGGCCGGCACGACCGGCGGTACGCACACCACGGCGGACGCCCCTGCCGCCGCCCGAGACCGGGCCGGCACCGGCGAAGGTAAGCCCACCGGTGACGCGGCCGACACGGCCGACCCTGCCACGAAGGCTGACCCGGCCGAGAAGGCCAGCACTCCCGGTGCCGCGCCCGGCACCGCCGCCAGGAACGGCAAGGCCGACGCCAAGGCTGGCGCGACAGAGGAGGCCGGCACGGCCAACGTCAAGGCTGGTACGGCCGAGACCGGCAAGGCCGCGACCGAGGTTGGCACGGCGGACAAGGCTGGCACGGCCGACGCCAAAGCCGGTGCGGCGGACAAGACCGGCAAGGCCGGGACCGGGACCGATGGCGCGGGCAAGGGCGACGAGAAGGACGAGAAGGCTGCCGCCGGCAAGGGCGCGGACGGGGGCGACAAGGAGGGGACGCCGGACCGGTGGAAGGCGTTCGCGTCCGCGCCCGAACCGGTGCCCTCCCGGCTCGGGCGCGCCGCACGGGCCGCCGGACGGGCGGTCGGCCGCCTGCTGATCCACGAGTGGACGCTCGCGACACTCGCCTCGCTGGCGTTGGCCGTGCTGCTGACCTGGCCAACTTTGCGCTATCCCCTGCACACCCTGCCCCAGGACTACTGGGACCCCAGCCTCCAGGCATGGCAGATGGCCTGGTCGGGGCACATCCTGCTGACCAATCCCGCGCAGCTGTGGCAGTCGAACGCGTTCTTCCCGGAAAACTGGAGCTTCGCGTTCTCCGACACCCTGCTCGGGTACGCTCCGGCGGGCATGATCGGCACCGGTCCCGAAGCCGCCGTGCTCCGCTACAACATCATGTTCGTGCTGGCCCACGCGCTCGCCATGTTCGGGGCGTACGCGCTGGCCCGGCAGCTCGGCGCGGGCCGAATCGGTTCCGCGGTGGCCGGGGCGAGCTTCGCCTACGCGCCCTGGCTGCTGGCCCAGGCCGGGCATCTGCACGTGATCTCCAACGGCGGCATCCCGCTCGCGTTGGCCATGCTCGCCCGGGGGCACGGCTGGTCGCTGCGGCACGGATACCGTCCCGAGCGCCGGCACGACGGCTGGGTCTACACGGGCTGGTTGGTCGCGGCCTGGCAACTCAGCCTCGGTTTCGGAATCGGGCTGCCGTTCGCGTACTTCCTCGGGGGAGCCGTGCTGGTCGCGGCCGTCACCTGGTTCCTGCGGCGGTGGGTGATCCGGCCGGTCAAGCGCCCGTTCGGCCGCCGGCTGCTGATCGCGGACCTGGTCGGCGGCCTGCTCTTCGCCGGCGTCGGTGTGCTGCTGGCCATCCCGTTCTTCACGGTGTCGGAGGCGCACCCGAACGCGAAGCGTTCCATCGGCGACATCGCCGCCTTCTCCCCGCCGGCGAGCGGTTTCTTCACCGCGCCCGCCGAGTCGCGGATCTGGGGCGAGTTGCACGAGGGGGCGAGGGCATCGCTGCCCTGGCACCCGGAGATGACCCTGCTGCCCGGCTTCGTGCTGTACGCGCTCGCCGCCGGCGGGCTCTTCTTCTCGGTCTGGAAGCTGCGGCACCGGCTGCTGCTGCTCGCCGGCGTGGTGGTGACCATGGTGTTGGCCATGGGCACCCGGTTCTTCGACGGCACCTTCACCTACGTGCCGCTGTTCGAGCACGTGCCCGGGTGGAACGGCCTGCGTACGCCGGGCCGGCTGATGCTCTGGACGACGCTGCTGCTCGGGCTGCTCGCGGCGGGCGCGGTCAGCGCGTTCGCGGCCCGGGTCCGGGAGATCTCCGCCGAGCGGATCCCCTCCTGGCCGAGCCCGTGGCTGCGGCTGGCCACCCTGTTGCCGCTCGTGCTGGTGATCGGTGAGGGGTTGAACTCCACGCCGCACCCGATCGTGCCGCCCCAGCCGGCCGCGATGCGGACCGTGAACGGGCCGATGCTGGTGCTGCCGAGCAACCAGAGCCTCGACCAGCCGGTCATGCTCTGGTCCACGAGCAGGTTCCAGGACGTGGTGAACGGCGGGAGCGGTTTCACGCCGCTCCAGCTCGACGACGTACGCCGGGTGACGCTCTCCTTCCCCGACCAGGTCAGCGTCGACTACCTTCGCGTCCTCGGGGTCCGCAACGTGCTGCTGATGCGCGACCAGATCGCCGGCACGCCGTGGGAGGTCACCATCGACGCGCCGGTCGACGGCCTCGGCATCACCCGCGAGGAGATCGGCAACGTGGTCGTCTACCGCCTCTGACCCCTGCGGGTCTAGACGGTGGTGGGCGTCGGCTCGGCGGCTGCTGCGGTTCGGCGTCGCCAGCGGTCGAGCCAGGGTGCGTCCGGCGCACCGTCGAGCAGCCCGCCGTCCGGGTCGTCGGCGTAGGTGCGCCGCACCGGGTCGAGTTCCGGACGCAGGATCTCCCGGACGACCAGGACGCAGAGCACCACCACGGTGGTCAGGCGCAGCGTCGACGCCAGCACGAAGACCCCCTCCGGAAAGACCGGCTTGCCGGTCGACGCGCCGAGCAGCTCCCCGTAGAAGGCCACGAAGTAGCAGACCTCAGCCAGCTGCCAGGCCAGGAACGCGCCCCACTTCGGGCGGGCGAGCACCACCAGCGGCAGCAGCCAGAGCACGAACTGCTGCGACCACACCTTGCTGAAGATCAGGAACGCGGCGACCACCAGGAACGCGAGCTGGGCGAGCCGGGGCCGGCGCGGGGCCAGCAGTCCCAGCGCGGCCACCCCGAGGCAGGCCAGCCCGAAGAGGGCGTACGACAAGGTGTTCAGCGTCGGGATGTTGATGTTCAGCCACTCGAACGGCCCGAGGTCGGCGGGGTTGGCGTTGCCGAACTTCCCGTCCACGTAGCGCCCGATGTACCAGAGGGTGCCCCAGTCGATGGGCCGCGTCGAGTTCAGCTCGAAGAAGCGGTCCCAGTTCTCCCGGTAGGGGATGGCGACCGGCAGGTTCACGGCGACCAGGGCCACCAGGGCCGCGCCGAAGGCGGTGAGGGCGGCGCGTAGCCGCCCGGCACGCAGCCCCAGCACCAGGATCGGGCCGAGGATGAACAGCGGCCACATCTTGGCCGCCCCGGCTAGCCCGAGCAGGACGCCGGCCGCCAGAGGTCGGCTGCGGGCCCAGGCGAGCAGGCCGAACGCGGCCAGGCCGATGGCGAGCAGGTCCCAGTTGACCGTGGCGGTGAGCATGAGCGCGGGGGCGAGCGCGAAGAGCGCGGCGTCCCATGGTCGGCGGCGGCGCAGGGCGAGGATCACCGCCACCGTGGCGACCGCCAGCGCGCCGAGCACCAGCGCGTTGAGGTTGTAGAACCACATGCCCTGGTTGATCCCCGGGTCGTTCTGGCCGAGGGCGTGCACGGGCAGGCCGAGCGCGCCCATGAAGTACCCGGTGAGCACCGGGTACTCGACGGGGTGATCCTGGTAGGGGACTGCGCCCTCGTTGAGCCGCTCGGCGTAGTAGAGCGCCAGCACGTCCGTGTAGCAGAACCGGGTGTACTGCGTGTTGTTCTGCCAGGCGCCGTCCTGGCAGGGCGACTTCTGCACCCAGTGCAGCGCCAGGGTCAGGCAGACCAGGGCCAGGACGATGCGGGCAGCCGTCCAGAATCGGCTCTCCCGACCGGCGGGCCGGTCCAGCGCCACAGCGTGGTCGCCCAGCGGGCCGCCGATGGCGCCGGAGACCCCCCGGACGAAGCCGTCGGAGCGGGACGGGTGGTCAGGGGCACCGGCGTCGTCGATGCCTCGCGTCGACTGCGTGCTCATGAAGGTGCATCCTGCCGTACATCGGGCCTCCGCGTCCCCTTCCGATCACGACAAAGTCGGTACGTGAAACGCCGCCGGCGGCCGGAGATGTTCTCCG
The DNA here is from genome assembly GCF_040652795.1 of Micromonospora sp. NPDC048170. Taxonomy (NCBI): domain Bacteria; kingdom Bacillati; phylum Actinomycetota; class Actinomycetes; order Micromonosporales; family Micromonosporaceae; genus Micromonospora; species Micromonospora sp. NPDC048170. Next base: position 221,971 of record NZ_JBEZMR010000002.1, read on the forward strand.
GCCGCCGGCGGCGTTCGTGTCGATCAGTCGTCGCCCGGTCTGGGGCTGGTGCTCGGCAGCAGGCCACCACCGCCGCCCGGCCGCGGCTCTATCGGGTTGGTGGGCGCGGTCGGGCCGCCCGGAGTGTTGCCACCACCGTTGTTCCCACCGCCGTTGTTGCCACCGTTGTTGCCACCCGGCGGGCAGAGCAGGCCGAGCGGGCCACAGTCCGGCGGGTTCGTCGGAGGCGGGGGCGGCGGGGGCGCCTCGCCGTTGCCAGTGTTCGGGTCGCCGACGTTCGCCGCAGGCGGGAAGTCCGCCTTCTCCTTGCCCTTGTGAGCCTTGTCCATGAATCGCTCCCAGATGTCACCGGGCAGGTTGGAACCGCCGACCTTGTTTCCGTTCGTAAGCCGGAGCGGCTTACGCGCGTCGACGTTGCCGACCCAGACTGCGGTAGCGATCTGCGGGGTGTAGCCGATCATCCAGGCGTCGCCGTTGTCGTCGCTGTTCGCCTTGAGTTCCCAGGTGCCGGTCTTGGAGGCCGCCTTACGGCCGTCGTCGAGCTTGTGGTTGACCCGCGCCGGATACTGCTCCAGCACCGAGGTCACGTCCGCCACAACGCCCCTGTCGATCCGTTGTTCTCCCTTGAGCTGCCCCTCGTCGGCAATCTTCTTCCACTTGCCGGTCACCTCGTCCCGCTTTTCGACGGAGTAGAGAAAGTGGGCCTTGTTGTAGCGGCCCTGGTTGGCGAAGGTGGCGACGCCGTTGGCGTGGTCCAGGACCGTGATGGGGTACTGGCCATAGCCGACGACGTGGAAGAACGGGCTCGGTGCGATGTCCTTCGGGTCGGTCTTGGTCAGGTCGTAGCCCTTCGGCGGGTTGGTGTCCGACCGCCACATCATGCTGACCCCGGCCTTGGCCGCCATGTCGACGACCTTGTCCGGGCCGATGTCCTCGCTGACATGGTAGAAGGGCACGTTCAGCGATTTCAGGGTGGAGACCGTCAGGGTGCAGGAGTTGCCGCACTCAGGATTGTCGACGCCCGCGTTGCTGACCTTGAACTTGGTGCCCTTCGGGGTGAACGCCTTGCCCTTCCAACGCGACTCGAGGGCCTTGCCCTCCTTCAGCGCCGCCGCCAAGGTGTAGATCTTGAAACTCGAGCCCGGTGGGTGGCCGCCCGTGACGTTTCCGGCGGAGTCGGTGTTCTTGCCGGCGTAGTCGGTGCCGGTGCCGTTGTCGCCGCCGTAGTAGGCGAGCACCCGGCCGGTCTTCGGCTCGATGGCCACCACCGCAGCCATGATGTTCTTCGGCTGGTCGGAAAGTTCGGACCCCTTGCTCTTGCGCTGGGCCGTCTCGACCGCCGCCGCCTGGATGTTCTTGTCGATCGTGGTGCGGATCCGGTAGCCACCGGACATCAGGGCCTGGGAACAAAGTGGCTTGTCGTCGGTGACCTGCTCCTGACTGTCGACGCAGATGCCCTTGTCCCGCATCTCCTGCTTGACGTAGTTGATGACGTTGCCGTACGGGGTGTTGACGCCGTAGTCGAGGCCGGCCCCGGCCTGGTTCGGCTTCTTCAGCGTCTTGGTCGGGTACTCGGCCACGGTGGGCGCCGGCGGCTTGCCCGGGGCGTTCAGCCAGCCCTCGGCGACCATGCCGCCGATCACGTACTCCCAGCGGGACTTGGCGTCGGTGGGGTTGACCGCAGGGTCGTACCCTCTGTGGCCCGCGCCGGCCTCCGGCTGCTTGATCAGCGCGGCGAGGACCGCGCCCTCGGCGACGGTCAACTTGCTTGCCGACTTGCCGAAGTAGGTACCTGCCGCCGCCTCGATGCCGTGCGCGCCCCGCCCGAAGTAGATGATGTTCAGGTAGTGCTGCATGATCTGCGGCTTGGTGTACTCGTCGTTCAGCTTGGAGGCCAGGATCGCCTCCTTGACCTTCCGGGCGTAGGTGTCGTCCTTCAGGTTGTCGAACGCGTTCCGCGCGTACTGCTGCGTGATCGTCGAGGCACCCTGCTTGCTGCCGCCGGACACGTTGTTCCACGCTGCCCGGACGATGCCCTTGTAGTCCACGCCGGAGTGCTCGTAGAAGTTCCGGTCCTCAGCCGCGGCGACCGCGTCCTGCACGTGCTGCGGAATCTGGTCGATGGTGACCAGGGTCCGGTTCTGCTCGCCGACCTTCGCGATGATCGTCTTGTTGTCGAACGCGTAGAGGGTGGTCGCCTGCGGCGGCGTGGTGTCCTCGGGCAGCACGACGTTGGTCGAGTAGTAGGTGAAGCCGACCACGCCGAGCCCGGCGAGCATGATGAAGACGGCGAAGCTGGCGATCAGCATGTTCACCCGCTTGCGCTTTTTCGCCCGTGCCGATCCGGCCGGGTCACCAGCGCCGCGCCCACGCCGGCCGGGTCCGGTCGGCCCGCCGGGTCCACCCGGGCCGCCCGAGACGCTCGCCCGCGCCGAGGCCCGGCCGCTGACGCCGCCGACGGCTGCCGACCCGACGGAGGCCCGTCCGGCAGAGGCTGTACCGACGGAGGCGGAACCCACCGAGGCGCGCCCGGCCGACCCGCCGGCGGCAGGGGAGACCGGCACCGACGCGCGACCCGCGCCCGCCCGGCCCGCGCCGGGCGCCGGTACCGAGGCCCGCCCCGGCCCCGCCCGGCCGACGGAGGCGGAACCCACCGAGGCCGCACCGGCCGCTGAGCCGGCACGCGGCGGGACGGCCGCCGACGCCGAACCGGAGGCGGAACCACCGCGTGTTGGCACAGCCGCCGAGCCGCCGACCGAGGCCCGCCCGCCAGTGGCAGCCCGGGGCGCGACCGAGGCGCGACCGGCCGGTGCCGTACCCTCCTGTGCAGCCGACCAGCCGCTCCCGGAGGCGTCACCGCCGGGGTCGCCGTGCTGGCCCGGGATCTGGGCCCGCGCGCGCGGGGAACTGGAATCGCCGTACGAGTTCATTCCTCACACCCTGCCGTCGCGGTGGGGCACTGCTGCGCCGCCACCGGTTTGCCGTGAGATGGGACACCTCTCGAGAGCGGCACGTGCGTGCCGGTCGACCGGTGCCACTTGCGAATCAATCGGGCCAATCAGACCAACGATCCGTCGGTCTCCCCCGGTGTGCTCATGCTGGCCGGGGCCGGCCGATCGAACGAAGATCACCGTTGCGCCTCTCGCCTCCGTCGACCGCCCGCAGCGGTGCCCGGGACGGCCGCGCCGCCCACCACGTCCTGCTCCGGCCCGCCCTCCGGGCTGCCGCCCAGGCCGTCCCGACCGAGCAGGTACTGCTCGACCAGATGGTTCCAGTCACAGCCGAGGCACACCTCCACCACGAAGACCTGAAACTCACGCACCGTCATCGCCAGTACCGGCAACTCGGCCAGTGTCCGGGCCTGACCGGCGGACTGCTTGAGCTCGTCGCCGTAAATGTAGTGGACGTGGGTCAGGTTCTCGCTCCGGCAAATCGGACACCGGTCGTCGGTGGGTTCGCCGTGGAAGCGGGCTGCGTTCTTCAGGTAGGGCGAGGCGTCGCAGACGTCGTACGTGCCGACCCTGCCGGCGAGGAGCTCACGCAGCACCGCTCGCTTCCGGAGCGAGTAGTCGACCACCTGGCGCTGCGTACGCATGCGGAGAAGGGTACGCGGTCACGCCGGACGAGGCGACCACGGTGACGATGCGTGACCAAGGAACCCCGGAGCGGGGGTTTGCCCCCCTAACAGCGATCCGCTAGCGTGCGATGTATCGGTCCGATACATCGCGGCGGTTGACGCTCCGCGTAGAGGGTACAGAGAGGATGGCCCGTGCTCGAGCTCGCCATCCTCGGCCTCCTGCAGGAGTCTCCGATGCACGGCTATGAGCTGCGCAAGGAGCTGACCGCCAAACTCGGCGCGATCAGGGCGGCGATCAGCTACGGCTCGCTCTACCCGACCCTGCGCAGGTTGCAGGCGGCGGGGTGGATCACCGAGGCCGCCGACGCACCCACCACCGCCGAGGAGGTTCCCGCGTTGACCAGCCGACGAGGTCGGGTGGTCTACGAAATCACCGCGGAGGGCAAGGAACGCTTCGCCCAGCTGATCGCACAGACCGGGCCCGAGACGTACGACGACACGGGATTCGGCGTGCACTTCGCGTTCTTCGCCCGAACCGACCAGGCGACCCGACTCCGCATCCTGGAGGGTCGCCGGCGAAAGATCGAGGAACGCCGCGAGGGGCTTCGTGATGTGCTCGGTCGCGCGGCCGAGCGCCTCGACGCCTACACGCTGGAACTACAGCGCCACGGCCTGGACGCCTGCGAGCGTGAGGTCCGCTGGCTGGAGGAGCTCATCGCCAACGAGCGCTCCGGCCGTGCCCCGACGGTCCCGTCAACCGGGACGGCCGGCGGCCGACGAGAAGACAACAGCCCGCCTCCGCCTGGAGAGACCAGGAAAGAGCGGCCGTGACAGAGAAGAAGGAGGCAGACGCTATGGGCTCCGTCCGCGTCGCCATCGTCGGTGTGGGTAACTGCGCCTCGTCCCTGGTTCAGGGCGTCGAGTACTACCGGAATGCCGACCCGAACGACCGCGTCCCGGGTCTCATGCACGTCGCCTTCGGCGACTACCACGTCTCCGCCGTGGAGTTCGTCGCGGCGTTCGACGTGGACGCCAAGAAGGTGGGCATGGACCTCGCGGAGGCGATCGTCGCCAGCGAGAACAACACCATCAAGCTCTGCGACGTGCCGCCGACCGGCGTCAGCGTGCAGCGCGGTCCGACCTTCGACGGTCTGGGCCAGTACTACCGTGAGATCGTCGAGGAGTCCGACGCCGGCCCCGTCGACGTGGCGCAGGCGCTGCGCGACGCGCAGGTCGACGTCGTCGTCTGCTACCTGCCGGTCGGCTCCGAGCAGGCCGCCAAGTTCTACGCCCAGGCGGCGATCGACGCGGGCTGCGCCTTCGTCAACGCGCTGCCGGTCTTCATCGCCTCCGACCCGGAGTGGGCCAAGAAGTTCGAGGACGCCGGCCTGCCGATCGTCGGTGACGACATCAAGAGCCAGGTCGGCGCCACCATCGTGCACCGCGCGCTGGCGAAGCTGTTCGAGGACCGGGGCGTCGAGCTGCTGCGCACGTACCAGCTCAACTTCGGCGGCAACATGGACTTCATGAACATGCTGGAGCGCAAGCGTCTGGTCTCGAAGAAGATCTCGAAGACCCAGTCGGTGACGTCCCAGATCCCGCACGAGATGAGCAAGAGCGACGTGCACATCGGCCCGTCGGACCACGTGCCGTGGCTGGACGACCGCAAGTGGGCGTACATCCGCCTGGAGGGTCGCTCCTTCGGCGACACCCCGCTCAACGCCGAGCTCAAGCTCGAGGTGTGGGACTCGCCGAACTCGGCCGGTGTCATCATCGACGCCGTCCGCGCCGCGAAGATCGCGCTGGACCGGAAGATCGGCGGCCCGATCCTGTCGGCCTCGTCGTACTTCATGAAGTCCCCGCCGGAGCAGTACGCCGACCACGACGCGCACGCGGCCGTCGAGGCGTTCATCGCCGGTGACATCGAGCGCTGACGCGCCGACACCAGCACCACCGAGAGGGCCGGGTCCGTCGGGACCCGGCCCTCGACCGGTTTGCACGGGCATGTCGGGTGCGTCGCGTCACGACCAGGCGCGGCGCAGGGCGGTCCCGGCCTCCAGCTCCAGCAGCTTCACCTTGCGGTCCAGGCCACCGCCGAAGCCGACCAGCTTGCCGCCCGCGCCGACGATCCGGTGACACGGCACGAGCACCGGGATGGGGTTGCGGTTGCAGGCCACCCCGACCGCACGGGCCGCGCCCCGGTCGCCCAGCCGCCGGGCCACCTCGCCGTAGGTGAGCGTCTCCCCGTACGGAATGCCGGTCATCTCCCGCCAGACGCCCCGTTCGAAGTCGGACCCGCCCGGCACCGCCAGCGGGACGGCGAACTCGGTCAGCTCGCCGGCGAAGTACGCCCGAAGCTCCGCCACGGCCTGCCGGGCCGCCTCGTCGCCCGGCTCCTCGCCCGCCGTGTCGACCCGGCCGAAGTGGGCCCGGCAGACGTGGCTCCCGTCGGTGGCGACGGAGAACTCGCCGATGGGTGAGTCGAGCACGGTCCAGCGCATCCGCCCATTGTTCCCGGTGATCCCGTCAGCGCCTCGCCCGAGCCGCCGGGAGGTCCGGGTTGGCCATCCAGGTCCGGCAATCTTGTCAGAGCTAGATTGCGGGCGGTGGCAAAGTTCGGACGCCGACCGGCGTCAGAGCTACCGGAGGTGGCCGGTGTCTGAAGGGACCGACGGGGAGTTCACCGCGTTCGTCAACGAACGGGGGGACGTCCTGCTGCGCATCGCGTACGCCCTGGCCGGCGACCAGCACGGCGCCGAGGACCTGCTGCAGAACGCGCTGGCCAAGGCGTACGCCCGGTGGCCCCGGATCCGCGGTGACGCCGAACCGTACGTGCGGCGGATCCTCTACCACGACCAGATCTCGGGGTGGCGACGCCGGTCCCGCCGGCCCGAGGTGCCGGTGGCGGTGCTCCCCGAGCGGGTCGGGAGCCGGGACAGCGGGCAGGAGGCCGACCTGCGGATGCTGCTGCGCGACGCGCTGCTGTCGCTGCCGCCCCGGCAGCGGGCCGTGCTGACCCTGCGCTACCTGGAGGACCTCAGCGTCGAGCAGACCGCCACGCTGCTCGGCTGCCGGGCCGGCACGGTCGCCAGCCAGACGTCGAAGGCGCTGGCCAGACTGCGCCGACTGGTGCCCGCCCTCGACGGCAGCGTCACGGAGGAGGTCCGATGAGCGGCTCCGGGGAGGACGTGCTGCGTTCCGCCGTACGCGCGATGGCGGCCGAGGCCCGGACGGCGCCCGACCTCGCCTGCCGGGCCCTGCGGCAGGGCCGGCGACTGCGCCGCCGACGCCGCACGGTTGCGGCCGGCGGCGCCCTCGCGGCGCTGGTCGCCCTGGTCGGGCCGTACGTCTGGCTGCGACCCGGCGCGCCCCCGGATGCCGGCACCTCGGCGCCGGTGGTCACCCTGGCGGCGTCGGCCACCCCGTCCACGGCGTCCGTCGCCCCCGCGCCCGCCGCCGAATGGACGGGGGCGACCGTGACGCTCCCCGGCGGCTGGGTGGTCACCGGCGCGACCTCCACCGGCACCCCCGCCGAGCAGGGGTACGCCCTGGACCGCGACCGCGGCCGGTACGTCGCCGCCGACCCTCGGTACGAAGAGGTGTGGGCGGCGCCCCGAGGCGGGACCGCCGCCGTCGTCGACTACGAACGCGCCGGCGAGATCGGGCTTCTCGACCTGCGCGGCCGGACGGTCCGCTGGGTCCGCACCGGCCGCCACATCATGACCCCGCACTGGTCGCCGGACGGGCGACAGTTGGCGTTCACCCTGCTGGACAAGGAGAGCGGCCAGTTCTCCCTCGGCGTGCTCACCGCCGCCACCGGCGCCTACCGCACCTTCCCGGTGGACCGCGACCGGTACTTCTGCACCGACCAGTGCTTCTTCACCTGGGGCAGGGACGGCCGGGAGGTCGCGCTGCAACAGACCGACCCCGACTCCTCCCGATCGGAGTCCCAGCCGCACGCACGCCGGGGCGTGCAGTTCTTCTCCGCCGCGAACGGCCAGCCGACCCGGTTCGTACCCGTCCCCGGAGACCCCGCCGGCCCCTGGTCGTGGTCACCCGACGGGCGGCTCGTGGTGATCAAGGGGCAGGACGGCCCGAAGCTCGCCGAGGTGGCGACCGGGCGGGTGGTGGGCCCGGCCCCCGCCGAGGACGCCGTGTGGGTGACCGACGACCGGCTGCTGCACCGTGTCCGCTGGACGGCCGAGATGGTGCTGGTGGACCTGGACGGGCGGGAGCTGGCGCGGCAGTCCCTCCCCGCCGAGCTGGGCATCAACGTGGTGACGGTCGCGCCCCGCTGAGCGGCCGGCACCCTGGCTCGCGTTGCGGGGTACCGATACCGTGCGGGCCGTGGCCACGGGGACGCTGATCTTCCTCATCATCGGCGGCGTGGGCGTCGCGGTACTGGCGCTCGCCCTGCTCGGTGCCGAGCTCTTCCACTTCGCCAACCCGGACTTCGACGGCCCGGTGTCGTTGGAAGCGGTCGCCGGGTTCACCGGTGCGCTCGGCTTCGGCGCGGCGATCGTCAACGAGTTGCTCGGTGGGCGTACGCCCGGAATGATCGCGGTGGCCCTGGCCGGCGGCGTCGTCGCGGCCGTGCCCACCGCCTGGGTTGCGGCCCGGCTGAGCCGGGCGGCCCGCGACATGCGCACCGATCCCACCCCCACCCGCCACCATCTGGTCGGCGCGCTCGGCCTGGTGGTCACCCCGGTGCCCGCCGACGGCTACGGCGAGGTCCGGGTCCGGGTGGCTGGCCAGCCGGTCAAGCTCAACGCCCGCGCCGACCGCCCGATCCCGGTCGGCGCCCAGATCTTCGTGGTCGAGGCGCTCAGCGAGACCAGCGTGCACGTCGAGACCTACTGAACCCCCTCATAAAGAAACAGGACGGTCACATGCCCCTTCTCATCGCCATCGGCGGCGCGGTCCTCCTCGTCCTCGTGCTCGTGCTCTTCGTGCTCTCCCGGATCAAGGTCGCCGGGCCGAACGAGGCCTTCATCGTCACCGGCCGCAAGGGCCGCACCACGCAGACCGCCGACGGCGGCCGGTCGACCGACAACTCCGGGCAGAAGGTCGTGCTCGGCGCGTCCGTCTTCGTCCTGCCCGTGGTGCAGAAGCTCCAGTCCCTCGACCTGTCCAGCCGGCGGATCGACGTCGGCATCAAGGGCGCGGTCAGCAAGCAGGGCATCCGCGCCGACCTGCACGGCGTCGCGATCGTCAAGGTCGGCGGCACCGAGGACGCGATCCGCGCCGCCGCCCAGCGCTTCCTGCACCAGCAGGACGAGATCGAGGACTTCACCCGGGAGGTGCTGGCCGGTGCGCTGCGCTCGATCGTCGGCCGGCTCACCGTCGAGGAGGTTATCCGGGACCGGGCGGCGTTCGCCAGCGCGGTCGCCGAGGAGGCCGAGCACTCGATGACCAACCAGGGCCTGGTGCTGGACACCTTCCAGCTCCAGGACATCCTGGCCGAGGGTTCCTACCTCCAGGACCTGGGCCGGCCGGAGGCGGCCCGGGTGCTCAAGGACGCGGCCATCGCCGAGGCGCGTGCCCGGCAGCAGGCCGAGCAGGAGCGGCTGCTCGCCGAGGAGGCGATCGCCGAGGCCAACCGGAACCTGTCGCTGAAGCAGGCCGCCATCCAGGCGGAGATCGACGCGGCCAAGGCGAAGTCCGCCGCCGCCGGGCCGCTGGCCCAGGCCGAGCGGGACCAGGCGATCCTCTCCGAGCAGCAGAAGGTCGCCGAGCGCAACGCCGAGCTCAAGCAGCGTCAGCTCGACACGGAGGTGCGCAAGCCGGCCGACGCCGCGCGGTACAAGGTGGAACAGGAGGCCGAGGCGTCCCGCAACGCGGCCGTGCTGAACGCCGACGCGCAGCGCCAGGCCGTCATCGCCGCCGCCCAGGCCGCCGCCGAGCAGGCCCGGCTCACCGGTGAGGGCGAGCGGGCCCGTCGGGCCGCGCTGGCCGAGGCCAACGCGATCGAGGGCGCCAAGGAGGGCGAGGCCGAACAGCGCCGCCGCTCCGCGATCGCCGAGGCGATCGAGCGCGAGGGTACGGCCGAGGCCGCGGCCATCCTGGCCAAGGGCCAGGCCGAGGCCGACGCGATGGCTCGCAAGGCCGAGGCCTTCGCGGCGTACGGGGAGGCCGCGGTGCTGGACCTGCTGGTCAAGGTGCTGCCGCAGGTGGTCGAGGCGGCCAGCGCCCCGATCGGCGCGATCGACAAGATGACCGTCATCTCCACCGACGGCGCCTCGTCCCTGACGAAGTCGGTGGCGGGCAACGTCGCCCAGGGGCTCCAGCTCGGCAGCGACCTGACCGGCATCGACCTGGCGGGCCTGCTGGCGAAGCTCGGCTCCGCGTCGACGGCCGCCGGCAACGGCAAGCCGCCCGTCGACGGCACGGCGGTCGAGACCCGCTGACCGATCCGGCAGCGGTCGGACCCGCTGACGCGACAGGGCGCCGTTCCCGGCAGGGGGCGGCGCCCTGGTCGTGTGACGAACCGGCCTTCCCGTCGTCGCACGCGGCCCGCGAGGGACCGCAGCCGTGGACTACCCGACGATGCCCTCGTCGCGGGCCCAGCGCAGCAGCTCCGCCTCGGCCTCGTCACGGTCCAGCGGGCCACGCTCCAGGCGCAGCTCCTTCAGGTGCTTCCAGGCCTGCCCGACGACAGGCCCCGGCGGTACGCCCAGCAGCTCCATGATGGCGTTGCCGTCCAGGTCGGGCCGGACCCGCGCCAGGTCCTCCTCGGCGGCGATCCGGGCGATCCGTTCCTCCAGCGCGTCGTAGTCGGCGGCGAGCTGGGCCGCCTTACGCCGGTTACGGGTGGTGCAGTCCGACCGCGTCAGCTTGTGCAGCTGCGGCAACAGGTCACCGGCGTCCGCGACGTAGCGGCGCACCGCCGAGTCGGTCCACTCGCCCCGGCCGTAGCCGTAGAAGCGCAGGTGCAGCGCGACCAGTGCGGTGACCCTGGAGGTGATCTCCTTCGGGTACCGCATCGCCTTCATCCGGGCCTTGGTGAGCCGGGCGCCGACCACCTCGTGGTGGTGGAAGCTGACCCGCCCGTCCGAGCCCACCGCCTTGGTCGCCGGCTTGCCGACGTCGTGCATCAGCGCGGCCATCCGCAGGACGAAGTCCGGCCCCTCCGTCTCGTACGAGACGGCGTTGCTCACGACGGTGAGGGTGTGCTCGTAGACGTCCTTGTGCTGGGCGTGCTCGTCGATCTCCAGCTTCAGCCCGGTCAGCTCCGGCAGGAAGCGCTCGGCGAGCCCCGTGTCGACCAGCAGTCGCAGCCCGGTGATCGGGTCCGCGCCGCAGAGCAGCTTGGTGAACTCGTCGCGGATCCGCTCGGCGGTGATCCGGTCGAGGTCGGCCGCCATCCGGGTCATCGCCGCGTACGCGTCGGGGTGCACCGCGAAGCGCAGTTGGGCGGCGAACCGGGCCGCGCGCAGCATCCGCAGCGGGTCGTCGCCGAACGACTCGCCCGGGGTGCCCGGGGTGCGGATCACCTTTGCGGCCAGATCGTCCAGCCCGCCGTGCGGGTCGGTGAACCGGTGCTCGGGCAGGCTGACCGCCATCGCGTTGATGGTGAAGTCGCGCCGCCTCAGGTCCTCGGCGAGATCGGTGCCGTACTCGACGACCGGGTTGCGGCTGACCTGGTCGTAGGACTCGGCACGGAAGGTGGTGATCTCCAGCCGCAGCCCGTCGCGCTGGCACCCGATGGTGCCGAACTCCCGGCCGGTCTCCCAGATCGACTCGGCCCAGCCGCGCACGATGCTCAGGGTCTCGTCGGGGTGTGCGTCGGTGCAGAAGTCGAGGTCGTCGCCGAGGCGGCCGAGCAGGGCGTCGCGTACCGAACCGCCCACCAGGTGCAACTCGTGGCCGGCCCGCGCGAACCGGCGGCCCAACTCGTCGGCGACCGGGGAGACCCGGAGCAGTTCGGTGACGGCGTTGCGCTGTGCGGCGGTGAGTTCGCGGCGGTCGGCAGCGTGGGGAGCGGAGGCTTCGGACATGGGAGCGCCAGACTATCGGTCCCGGCGGGGATGTGGTCCGCCGGGCGCGGGTAACGGGTGGCCGTTGACTATCGTCTGTGACGTGCGGGCCCGGGCCCGGCTCCGACGTTCCCCTGCTTTGGAGGCGACAAGATGAGCGGCGGTCTCTACCGCAGCGCGAACGCCGCCCAGGGCGGCGCCGCGCCCGGCCGGCCGTCGGACGGCGCGACGTTCATCTCCGCCGAGCCGCTCAACCAGCCGGCCATGGAGTCGACCGCGCCGCCGCAGGAGCAGGTGGGCGAGGCCAGCGCCGCGACCAACAGCGCGGTGATGGCGATCGGCAGCCTGGTCAGCCGGGGTACGGGCTTCCTGCGCACCCTGGTGCTCACTGCCGCGCTCGGCGGCGCGCTGGTCGGTGACGCCTACACCACCGCGCAGATCCTGCCGGGGATGGTCTACGAGTTCCTGCTCGGCGGCATCCTCACCAGCGTGCTGATCCCGGTGCTGGTGCGTCGGCGCAAGATCGACACTGACGGCGGCCAGGCGTACGCCCAACGGCTGCTGACCCTGGCGGTGCTCACGCTTGCCGCCGCCGCGTTGTTGGCGGTGCTCTCGGCATCGTGGCTGACCTCGCTCTACGCCAGCGGCGACTCGGGTGACGACTACCAGAACCTGGTAGAGAAGCTGTCCTACCTGATGCTGCCGATGATCTTCTTCTCCGGGCTCAGCGCGCTGATCAGCGCGGTGCTCAACACCCGGGGGCACTTCGCCGCCCCGATGTGGGCACCGATCCTGAACAACCTGGTGGTGATCGGCACCGCCGGCCTCTACATCGCCATCTTCGGCGCGGAGATCATCCGGCCGGAACAGATGACCACCGGGCGGATCCTGCTCATCGGTGGCGGCACCCTGCTCGGCGTCGCCATCCAGGCCGCCGGGCTTCTGCCGGCGCTACGCAAGGTCGGCTTCCGGTGGCGGCTGCGGTTCGACTTCCGCGCGCTCGGGCTACGCGAACTGGGCCGGTTGGGCGGCTGGATGTTCTGCTACGTCGCCGTCAGCCAGATCGGCCTGATCGTCCTGTTCAACCTGCTGAACCGGGCAGGTGGCGAGAACGGCGCCGGACCGCTGATCTACAACAACGTCTTCCTGCTGCTGATGATGGCGCACGGCATCATCGCCGTCTCGATCATCACCGCGTTGATGCCCCGGATGAGCGCCGCAGCCGCCGACGGCCGGTACGCCGACCTCGCCGCCGACCTGTCCCGTGGCACCCGCACCGTCTCGGCGGTGCTCGCCCCGATCGCGGTCTGTTACGCGGTACTGGCCAGCCCTCTTTCGGTGATGCTGTTCCGGTACGGGGCGTTCAGCGACGACAACGCCGCCGACACCTCGCTGGTGCTGCTGGTCGCCGCTCTGGCCCTGGTCCCCTTCGCGGTCAGCCAGTTGTTCACCTTCGCCTTCTACGCGCTGCCCGACACCCGCACCCCGGCGCTGATCAACATTCCGGTGGTAGCGCTCCGCATCGGGGTGCAGATCGTCCTGTTCGCCGCCTTCTCGGCGAGCTTCGCCGCCGCCGGAATGATGATCGGCAACGCGCTGTCGTACCTGGCCGCAGCCGTCGCCTCCGCCTGGCTGCTCCGGCCCCGGATCGGTCGCATCGGGTTGGGCGGCATCATGCGCACCCTCGGCCGCGTCGCGGTCGCCACACTCGGGGCGGCCATCGTCGGTCTGATCGTGGTCAAGCTGCTGCCGGGCGACGACACGCCGACCCGCCTGGAGGCGATCGTCCAGCTCGTGATCGGTGGCGCGGTGATCGGCGGGACCTACCTCGGGCTGGCCATGGTCCTGCGGATCGGCGAGATCACCGAGGTCGTCGGCATGGTCCGCCGCCGGCTGGGCCGCTGACCGAGGCCCGTTTCCCGGGCCGCGGGCGGACCGCACTCTCTGTGAACGAGGATCACCAGCCTGGGGATGCGCCTGTGGATAACTCGGGGACCCACCGCTCAACCACCCTGATCGGCCTGTGGATAACCAGCCGTACGGCTGAGCATGGTGGTCCGTTCGGAGGGAACCCGGCGGCATCGGCACGATCGCCGCACCGGCCGGCCCCTCCCGATGGGGTGCTTGCGGTCAACCTCTAGATTGGCCAGTACATGTGCCAGCAACGTGGCTGACAACGGGTGTAACCAGACAAGTCGGCCGCCTGCCGGCAGCTCGGCCCGGGAGCGGCGCGAAGATGACATGTCGGGGAGACGGCCAACCCGGGTAAGGTCGCTCTCGACGGGTACGGCAGGCGCCGACGCTGCGCGTCGACACCGGTCGGCCGGTTCCTTCGAAGGCAGAGCGGGAAGCCACATGCCCAGCAGCGCGGGTCCATCGATCGACACGATCACCGAGGGAGGACGGGTGACCCAGGTCGGCGAAGGTCAGGAGGCGGAGGAGAGCGCTCCTCAGGTCATGACCTTCGGTGCTCCCACGGCCGGTGAGATCCTCGCCGAGCGTTACGAACTGGTCGAGCACATCAACAACGACAGCGCGGGTCGGCTGGTCTGGCGCGGGGTCGACGTCATCCTGCGCCGTCCCGTCGCGGTCGTGCTGCGCTACCCGGGTGGCGACTCGGCGACCGAGATGCTCCAGGGCGCCGTCGCCGCCAGCCGCGTCATCCACCCCAACCTGGTCGGCGTCTACGACGCGATCGACGAGGCCGAGCGGGCGTACGTGGTGCGGGAGTGGGTCGACGGGCAGTCGCTGCGCGAGCTGACCGCCGCCGGCCCGCTGGATCCGGCCCGCGCCACCACCATCGGCAACGCGGTCGCCAGCGCCCTCGCCGCGGTGCACGCCACCGGCATGGTGCACGGCAACGTCCACCCCGGCACGGTGATGGTCAGCGACGACGGCCGGGTCGTGCTGGCCGACGCGCGTACCGACGGCGACGACAGCCAGCAGAGCGACGTCCGCGCGATCGGCGGGGTCCTCTACTTCGCCCTGACCGGGCACTGGCCGCACGCCGAGGCTCCGCTGCGTGGCGCCACCGCCGGCCACGGCCGGGCCGCCATCCCCGACGCCGTCCGCGACGCGGGCGGCGCGATCGCCGCCCCACGGCAGGTCCGGGCGGGCGTGCCGGCGTACCTCGACGACCTCACCATGGACCTGCTCGACGCCGAGATCGAGCCGCCCTCGTCGGACGTGCTCGGGGCCGAGCTGGCCCGGCTGGACGTGCCGGCCGACGAGCAGTTCCTCGACAGCGCCGGCCCGCTGCGCTTCACCGCCGACACCGGCGAGGAGCCGTCGCCGCTGGCCGCCGCCGGGGGCCGCAAGGTCGCGCTCGGCATCGCCGGCCTGCTGGCGGTCGCCCTGGTCGGCCTGCTGATCGGCATCAGCACCCTGGGTGGCGACGACGACCCGCAGACCAACCCGGTCGCCGCGCCCTCGTCGAACGCACCCGTCAACGAGGCCACCCCGGCCGCCGTCACAGCCGGGCCCCTGAAGATCAGCACCGCCCGGATCATCGACCCGGAGGGCGACCGGACCGAGGTCAGGAACGCCGACAAGGTGTTCGACGGAAACGAGGACGAGGGCTGGGAGACCCAGACCTACCGGGGACGGGCCAACTTCGGCAACCTCAAGCAGGGCATGGGGGTCTGGGTCGACCTCGGCAGCGAGCGCACGGTCAAGTCCGTGCAGGTCAAACTCTCCGCCCGGGGCGCCTCCGCCCGGCTGTACGCCGGCACCACCGACCGACCGTCGTCGTCCTCCGGCGACGCCCAACTCTTCGCCGACTACGCGAAGACGGCGATCGGCCAGCCGTTCGAGCAGCACGAGGGCACCACGATGGCCTTCAGCGGCTTCAACGCCGACCAGAAGTACCGCTACCTCCTGTTCTGGATCACCGAGCTGCCTTCGAGCGACGGCGGCTACAAGCTCGGCGTCCAGGAGATCACGGTCCAGGGGTCGTGAGCCGGCCACCGCACCCCGGGCACCGCAACCGCCGGGCGTGGTGATGGGCGTACGCGGGGAACGAGCGGCCGGTGGACCAGTGGACTCACCGGTCGCCTCGTCGGCGCCGCCGTCCGGCGCGACGGACCTCGACCTCCTGCACGCCCACGTGGCCGGCGACCGGCACGCCTTCGCCGAGCTCTTCCACCGGCACCGGGACCGGCTCTGGGCGGTGGCCCTCCGTACGCTCGGCGACCGCGAGGAGGCCGCCGACGCCCTCCAGGACGCACTGCTCTCCGCCCACCGGGCCGCCGGCCGGTTCCGGGGCGACTCGGCGGTCACCACCTGGCTGCACCGGATCGTGGTGAACGCCTGCCTGGACCGGATCCGCCGTCGCCAGGCGCACCCCACGGTGCCGCTGCCGGACGGGGTCCGGGACGCCGATTCCGGCACCGGGGGCGTCGAACCGGCGGCACCCGTCCAGGACCACGACACCGCGCTCGTGGTCCGTCAGGCGCTCGCCGGGCTGCCGCCCGAGCAACGGGCGGCGCTGATCCTGGTCGACGTGCAGGGCTACCCCGTCGCCGAGGTGGCCCGGATCCTCGACGTGGCCGAGGGGACGGTCAAGAGCCGGTGCGCCCGGGGCCGGGCCCGCCTGGCGGCGCAGCTCGGGCACCTGCGCCCCCGCCCTGCGCCGCAGGCGAAGCCGCAGTCCACCACGGAGCAGCCGGCCGAGCCGGCTCCGACGACAGTTCCGAACGTGCCAACCGTCACCCGAGGGAACCCACGGTCGCCCGGGGGCGTCCGATCGGGGTCGGGACGGTCTCGGCGGGATGCCAACCAGGAGGACGCGTGACGGCCGGGGCGTTCAGGGAGGTCGACCACGACCTGCTCGCCGACTATGTCGGCGGGGCGCTGGACGGCACCCCGGACGAGGCGCTCGTCGCCCGGCTGGTCGACGAGGACGCGGACTGGGCGCAGGCGTACGCGCTGCTGGCCCCGGCCGTGGCGGACGTTCACGCCGACCTGGCCGCCTGGGGCGCGACCGCCCCCGAGATGCCGGCTGACGTCACCGACCGGATCGTCGCCGCGCTGGCCCACGCCACCGCAGTCGGCCCCGGTGCCGCAGACCCCACTCCGGAGCACTCCGAACCGCTCCGAACCGAGCCGGGTCACTCCGAGCCGGGTCCTGCGGGGGCGGGCGAGCGGGCGGCGGGACACGATGCGGCACCGGCCGACGGAGAGCCCGCGGTCAGGGTGGGCGCCGGCGTGGTGCCGGCACAGCCACTCGGCGGGTCCGGAAGACGGCCTGCCGGCGTACCCCGGTCGGAGCCGGGCCCTGGCGGGATCACCGGGCCGGGCCGGCGGCGGCGCCGCTGGAAGCGGCTGGCCGGGCCGGTCGCGCTGGCTGCCGTGTCGATCGCGGCGGTCGGGCTCGGTGTCAGCCAGCTCACCAGGAACCAGCAGCTGGACGGAGGCACCGCGGATTCGGCGTTGCCCGGCATGGCAAGCCGCGAGAGCGGCGGTCCCACCGCCGCCACACCGTTCCGGATCGCCGGAGAACCACCGGTACACAGCGGGACGGACTACACGCCGGAGTCCCTGGCCGTCCCTCCGTCGTCGCCGCAGCTACAGCCGTTCACCGGCGGTCCGGCCACGGAGCGGCCCAACGTCCAGGCGGAGGGCGGGCGGCTGCCCGGCATCGCCGCCGGGCTCGGCCGGCTCACCGAACCTGCCGCCCTGGGTGCCTGCATCAGCGAGATCACGGCCGAGCACGGCAACGGTCCGCTGGTGGTCGACGTCGTCGACTACGCCCGCTTCCAGGGTCGCCCGGCGCTGGTCGTGCGCTTCACCGACGCCACGGGCGCGCGCTGGGCCTGGGCGAGCGGGCCGGAATGTGGCGTGCCCGGGTCCGGCTCGGACAGCCGCTACCGCACGCGGGTAGGGTGAATTCGCGGCCACCGGACGTTTGACCGTATACGTGACCTGACCCACCGGAAGGCCGGCTCGGGAATCCCCGGTTCGTACGATGACGTTTTGCACATCAGGCTGCCGGCGTCCGCGAGGGCATCGGCATCGGATCCGGCATCGGTGCGCGCCGATGGCGAACAACACAATCGGGAGACGGCAGTGGACGAGGTCCGCAACCTGATCATCATCGGCTCCGGGCCGGCCGGTTACACGGCTGCGGTCTACGCGGCGCGCGCCAACCTCAAGCCGCTCGTCATCGAGGGCGTGCAGTCCGGCGGCGCGCTGATGACGACCACCGAGGTGGAGAACTTCCCCGGTTTCGCCGACGGCATTCTCGGCCCCGAGCTGATGGACAACATGCGCAAGCAGGCCGAGCGGTTCGGCGCGGAGTTCCTCACCGACGACGTGACGCGGGTCGAGCTGAAGGACACCGGCAGTGTGGGTTCCGACGCCGTCAGCACCGTCTGGGTGGGCCAGACCGCATACCGGGCCAAGGCCGTCGTCCTCACCACCGGCTCCGCCTGGCGCCCGCTGGGCGTGCCCGGCGAGCAGGAGTACCTGGGCCACGGCGTCTCGTCCTGCGCGACCTGTGACGGCTTCTTCTTCCGCAACCAGCACATCGTGGTCGTCGGCGGCGGTGACTCGGCGATGGAGGAGGCCAGCTTCCTCACCCGGTTCGCCGAGTCCGTCACCATCATCCACCGCCGGGACTCCTTCCGGGCCAGCAAGATCATGGCCGAGCGGGCGCTGAGCAACGACAAGATCAAGGTCGAGTGGAACACCGTGGTCGAGGAGATCCTCGGCGACGACGGCAAGGTCTGCGGGGCTCGGGTACGCAACACGCACACCGGCGAGTCCAAGGTTCTGGACGTCACCGGCGTCTTCGTGGCCATCGGTCACGACCCGCGCAGCGAGCTCTTCCGGGGGCAGGTGGAGCTGGACGACGAGGGCTACGTGAAGGTCGAGGCGCCCAGCACCCGCACCAGCGTGCCCGGCGTCTTCGCCGCCGGCGACCTGGTGGACCACACCTACCGGCAGGCGATCACCGCCGCCGGCACGGGCTGCGCCGCCGCGCTGGACGCCGAGCGCTTCATCGCCACGTTGCAGGGCTGAACAACCGAAGAACATCCCCGGAGGAGGGTCATAGTGGGAGCAACGAAATCGGTCACCGACGCGAGTTTCGTCGCCGACGTGCTGAAGTCCGACAAGCCGGTCCTGGTGGACTTCTGGGCCGAGTGGTGCGGCCCGTGCCGCAAGGTGTCGCCGCTGCTGGAGGAGATCGCCGGCGAGATGGGCGACCAGGTCACCATCGTCAAGCTCAACATCGACGAGAACCCGGAGACCGCCCGCGCCTACCGGGTCATGTCGGTCCCGACCCTCACCATCTTCAAGAACGGTGAACCGGTGCAGTCGATCGCCGGTGCCAAGCCGAAGGGCGAGCTCGTCAAGCTCATCGAATCGGCGCTCTGACCAGCACCGACGCACGTCGACCCCGTACCCGGCCGACCGGGTACGGGGTCGACGCGTTTTTCCCGACGTGCCGCACCCGGAGCCCCCGGAGCGCATAACCTTCAACCCGGGGGCCGCCCGGCCAGCAACCGTCCGTGCAGAGGGGGTCGTGCGTGCGTCCGATCCGACCCGGTGACCGTGGACCGGCGGTGACCGAGATCCGTAGGGTGCTGACCGGCCTCGACCTGCTCGCCCCGGCGGCGCCGGACGTCGACGAGTTCGACACGCACACCGAACGGGCCGTGCGGGCCTTCCAGCAGTCCCGGGGGCTCAGCGTGGACGGCCGTGTCGGTGCGGAGACCTGGCGGGCCCTGGACGCCGCCCGCTGGCGGCTCGGCGCCCGCACGCTCTACCACGCCGTCCCGGAGCCACTCACCGGTGAGGACGTCCGCTCGCTCCAGGAACGGCTGCTGGAGATGGGGTACGACGTCGGTCGCGCGGACGCCATCTACGGCGTACGGACCTCCCGGGCGGTCGCCCAGTTCCAGCGCGAGGTCGGGCTGACGCCCGACGGCTCGTGCGGGCCGCACACCATGAACGCGCTGCGCCGGCTCGGCCGCAAGGTCGTCGGCGGGCGGCCCCAGTGGCTGCGGGAATCCGACGCCATCCGGCAGTCCGGCCCGACGCTGGTGGGCCGGACCGTCGTCGTCGACCCCGGCCACGGGGGCACCGACCCGGGCGTGGTGGTGCCGGAGGGGCCGCTGCGGTGGACCGAGGCGGACCTGGTGCACGACCTGGCCAGCCGGCTGGAGGGCAGGCTCGCCGCCTCCGGCGTACGGGTGCTGCTCACCCGCGGGCCGGCGCCGGAGGACTGCCTGCCGGACGTCGGCCGGGCGGAGCTGGCCAACTCGCTCGGCGCCGACGTGTTCATCTCGCTGCACCTCGACGGGCACGACAATCCGGAGGCCGAGGGGGTGGCGACCTACCACTACGGCACCGACAACGGGGTCACCTCGGCGACCGGGGAGCGGCTGGCCGGGCTGGTGCAACGGGAGATCGTCGCCCGCACCGGGCTGCGCGACTGCCGTACGCACGCGAAGGCGTGGGACCTGCTCCGGCTGACCCGGATGCCGGCCGTACGCGTCGAGGTCGGCTACCTCACCTCGCCCACCGACCGGGCCCGGCTGGTGGACCCCCGGTTCCGGGACCGGGTGGTGGAGGCCATCGTCGCCGCCGTGCAGCGGATGTACTTCCCCGTCGAGCGGGACGTCCCCACCGGCTCGATCGACGTGAGCGAACTGCGGGCGGTGGTTGCCGCCGGCACGGTGGTCGACTGAGCCGCACGCGCGTCGGGCCCGGGGGTCCTCAGCCGGCGGTCGAGCGGGTGGCCGAGGCCGGACGGACCGGGCGGAGCAGCGTCTCGGGGCTCATCGAACCGAGCAACTTCTCCAGCGCGTACTCGACGTCCGACTTCCAGCTCAGCGCGGTACGCAGTTCCAGCCTCAGGCGGGGGAAGCGCGGGTGCGGACGGACCGTCTTGAAGCCTACGGAGAGGAAGAAGTCAGCCGGGGCGACGCAGGTGCCGGCAGGGTCGGCCGCGTCGCCGAACTTGGCGTCGCCGAACGCCTCGATCGCCTTGATGCCGCGCTTGGTGAGATCCCGTGCGACGCCCTGGACCAGCATCCGGCCCAGCCCGCCACCGGCGAAGGCGGGCACCACGTTGGCCGTCATCAACAGCGCGGCGTCGGCGGAGACGGGGGAGGTGGGGAACGCCATCGAGCGGGGCACGTAGGCCGGCGGGGCGTACAGGACGAAGCCGGCCGGCATCCCGTCGACGTAGACGAGCTTGCCGCAGGACCCCCACTCCAGCAGTGTCTGCGAGACCCAGGCCTCCTTCTCCAGCCCCGGATCGCCCGCGGCACAGGCCCTGTCCGCCGAAACCGGGTCGAGCTCCCAGTAGACGCACTGCCGGCACGGACGGGGCAGGTCCTCCAAGGTGTCGAGGGTCAAGCTGACCAGACGTCGCGACATTGGCGCATCCCCACCTTCAGGCTCGGAGGCGAGACCGGCACGGAGCGACAAACGCCGCCATCTGCCCCCGACGAGCGATCGTACGCCGTGAGCGGACGCCGCGGGAGGGGACGCGCGAACCCCCCTCCTTCCGGGCCGCCGGCCGGGGTCCGCGATGTGGGCGGCGTTCACGTCACGGTGACGCTTTGCCAGGTGGCGGCTAGGATCGACACCGGCGTCCCGCGTCGCCACGGTCGTCGGTGTCCCGGGTACGCCGGGGCGGGAGCCACCCGAGCAGCCATCGAGGTGATGTCATGACCGGCACGACGCTCGACGACTACACCGACCGGTATGCCCGGCGGGTGCGGGGCATGACCGCCTCGGAGATCCGCGCACTCTTCGCGGTGGCCAGCCGGCCGGAGGTGGTCTCGCTCGCCGGCGGTGCCCCCTACATCGCGGCGCTGCCGCTCGACGCGGTCGGCGAGATGCTCGGCCGGCTCGGTGCCGAGCACGGCGCCACCACCCTCCAGTACGGCATCGGCCAGGGCACCCTGGAGTTGCGGGAGCGGATCTGCGAGGTGATGGCCCTCTCCGGCATCGACGCCGCCTGTGGCGCCTCCCCGGACGACGTGGTGGTCACCGTGGGCGGGCAGCAGGCCCTCGACCTGGTGGCCCGGCTCTTCCTGGACCCGGGGGACGTGGTGCTCGCCGAGGGCCCGACCTACGTCGGCGCGCTCGGGGTGTTCCAGGCCGCCCAGGCGCAGGTCGCGCACGTGCCGATGGACGACGACGGGCTGATTCCGGAGGCGCTGGAGGCGGTCATCGCCGAGCAGGCGCGCGCCGGCCGGCGGGTCAAGTTCCTCTACACCATCCCGACCTACCAGAACCCGACCGGCGTGACGCTGACCGAGGAGCGGCGGGAACAGGTGCTCGACATCTGCGAGCGCGCCGGCCTGCTGGTCGTCGAGGACGACCCGTACGGTCAGCTGGGTTTCGAAGGGGAGGCGCCGGCACCGCTGCGCGCACGGCGCCGCGACGGGGTCTTCTACCTCAGCACCTTCTCCAAGACCTTCGCCCCCGGCCTGCGGGTCGGCTGGATCCTCGCGCCGCACGCCGTCCGCGACAAGCTGGTCATCGCCAGCGAGGCGCAGATCCTCTGCCCGAGCGGCTACGCGCAGGCCGCCGTCTCCACCTACCTCGGCACCATGCCCTGGCGGGAGCAGCTCAAGGTCTACCGCGAGGTCTACCGGGAACGGCGCGACGCGATGCTCGCCGCGCTGGACGACCTGATGCCCGCCGGCACGACCTGGACGACGCCGGGCGGTGGTCTCTTCGTCTGGGCGACCCTGCCCGACGGGCTCGACTCCAAGGCGATGATGCCGCGGGCCATCGCCGCCCGGGTGGCGTACGTGCCGGGCACCGGCTTCTACGCCGACGGCACCGGCAGCAGCAACATGCGGCTCAACTTCTCGTTCCCGTCCCCGGAGCGCATCCGTGAGGGCGTGCGCCGGCTGGCCGGCGTGATGGAGCAGGACATCGCCATGCGGCGGGTGTTCGGCACGGTGGGCCGCCCCGGAGCGCGGCGCGGGCAGGCCGGCGCGGACACGCCGGGACCCGACTTGGCATGATTCCGGCATGGCTCCCACCGCTGCCGACCGTTCTCCCGTGACCGACTCCGCCGTCACCGCCGACCTGCGGGTGCTGGTGCTCGCCGGCGGCCTCTCCTACGAACGTGACGTCTCGCTCCGGTCCGGTCGCCGGGTGCTCGACGCACTGCGCGCGGTCGGGGTGGACGCCGAACTGCGGGACGCGGACGTGGCACTGCTGCCGGCCCTGACCGCCGACCCCCCGGACGCCGTCGTGATCGCCCTGCACGGCGCCACCGGCGAGGACGGGTCGCTGCGCGGCGTGCTCGACCTCTGCGGCATCCCGTACGTGGGGTGCGACGCCCGCGCGTCGCGGCTCGCCTGGGACAAGCCCTCCGCCAAGGCGGTGCTCCGCGAGGCCGGCATCCCGACCCCCGACTGGGTCGCCCTTCCGCACGACCGGTTCTCCGAGCTGGGCGCCGTGGCGGTACTGGACCGGATCGTCGAGCGGCTGGGGCTGCCGCTCATGGTGAAGCCCGCCCAGGGCGGGTCGGGGCTGGGCGCCGCCGTGGTCCGGGACGCCGCTTCCCTGCCGGCCGCGATGGTCGGTTGTTTCGCGTACGACTCGACGGCGCTGGTCGAGCGGTACGTGCCCGGCATGGACGTGGCGGTCTCCGTGGTCGACCTGGGTGACGGGCCGCGCGCCCTGCCGGCGGTGGAGATCGTGCCCCGCAACGGGGTGTACGACTACGCCGCCCGCTACACCGCGGGCCGGACGACCTGGCACACGCCCGCGCGGCTGGGGCCGGAGGTGGCCGACGCGGTGGCCGATGTCGCGCTGGCCGCACACACCGCGTTGGGCCTGCGGGATCTGAGCCGCGTCGACCTGATCGTGGACTCCGCCGGGCAGCCGCACGTGCTGGAGGTCAACGTCTCGCCGGGGATGACCGAAACCTCGCTGCTGCCACTCGCGGTCCAGGCCGCCGGCCTCGACTTCGGCCGGATGATCGGAACCCTGGTGGGCCGCGCCGCAACCCGGCACCCCTGACCGCCCGGCCTCCCCGACGCCGCGCTCATCAGTCAGTGGGCGGCCGAAGGAATTCCTCGGGATGGCCGCCCACTGCGCGTTCTACCGCTCCGGCCGTCTGGTTTCCGTAGTGGGCGCCTCGACTTCCGACTCCTCCGCCGGAGGGGTCTCCTCGGCGAACTCGATCACGGACACCGGCTCGCCCTCCGGTGGATCCTCGTCGACTGCGGGCTGACCCGTGAAGCTGGACGGCGCCTGCCACTGGATACGCGGGGGCTCGACCAGCGGTCGTCCCCCGAATTCCGCCAGCCAGGCGGCAACCATGGCGAGGTTCTCCCGCCACCGCGCCTCCGAGATCGGCGGCAGGATGGAGTCCCACAGGGAGAGGAACGTCCCCCGTAGCTGGAGTTGCCCGTAGGGCCGGGCGAGGAACCACATGTGCAGGTGCGCCGAGCCGTCACCCCAGCGGTTGACGTGCACCCGGGCGACCCCGTCGAGGGACCGGATGGCCCGCTCCAGCCGTACGGTCATCACCCCCAACTCGGCGGCGAGCAGATTCGGCAGGTCTCCGAGGTCCAGATGCGAGCGGGATTCCAGGATCAGCACCATCGGCAGCCCGGTGGGGCGGTCCATGGCGCGCACCCGCCATCGCTCACCCACCCAGATGTAGGCGTCGTCGGGAGCCTTGCAGGTCGTGCATTCCCGGTGCCCCTCGCCCTTACGCGGCGGTTCGACCGGGACCGGATCGTCGAGTTGCTTTACACGAAGGTCGCCCTCGAAGGGAAAGGACGGCCACTGGGTGAAGTCCGGAACGGAGGGAGGGGTGTCGTGCACGACGCTGACACTAACCGGTTCCGGCACCGCTGTCCCCACCCGAACGATCGACCGAGCGGTGTCACACCGGCCGCGATGCGGGGCGGAGAGCGGCTCTGTCCACAGGTATCCACAGGCCGATGAGACCCGAAACACACGCCGTCATCCACAGGCTGACACCCTGTTCTACGCGGGGTTTCACGTGAAACGGGGTGGGCCTGTGGATAACTGCTGTGGATAACTTCCGGGCGTACTTCCAGAAATTCTGACCGAGCCGGGGTCGCCGGTTCCACGTGAAACCGAAGGTGTGGGTGGGCGCGGTTCGCCCCCGCTCGCAAGCAATCGCCGAGACCCGCTGCCTGCCGTCCACCGCTCGCGGATCGCGGAGTTGACGCGTCGGCAAGGCGGGCGGTCTCGGCGGACGGGCGCGACAGCGCACCCGTGGTCGAGGGTTCCGCCCCACGCCCTGCGGCGGAGAGGCGGGCACAAGAGTCTCCGTCTGCTCCCGCAGGATGGCCGCGTCTGGGCGACCGGAGATTCTGCGCTCTCGTTCAGTCGATCGAGAGCCGCCCCGCCTTCCGGTTCTTCCGGTGATGGTGTCGAGCCAGCGTTGTCGGAGGAGCGGTGGGTCCCCGATTCGGCCGGCCCCATATGGTCGGCAGCTGGGTGGAGCCGGCGCCCCGCCAGGGCAGTTGCCGGGACGACCGCCGCGACCCGCTCGCGCAGTGGCAGCCCCACCGCACCACGCCGCGGTTTGGGGGTGGCTGCGTCGGGCAAGGGCGACCTCTTGCCCCATGCCTCCCGGGGTCGAGACCGGGTTGCGGGCGATCGTAGGTTCGCGCCGGTTGGCCCGATGGTCCTCATCTTCGGCGCCGGGCGAACAGGTCGTACCTGGGGACAGTCAACGGCGTGGCGTGGCCAGCGTCTGACGGCCCCTGCCGGGCATCCTGGCTCCCCGGGTCGCCGGCACCGGGTTACTCACCCCGACCGTGTCCAGGGTCCAACTGGAGCCGGGCGACCTTGCCGCAGCGACGCCATCATGCCGGTGAGTCGACCACACGGATCGAAGCTCAGCCCGGCGGAGTTGGTCGACAGGGTTGACGGCACTCCTGACGGCTCGCGCACAGGTTTCGAGTTGGCCGTCCTTCGGAACTTGAAGGGCCCATGCCGTAATCGGAAACCACACCACAGCGCAGCCGTGCGACCCGTGCGCTCCAACGGGTCCACCGCCTCCAACAGCACCCGGTTCGCCCGCTGCGTCGAGAGTCAGGTACACCGCAGAGTGGCAGCAGCGCGAGGCCGGTTTCACGTGAAACCTGCCTGCCCGTGCCTGGTCATCGGGCGCGCCTGAAGCCTGAAGCGGTGCCCTCTGCCTGACCCGCGTACCGGGTTTCACGTGAAACGCCGAACCGCGTTCCGGAGATCGGCTTGATGGTCCGCCGATCGAGCACGACGAGAAGCGGAGGGAATTCGGACGGCCTCCGATGGACTGCCTGCGGCACTGCACGTCCGCCACCTCGCTGGGGACGGGGACCGGGGACCTGCAACGGTCAGAAGCTTGGTGCCTGATTGCCGTACGAGGCCGCGCCGAGCTTCCCAGGCGGGCAAGGCCTGCCTGCGGCTGGACGCCTGGGGGGCGAACCCTGCACTGCGCCGCTATCAACTCGTTCAGGGGGCGTCCGTCGCGGCAGAACGGCCGCCATTGCCGAATCGCAACTCCGGTGCTTTGTTCCAGCGGACCGCCTCATCATCTGGCTGCCGACCCAGCACCCCATCGCCGGCGACGAGCACTCCGGCGATGGTCGTTGAGCCGAGGCGCGCTGACTACCGAGCGCCAGCGGATGCCCGATGCTCGGGCGCCGTCGAGGCTCGTACAGATCGCCCTCGCTCTGGTGACACCAACCGGGCGCTCGATCCGCAGCGCATGAAACGGCCGCGTGCCCCTCAGGGGCACGCGGCCGGCGGTACTGCCGTTCATCGGCACCGAACCCGGCCGTGTGGCCGGGCAGGGTCGACCGGGGGTCAGGCCTCCGGCTCCTCCTCCTGGCTGACGCCGATGATGTCGACGATCCGCTCCAGGTCGTCGACGGTCGCGAACTCGATTGTGATCTTGCCCTTGCTCCGGCCGATGTCCACCTTCACGCGGGTGTCGAACCGGTCGGAGAGTCGGTCGGCCAGATCAGTGAGCGCGGGAGCGTGCGGCCTCGGACGGCGCTTGGCCGACTCCTTCGTGTCTGTGCCATCGCTCAAGGCCAGTGCGACGATCTCCTCGGTCGCGCGGACCGAGATCCCCTCGGCGACGATGCGGAGTGCCAGCTTCTCCTGCGCCTCGGGATCGTCGAGGCTCAGCAGTGCGCGAGCGTGCCCGGCGGAGAGGATGCCGGCGGCGACCCGCGTCTGCACGGGGGCCGGCAGGTTGAGCAACCGGATCGTGTTCGAGATCTGCGGACGGCTCCGACCAATGCGCCGGGCGAGTTCCTCGTGGGTGGCACCGAACTCGTCCAGCAGTTGCTGGTAGGCGGCCGCCTCTTCCAGCGGGTTCAGGTTCGCCCGGTGGATGTTCTCCAGCAGCGCGTCGCGGAGCATGGCGTCATCGCGGGTGTCGCGGACGATCGCCGGGATGTTCTCCCGCCCGACGGCCTCGGCGGCCCGCCAGCGCCGCTCGCCCATGACCAGCTCGTACTTTTCGTCGTCGAGCTGCCGTACGACGATGGGCTGGAGGAAACCGACCTCCTGGATGGAGGTCTTCAGCTCCTCCAGGGCGTCCTCGTCGAAGACCTGGCGGGGCTGCTTCGGGTTCGGCACGATCGCGTCGACCGGGATCTCGGCGAACCTGGCACCCGGCACCGGGTTGAGCACGGGCTGCGGTTCGGGCTGCGGCGCCACGGCCGGGCTCGCCGCGGCCGGCACCGCCTCCGTCGGCGCGACGGCGGCAGCATCCGCTGGCGACGTCTCAGCCGTGGGGACCGGCTCGGCCATGGTGGTCGGCTCGATCACCGCGGTCGGCGCCGGCCCGGTCGGGATGAGCGCCCCCAGGCCCCGTCCCAGACCGCCCCGAGGACGGTTCTTCATGCCTTGCCTCCCAGCGACTGTTCCGCACTACGCATTCCGGCTCACCGGCTCCTTGACGCCACGCTCGGCGATCTCCTGGGCGGCTTCGAAGTAGCTCGTCGCCCCCCGCGATCCCGGATCGTAGGTCATCACCGACTGGCCGTAGCTGGGTGCCTCCGAGACACGGACGTTGCGGGGGATGACCGCCTGGAGAACCTTGTCGCCGAAGTGGTTCCGCACGTCCTGCTCGACGGCGTCGGCCAGCCGGGTACGCCGGTCGTACATGGTGAGCAGGATGGTGGAGACGTCGAGCTTGGGGTTGAGGTGCTGGCGGACCAGGTTGATGTTGTTGATCAACTGGTTCAGCCCCTCCAGCGCGTAGTACTCGCACTGGATCGGAATCAGCACCTCCTGCGCTGCCACGAGCGCGTTGACCGTGAGCAGGCCGAGCGAGGGCGGGCAGTCGATGAAGACGTAGTCGAAATGGCCGGGGTAGGCGTCGATCGCCCGGGCCAGCCGGGACTCACGGGCGACCACCGACACCAGCTCGATCTCCGCGCCGGCGAGGTCGATCGTCGCCGGTACGCACCAGAGGTTCGGGATGCCTTCGACGCCCTGGGCGACCTCCTCCAGCGGCACGCTGTTGATGAGGCAGTCGTAGACGTCCGGCACGCCGGTGTGGTGCGGGACGTTCAGCCCGGTGGAGGCGTTGCCCTGCGGGTCCAGGTCGACCACCAGCACCCGGTTGCCGTGCAGGGCGAGTGCCACCGCAAGGTTCACCGTGGTCGTGGTCTTCCCCACGCCGCCCTTCTGGTTGGCGACGCACATGACCCGGGTCCGCTCCGGCCGAGGCATTGTCACCTCGCCACTCGGATTCAGGATCTGCACGGCGCGCATCGCCTCCATAGCCAACGGTGGGTCATCCTCTTCGCGCGTCGGGGTTTCACGTGAAACGTACGCGGCCTCGGCGGCGGTGGCCCCGTGGGAGCCGGCCGGGGACGCGGGCGTGTCCGTGACGGGAACGGGTTCGGGGGTCGAATCCGGCACCGAGTCCGGGGTGGGTTGCTGCGGCACGGACTCGAATCGAGCCGAGGCCGAAGCGTTGCGCCGGAGGGGAACCACTCGACCGCCGGCCGCACTGCTGGGACGTGGCCCGGGTGCCGCGCGCGGCGCCGAAGGCTCCGACCGGGTGGGCTCGAACCCCTCCGGCGGCCGGGTCGACGGGCCGCGGGACGGCCCGTCGGCCGACCAGCTCGGGTAGTCGGTTTCACGTGAAACCGGGTCGCCCGCTGACCCGGTCACGCGTGGATCGTCGTACCTGCCGTCGTCATGCACCTGTCATCCCTGCCCGCTTCGGATGGTCGGTCCGCACCCCGTCAACTGGCCGCACGCGACTCGCACCGCGGAGCGTACGGCCCGGCGGGAGTGGCGGGACCGGTGAACGTCCGTTGCCGCCCGCTCCACACTATCGACGCGCAGCCAGCCTACGGCTCACAGGCGCAGCCGGTCCACGTCGGGTGCTCATCCTTCCGTCCACCGGTACCGGTTCAACGACGCAACCGCCGGCCGGGAAGCCGGTACGCGGGCACCCGGCGTGGGCCGGGCAGAGACTCAGCGCCGCCGGGACTGGCCGCCACGCGACCGCTTGGCGGCCTTCGGTCGGGCCGGCCCGACCATCCGCTCCCGCACGATCTCCACCACCGTCGTCGGCGGGTCGATCAGTCCCTCGCCACAGCGGTACACCTCGGGCGCACCGCCACCCAGCCCGGCCACGGTCTGCGCGTGCTCGGCGACCTCGTCGGCGGCGGACGCGCCCTTGAGGGCGATCAGCCGACCGCCGCGCACGGCCAGCGGCAGGCACCACGTCGAGAGCCGGTCCAGTGGAGCCACGGCACGCGCGGTCACCACGTCCCCGCTCAACGGGCCGACGCCCGTCGACCCGCTCGCCGCCTCGTCGGCCCGCCCCCGGAACACCCGGACCATCTTCGCCAGCCCGAGGTGCTGCACCGCCTCGATGAGGAAGGAGGTGCGCCGGGCGAGCGGTTCGATCAGGGTCACCGTCAGGTCGGGTCGCGCGATGGCCAGCACCAGGCCGGGCAGCCCGGCCCCGGAGCCGACGTCGAGCACCGTCGCGCCCTCGGGAATCCGCTCGGCCACCGCCGCGCAGTTGAGCAGGTGGCGGTCCCAGATCCGGGGCGCCTCCCGCGGACCGATCAGGCCGCGGAGCACACCGTCGGTGGCGAGCAGTTCGGCGTACGCGGCGGCCAGCTCGATCCGGTCGCCGAAGAGGGTACGCGCCGCACCCGCCAGCTCCGGCGGCAGCACCGCGTCGGTCGGTGACGGTGCGGCGTCGGGGCCGCCGGACGGGGCCGCCGTGCCGTCGGAGGGCACAACGGTCGACTGCCCGGTATCGGGCGTGACCGCCGGCGACTGCGCGGCCTCGGGGGTCAGGGTCGGCTCGGGCCGGACAGGGGACGGCCCGGGCGGCGTACCACCCGGGCCGTCCACGGCACCGGCCGTGGTGTCGTCGTGGATCACTCGGTCAGTCCGCCGGCCGGACGATGATGCGCCGGTTCGGCTCGACGCCCTCGGACTCGCTCTCCACGCCGCTCATCGCGTTGACCACGTCGTGCACGCACTTGCGCTCGAACGCGGACATCGGCTCCAGGCGCACGGGCTCGCCGTGCTCCTTGACCTTCTCGACGGCGTTCTTGGCGACGGCGGCGAGTTCCTTGCGGCGGGTCGCGCGGTAGCCGCCGACGTCGAGCAGCAGCCGGCTCGGGGTGCCGGTCTGGCGGAAGACGGCAAGCCGGGCGAGCTCCTGGAGCGCCTCCAGGGTGGCGCCGCGCTGACCGACCAGGTTCTGCAGCCGGCCGCCGACCACCTCGACGACGGGGCGACCGCCGGAGACCAGTTCGTCGATGTCGCCGTCGTAGTCGAGGATGTCGAGCAGCCCCTCGACGTAGTCGGCCGCGATCTCGCTCTGCCGGAACAGCTCGCTCTCGCCGACGGTCTTCTTCTCCCGGGTGCCCGACTCCTCGTCGGTCTCCTCGGTCCCGCCGTTGGCCGCGGTCGGCTCGGTCCCCTCCTCGTCCAGGGACTTCTCGGCGTGGGGGGTGCTGGTGTCGGTCACGGTCTCATCTCCGTACTCGCTCGGCCGGACCGTCGGGTCCGCTGGTTTTCCGTGGCCGGCGGGAGGTCGCCGGTGCCCACGGGCACGTCTGTCGTACGGGCAGTCTCACCCGTGGGCCGCGCCGCGCGCGGCGGTTCCGCCCGGCGCCGGCCGTACGGCGGCTGCACGATGCGGAACGGGCCGCCGCCGGTAGTTCCGACGGCGGCCCGGAGGTTCTCAGCCCTGCCGCTTGGCGGGGCGGCCCTTCTTGGGGTTGGCCGGCTTGGCGCCCGGCTTGGGGCCGGCGACCTTCGGCGTGACCGGCTTGGCCGGGGCCTGGGGGGCCGGCTTGCCGCGGCCCAGCAGGCCGCCCGTCTTAGTCGGCTGCACCGGCTTGCGGGCCGAGGTGCCCGGCTTGCTGGTGGCGCTCGGCGGCGGCGGGAACTTCCGCAGCACCCACTGCTGCTGGCCGAGGGTGAAGAGGTTGTTCGTGACCCAGTAGATGATCACGCCGATGGGGAAGATGGCACCGGAGATGAGCAGCGACAGCGGGATGCCGTAGAGCATCAGCTTCTGGATCATCCGCTGCTGCGGGTCCTCGGCCCAGCCGGTCTTGAGGATCATCTGGCGGCTGGTGAGGTAGGTGGTGCCCATCATCACCAGCACCAGGATGCCGGCGATGACCTTCACGGTGGTGCCGTTGGCGCCGAGCCGGGCCAGTTCCTCGGCGGTCGAGCCGAACTTGCCGGCGATCGGGGCGGTGAAGATCTTGGCGGCCGAGGCGCTCTCGAACTGGGTCACCGTCCAGCCGTAGAGGGTCTTGCCCCCGTTGGCCGGGTCGAGCCGGCGGAGCACGTGGAAGAGGCCCAGGAAGACGGGAATCTGGAGGAACATCGGAAGGCAGCCCATGAGCGGGTTGGCCTTTTCCTTCCGGTAGAGCTCCATCATCTCTTTCTGGAGCGTCTCCCGGTCACCCTTGTGCTTCTCCTGCAGCGCCTTCACCTGCGGCTGGAGCGCCTGCATCGCGCGCTGCGACTTGATCTGCTTGACGAAGACGGGGAACAGGATCACCCGGACGGTGACCACGAGGAAGACGATGGCGAGGATCCAGGACCAGGTGGTGCCGATCACCGCCGCGTCCGGCACCCCGATGGCGTCCCAGGCCCCATGCCAGGCCAGCAGGATCCACGAAATCGCGTAGTAGATCCAGTCGAGACTCAATTCTCAGGCTCCAGTCACATCGGCACGGCGGCGGTCGCCCGGCTCAGGCACCGGGTCGTGTCCACCTGGATGGAAGGGGTGGCAGCGCAACAACCGCCGGGCCGTCAGGCCCGCTCCCCGGATCGCGCCGTGCACCGCCACCGCCTCCAGGGCGTAGGCACTGCACGACGGGTAGAACCGACAGCGGGCCGGCAGAGCCGGACTTATCCACCGACGGTACGCGATGACAGGCCCGCTCAGCACCCGGGCACCGATCGTCGTCGGCCGGGGCCCGGTCGGTCCGGCGGTCACCGGGACCGCCGTCCGCGGGGCGCCTTTGCGGCGGCGATCGCCGCGTCCAGGTCGGCACCGAGCCGCGGGTACGACGTGTCGGCCGCGGCCGGCAGCGCCCGTACGACCAGGGTGCTTCCCGCGGGCAGACCGGTCAGCCGCTCACGGGCCAGGTGTCGCAGGCGACGCCGGACCTGGTTGCGGACCACGGCGTTCCCGACGGCCTTGGACACGACGAAGCCGGCGCGGGCAGGTACGGAAGGTTGCTCCGTACCGCTGCTCCGCGCCGGCTCCGGCGAGGCTGCTGTCGCGGCGTCGGGGGTTGTCGGCAGGCTCAGGTGCACGACGACAGCGCCACGGCCGGCGCGGCGACCACCCCGGACCGCTGCGGCGAAGTCAGTGCTGCGCCGCAGTCGCTGTGCGGCCGCCAGCACGACTGTTCACGTCCCCCCGGACCTGACCCGGTCGGCCTCAGGCCGACAGGCGGGTGCGGCCCTTGGCGCGACGGGTCGAAAGGATGGCGCGGCCGGCACGGGTGCGCATGCGCAGCCGGAAGCCGTGGGTCTTCGCGCGGCGGCGGTTGTTCGGCTGGTAGGTGCGCTTGCTCACGTCAGGCTCTCCGTTTTCGTACGCCCCGGGCGAGGGGTCGCCGGGATCGTGTGGTGGTCCAGGCCACCTCGGCGGTGGCCCCCGATCGGTGCTGCCCGGCGACGCGGGACCTCGGCGATGCGGGGATGCGACCGCGGACAGCAAGCACGTATCACCCTAGCAGAGGGCGAGAGAGCAGCCGTTCCAGCCTACGCAGGGCGGCATCCACCGTCAAACACCCCCAGCAGGGGTGGACATCCGGCCCCACCAGCGACCGATGCGGCGGTTTTCGCTGATGTCGACAAGGGTCGCCGCGCGTCGGCGGTTGATGGCGCGCGGACAACGCTGTTACCGTGCCCGATTGCGGTCAGCGTCGAAAGGTCCGGTCGTCGCCGGCGGGCAAGACCGGACACGGTAGTGAATCGTTCGGCACGGTGAACCCGCTTCAGCGCCCGTTCAGGCAGGGGGCAGGTCCGACCCGCGTCCGGCGGGCGGCCACAATCGGTGCGTACACAGGCTGTGGATAACTTGTGGACGAGGACCGGTCGGTCGTCCGGTGGGTGTCGTTTCCACCCGCGCGAACGTGGCGGGCCCGGGACGGCCGACCGGAGAAGACGGCGGCGTCGGCGGAGCAGAGGCGAGGGGGGCACGACGGTGACCGGGACGACCGACCTTGCCGCGGTGTGGACGGCGACGACCGATGAACTCGCCGACGAGATCATCTCCGCGCAGCAACGGGCGTACCTGCGGCTGACCCGCCTGCGGGCCATCGTCGAGGACACCGCACTGCTCTCCGTTCCGGACGCCTTCACCCGGGACGTGATCGAGTCCCGGCTGCGTCCGGCGATCACGGAGGCGCTCACCCGCCGACTGGGCCGGCCGATCCAGGTCGCGGTGACCGTACGCGTGCCCGAGGGCGGCGCCGTCCGCCCGGCGGGCACCGTCTACCGCAGTGGCCCCGAGACCGGGCCGGCCGACCAGGACGGCGGGCCCGGCGACTACGCCGACGCGCCGGTGGGCTTCGACGGGATGGTCGGGCAGCGCGAGGGCGCGGCCATGGAAGCCGGACAGCCGCCACTCATCCCCGAGCAGGCGCACCCCCAGCGGCGGCCCGACGCCTCGTCCCCGTCGCCGGACGACGACGGGCACCGGCCGGGCGACCGGGGCGGGCAGGAGGCCCTGTTCAGCACGGCCTTCGCCGAGCCGCCGCGGCCCGACCGGTCGGCGCCGGTCCGGCACCCGGCCGACCGTCGGGGCTACGACGACCAGGCCGCCGACACCCGGGGGTACGAGCCGCGTTACCGCGAGGACGCCGTCTCCCCCCGGGACCAGCACGTGATCCGGGCCATACCCCGGGACACCGGCACCGACAACGGGCCCGGGCGGGGTGGCGCGGACCACCGGCCCGGCGGGCGGGACGACCGCCGGCTGCCCGGCACCGACGGTGGCGGCAACCGGCTCAACCCGAAGTACATGTTCGAGACGTTCGTCATCGGCTCGTCCAACCGCTTCGCCCACGCGGCGAGCGTCGCGGTCGCCGAGTCGCCGGCGAAGGCGTACAACCCGCTGTTCATCTACGGCAGCTCGGGGCTGGGCAAGACGCACCTGCTGCACGCCATCGGGCACTACGCCACGACGCTGGGCAACGCCCGCTCGGTCCGGTACGTCTCGACCGAGGAGTTCACCAACGACTTCATCAACTCGCTCCGGGACGACAAGACCAGCGCGTTCCAGCGGCGCTACCGCGACGTCGACATCCTGCTGATCGACGACATCCAGTTCCTGGAGAACCGCGAGCGCACCCAGGAGGAGTTCTTCCACACGTTCAACACGCTGCACAACGCCAACAAGCAGATCGTGATCACCTCCGACCGGTCGCCGAAGCAGCTCGCGACCCTGGAGGACCGGCTGCGTACCCGCTTCGAGTGGGGGTTGCTCGCCGACATCCAGCCGCCGGACCTGGAGACCCGGATCGCGATCCTCCAGAAGAAGGCGGCGCAGGAGCGCCTCTACGCCCCGCCGGACGTGCTGGAGTTCATCGCCTCGCGGGTGTCGAACTCGATCCGGGAGTTGGAGGGCGCGCTGATCCGGGTGACGGCGTTCGCCAGCCTGACCCGCTCGACTGTCGAGTTGTCGCTGGCGGAGGAGGTGCTGCGGGACTTCATCCCGGACGGCGCCGGGCCGGAGATCACCGCCGACCAGATCATGGTCTCCACCGCCGACTACTTCGGGGTGAGCCTGGAGGACCTGCGCGGCCACTCCCGCTCCCGGGTGCTGGTGAACGCCCGCCAGGTGGCCATGTACCTGTGTCGGGAGTTGACCGACCTGTCGCTGCCCCGGATCGGGCAGGCCTTCGGCGGCCGGGACCACACCACCGTCATGCACGCCGACCGCAAGATCCGCCAGCAGATGGCCGAGCGCCGGTCGCTCTACAACCAGATCGCCGAGCTGAC
This sequence comes from Micromonospora sp. NPDC048170, assembly GCF_040652795.1. Classification (NCBI taxonomy): domain Bacteria; kingdom Bacillati; phylum Actinomycetota; class Actinomycetes; order Micromonosporales; family Micromonosporaceae; genus Micromonospora; species Micromonospora sp. NPDC048170. The sequence goes on from NZ_JBEZMR010000002.1 coordinate 257,011, forward strand.
CAACCGGATCAAGCAGAACACCTGAGCGACGGCTTCAGGTCGCAGCGCGGCGGCGTACGCGCCGAACTGAAGCCGCCGTCCGCGAGGACAGAGAGCCACCGACGCGCCCGGCCGGACCATCGGCCGGGCGTTTTTTCGTGCTCTTCTTCGTTCTCCACAGCCGGCCTCGCTTGACCCTCGACATGGTGGAGACCACATCATCTGAGCCGTGTCCGTCCACCGCCCGGATCGTTGTCCACATCTCGTCGTCCACAGCCTGTGGACAACTACCGTCCGCCCGTCACCCGGTTACCCACAGATTGTGGATAAACCCTGGGGACGAGCCTGTGGATGCCTGGGGACAACCGATTGGTTGTCCACCGACGACGGTCCGCCTGTGGGAAACCTGTTGAAGGTTCTGGGGATGACGCCGTGCACACGGCTTCCGTCTGTCCACAGAGCTGGGGAGAAAGTCGGTGGATTACCGGTGGATAACCGGTGGACAACGGTGGACAACCTGGGGACACCGACAGCCTGTGGATCGCGACACGAGTTGTACCCCGGGTTCTCCACAGGTAAACCACCGGTGGATATCGTGTCTGAGCTGCGAAGACGCCGGTTTTCCACAGTTTGCACAGGTGCGATGAAGATGACGAGTTATCTCTTCTAAGACAACAAAAACCAATCATCACCGTTGGACTTCCTGTGGATTGGCCGGAAGCCGTCGTCGACGGCCCACCGGCACCGGGGAAGAGCACGGGGTCGGGCGCACAGCCGATGCCCACGCGCCCTAAGGTGCGATGGGTACCCGCACGGACAGGCGGGTCGGTAGGCAGCGGTCGGCATGAGAGAGTTGTCGCTGACGTCGACGCGGAGGCATTGATGAAGTTCCGAGTGGAGCGCGACGCGCTCGCCGAGGCCGTGGCCTGGACCGCGAAGAGCCTGCCCAACCGGCCATCCGTGCCGGTGCTCGCCGGCGTGATGCTGCGGGTGACCGACGGCAACCTGCAGGTCTCGGGCTTCGACTACGAGGTCTCCAGCCAGGTCACCGTCGAGGTACAGGGAGACGCCGACGGCGCCGCCCTGGTCTCCGGTCGACTGCTCGCCGAGATCACCAAGGCGTTGCCCGCCAAGCCGGTGGACATCGCCGCCGTCGGCGCCCACCTCGAACTGGTCTGTGGCAGCGCCCGGTTCACCCTGCCCACCATGCCGGTCGAGGACTACCCGTCCCTGCCGGAGATGCCGGAGAGCGCCGGCACCATCGACGCCGCGGCCTTCGCCGCGGCAGTCGCCCAGGTCGCCATCGCCGCCGGCCGCGACGAGACGCTGCCGATGATGACCGGCGTACGCGTCGAGCTCTCCGGCGGCACCCTGGCCATGCTCGCCACTGACCGCTACCGGCTGGCCCTGCGCGAGATGGAGTGGAACCCGGACGACCCCGAGGTGAGCATCAACGCCCTCGTGCCGGCCCGGACCCTGAACGACACCGCCAAGGCGCTGGGCCCGATCGGTGGCCAGGTCACCATGGCGCTCTCCCAGGGCGCGGCCGGCGAGGGGATGATCGGCTTCGCCGGCGGCACCCGGCGCACCACCAGCCGACTGCTCGACGGGGCGAACTACCCGCCGGTGCGTTCGCTCTTCCCGGCCACCCACAACGCCGAGGCCCGGGTGCCGGTCAGCACCCTGATCGAGGTCGTCAAGCGCGTCGCCCTGGTGGCCGACCGCGCCACCCCGGTGCTGCTCAGCTTCAGCGCCGACGGCCTGGTGGTCGAGGCCGGCGGCACCGAGGAGGCGCGGGCCAGCGAGGCGATGGAGGCCACCTTCACCGGTGACCCGCTGACCATCGGCTTCAACCCGCAGTACCTGATCGACGGCCTCACCAACCTGGGGGCCCAGTTCGCCGTGCTCTCGTTCGTCGATGCCTTCAAGCCCGCGGTGATTTCGCCCTCCGGCGAGGATGGCGAGGTCATCCCCGGGTACCGGTACCTCATCATGCCGATCCGCGTCTCCCGCTGATCGCGCCCGAGAAGACCCCGACGCACGGAGGTATGAACACATGCAGCTCGGCCTGGTAGGGCTCGGCCGAATGGGCGGCAACATGCGCGAGCGGTTGCGCGCCGCAGGGCACGAGGTGGTCGGCTTCGACCACGACGCGAACCTGAGCGATGTCGCGACCCTGGCGGAGCTGGCGGAGAAGCTGGAGTCGCCCCGCGCGATCTGGGTCATGGTTCCCGCCGGCGTCACCGACGCGACCATCGACGCCCTCGCCGACGTCCTCGGCGAGGGCGACATCATCATCGACGGTGGCAACTCCCGGTTCAGCGACGACGCGCCCCGCGCCGAGCGGCTGAACGAGCGCGGCATCGGCTACCTCGACGCCGGCGTCTCCGGCGGCGTCTGGGGCCGGCAGAACGGCTACGCGCTGATGGTCGGCGGCGCCCAGGAGCACGTCGACCGGCTCATGCCGATCTTCGAGTCGCTCAAGCCGGAGGGTGAGTTCGGCTTCGTGCACGCCGGGCCGGTCGGCGCCGGGCACTACGCCAAGATGGTGCACAACGGCATCGAGTACGGCCTGATGCACGCCTACGCCGAGGGCTACGAGCTGATGGCCAAGTCCGAGCTGGTCACCAACGTGCCGGGGGTGTTCAAGTCCTGGCGTGAGGGCACGGTGGTCCGCTCCTGGCTGCTCGACCTGCTGGACAGGGCCCTCGACGAGGACCCGGAGCTCGCCGAGCTGAGCGGCTACACGGAGGACACGGGCGAGGGCCGCTGGACGGTCGACGAGGCGGTCCGGCTGGCCGTGCCGCTGAACGTGATCACCGCCTCGCTCTTCGCCCGCTTCGCCTCCCGGCAGGACGACTCGCCGGCCATGAAGGCCGTCGCCGCGCTGCGTCAGCAGTTCGGCGGCCACGCCGTTCGCAAGCGCTGACGGAATCCGCACGCCTGTGTACGTCCGCCGGCTCGAACTGGTCGACTTCCGCTCGTACGAGCGGGTCGGCGTGGACCTGGAGCCGGGTGCGAACGTCCTGACCGGCGCCAACGGTGTCGGCAAGACGAACCTGGTCGAGGCGCTGGGCTACGTGGCGACCCTGGATTCGCACCGGGTCGCCACGGACGCTCCCCTCGTCCGGATGGGCGCCTCCTCGGCGGTGATCCGCTGCGCGGTGGCGCACGAGGGGCGTGAGCTGCTGGTCGAGCTGGAGATCGTTCCGGGTAAGGCCAACCGGGCGCGGCTGGGGCGCTCGCCGGCCCGCCGGGCCCGGGACGTGCTCGGCGCGCTCCGGCTCGTGCTGTTCGCCCCGGAGGACCTGGAACTCGTCCGGGGCGACCCGGCCGAGCGCCGCCGCTACCTCGACGACCTGCTGGTCAGCCGCCAGCCCCGGTACGCCGGGGTGCGGGCCGACTACGAGCGGGTGGTCAAGCAGCGCAACGCGTTGCTGCGCACCGCGTACCTGGCCCGCAAGACGGGCGGGTCGCGGGGCGGGGACCTGTCGACCCTGGCGGTCTGGGACACGCACCTGGCCCGGCACGGCGCGGAGCTGCTCGCCGGCCGGCTGGAGCTGGTCGCCGCGCTGGGCCCGCACGTGACGAAGGCGTACGACGCGGTGGCGGCGGGCCGGGGTGCCGCCGGGATCGCGTACCGGCCGTCAGTGGAGCTGACGGAGCCCACCACCGACCGGGAGGCGCTGGTGGCGGCGCTGACCGCCGCGCTCGTCGAGTCCCGCTCCGCCGAGGTCGAGCGGGGCACCACCCTGGTCGGCCCGCACCGCGACGAGCTGGCGCTGACCCTGGGCCCGCTGCCCGCCAAGGGGTACGCCAGCCACGGCGAGTCCTGGTCGTACGCCCTGGCCCTGCGGCTGGCCGGCTACGACCTGCTCCGTTCCGACGGCATCGAGCCGGTGCTGGTGCTCGACGACGTCTTCGCCGAGCTGGACGCCGGGCGGCGCGAGCGACTGGCGGAGCTGGTCGGCGGGGCGAGCCAACTGCTGGTGACCTGCGCGGTCGACGAGGACGTGCCGGCGTCCCTGCGCGGCGCCCGGTACGCCGTGGGCGAGGGGACGGTGCGGCGTGTCGGATGAGCAGCTTCCGCCGGCCCGCCTCGGCCCCGCTCGGGGCGGCGGGACGGCCGGCGGGGACTCCGGCAGCGCGGCGAACGGCGAGGCGGCCGGGGCGAGCGGGCCGGAGCTGGCCCGGGCGGTGCTGGACGCCGCGAAGGCGCGCCGGGAGGCGGCGGCGCGCACGCGCCGGCGTACCACCGGCGACGGGGGCGGTGAGGGCGGCCAGGAGCGGCGCCTGCGTGGCTACTCCGGTCCGGGGCCGGACCCGCGCGACCCGCAGCCGCTCGGCGCGGTGCTCAACCGGCTCGTGAAGGCGCGGGGCTGGCAGCAGCCCGCGGCCGAGGCGACGGTGTTCGGCGCCTGGGAGCGGGTGGTCGGCCCGGAGGTGGCCCAGCACAGCCGGCCGGTGAAGCTGGAGGACGGCGAGCTGACCGTGGAGGCACGCTCGACCGCGTGGGCCACCCAGCTGCGGCTGCTGGCCGGCTCGCTGTTGAAGCAGATCGCCAGCGAGGTCGGCCACAACGTGGTGCGCAAGCTGCACATCCACGGTCCCGCCGCGCCGTCCTGGTCGAAGGGTCCGCGCCGGGTCCGTGGCCGCGGGCCCCGGGACACCTACGGCTGACGGTCAGCGACCCTCACGCCGGGCCTCCCGCTCGGCGCGCTTGCGTTCCCGCTGCTCGCGGCTCCACTGCTTGCGCCGTTCCAGGTCCTGCTTCCACGCCTCCCGTGCCTCGTTGGAGCCACCCTGCACGGCGCCCTGCACCTGCGGTGGGCCGGCCCAGCGCCGGAAGGCGAACGCCATCAGCCAGCCACCCTCGCCAGAGCGCTTCGGGGTGGGCTTCTCCTCGGTCATCGCCTGGCCTCCGGTACGACGGCAGCAGTTGGTATACAAACTATTGGTACACCAATCATTGGTACGCTCGCAACAACGATGAGGAGGCCCGCCCGTGACCGACCAGTTCGACGGGGATCCCCTGGCGCTGGAACAGCAGGTCTGCTTCGCGCTCTCCGTCGCCGCGCGCGGCGTCGTCGCCGTCTACCGTCCGCTGCTGGAGCCGATGGGGCTGACCCATCCGCAGTACCTGGTGATGCTCGCGCTCTGGCAGCACGCGCCGCTGTCCGTGCGGGAGCTCAGCCGCCTGCTGCAACTCGACCCGGGCACGCTGTCACCCCTGCTCAAGCGCCTGGAGGCGGCCGGCTACGTCCGGCGCGAGCGGGACTCCGCCGACGAGCGGAGCCTCGCGGTGACGCTGACCGCCACCGGCGAGGCCCTGCGGGAACGTGCCCAGCAGATCCCGCCCGCGATCGTCGAACGGCTCGGCATGCCGATGGAGGAACTGCGCCACCTGCACACCGTGCTGACCCGGGTCATCGCCGCCGCAAACCGGGCCGGGGCGGCCGGTCCCGCCACTGGGCCCCCGACGACGACCTGACGCCCACCCGACGCGGCCGGATCAGACGGCGGTGCGTCGGCGGTGGGCCGTGTGTGGCCGGCGGAGGGTCGGAACCCTCAGGCGTCGGCGTAGACGGCGAAGCCGCGGTCGGCGCAGCGCCGGTAGAAGGCGGCCAGCACGGCCAGCTCGGCGCAGGTGAAGTTCCACAGCGGCGGCTCGCCGCTGTCGTCGCGCAGCGCGTCCAGCCGGCTGTCGAGCCAGCGCAGCTGCTGCTCGGCGAGCCGGCCGTCGGCGAGCAGCGACCGCAGCACCTCACTCACCGAGTCGAAGGTCACCGCCTCGCCGTGCGCGCGGTGACCCGCGACGAACCGCTCGATGCCGCTGGCGACCCAGGCGCACCCGTCGGGGTCGATCACCGGGTCCTCGTCCTCCGCCGCCGCGTCCGTGGCGTAGAGCACACCTTCGAGGCCGAGCAGCAGATCCACCAGTTCGGTGTACGCGGTCGCCCGCACGGTGCCGGTCTTGGCGATCAGTTCGGCGAGCGCCGCGGTGGGCGCGGAGATGCGAGGCATGTCGACGATGTCGACGATGTCGCCGAAGTCGACGAATTCGGCCGGCGCGACCGGATCGTAGAAGCGGCCGGTCCGCGGCCACTGCACCGCGACGTTGTCCAGCCCCATCTGGCGTCACCTCTTCGAGAGCACGGTTGGTTCGTATCGGCTCGATCGTCCGGTTCCCGCCGGAAAAGATCAAGGCCGGGCCGACGGCGTGGCGGGGTGGCGCCTCCGGCGGCCTGACCGGCACCGACCGTCAGGCGGCGGCGCCCCCGATCGCCCCATGGCGTGTAGGGGGAGTCGCAGGCGGAGCGGTTCGGCCGGCTACGTCGGTCTCAGCCGCCTCGCAGGGGGTGCCGAGTGGTGGTTCTGTCGCCCGCGCACAGTAAGATTGACCCCGAGACGAAGACCCGGTGCGGAGCGACGAGACACGGGCCCGGATCCGGGCTCGCGATCATTGTCCACGTCGGGTCGAGCCGATCGCGATCCGCGGGCAACCGCGGCGACCGGCGCGTTCGACCCGTACCCCGGAGATTGTGCCCGGGGCCGGTCTGCGCGTCGACGTCGCGTCCTGTCCGCCGAACCCGCGCCCGACGCGCCACCAGGTGCGGACGGCGCGAGAAAGTGGCCGAGGGTGGCAGCGCAGGACAAGCAGGAGTACGGCGCCGGGTCGATCACCGTCCTCGAAGGGCTGGAGGCGGTTCGGAAGCGCCCCGGTATGTACATCGGGTCGACCGGTGAGCGCGGTCTGCACCACCTGGTGTGGGAGGTCGTCGACAACGCGGTGGACGAGGCGCTGGCCGGTCACTGCGACACCATCGACGTGGTGCTGCTCGCCGACGGCGGGGTCCGGGTCACCGACAACGGCCGGGGTTTCCCGGTCGACCTGCACCCGAAGCTGAAGAAGCCGGGTGTCGAGGTGGCGCTGACCGTGCTGCACGCGGGTGGCAAGTTCGACGGCAAGGCGTACGCCGTCTCCGGCGGTCTGCACGGCGTCGGTGTCTCCGTGGTGAACGCCCTCTCCACCAGGATGGCGGTGGAGATCCACAAGGACGGCTCCGTCTGGCGGCAGCAGTACCACAACTCCAAGCCGACCCCGCTGGACAAGGGCGAGGCGACCGACCGGACCGGCTCCGCGGTCGCCTTCTGGCCCGACCCGGACGTGTTCGAGACGGTCGACTTCGACTTCCAGACGATCTACCGGCGGATCCAGGAGATGGCCTTCCTCAACCGGGGCCTCACCATCCACCTGCTCGACGAGCGGGTCCCGGAGGGCGAGGAGGGCAAGCCGCGCGAGGTGACCTTCTGCTACAAGGGCGGCATCGCCGACTTCGTCCGGCACCTCAACGCCTCGAAGAGCCCGATCCACAAGACGGTGGTCGAGTTCGGCGCCGAGGAGGAGGGCATGTCGGTCGAGATCGCCATGCAGTGGAACGAGTCGTACGGCGAGTCGGTCTACACGTTCGCCAACACGATCAACACCCACGAGGGCGGCACCCACGAGGAGGGCTTCCGGGCCGCGCTGACCAGCGTCGTCAACCGGTACGGCGCCGAGAAGAAGCTGCTCAAGGGCGACGAGAAGCTCTCCGGTGAGGACATCCGCGAGGGCTTGGCCGCGATCATCTCGGTGAAGCTGGCCAATCCGCAGTTCGAGGGCCAGACCAAGACCAAGCTGGGCAACACCCCGGTGAAGAGCTTCGTGCAGCGGGTCTGCAACGAGTGGCTGGTCGACTGGTTCGACCGCAACCCGGCCGAGGCGAAGATCATCATTCAGAAGGCGTCCCAGGCCGCCCGGGCCCGGATCGCCGCGCAGCAGGCCCGCAAGCTGGCCCGGCGCAAGTCGTTGCTGGAGTCCGGCTCGATGCCGGGCAAGCTGGCCGACTGCCAGTCCACCGACCCGCGCGAGTCCGAGGTCTTCATCGTCGAGGGCGACTCGGCCGGCGGCTCGGCCAAGCAGGGCCGCGACCCGCGGACCCAGGCGATCCTGCCGATCCGAGGCAAGATCCTCAACGTGGAGAAGGCCCGGATCGACCGGGTGCTGAAGAACGCCGAGGTCCAGGCGCTGATCACCGCGCTGGGCACCGGCATCCACGACGACTTCGACATCGAGAAGCTGCGGTACCACAAGACCGTGCTGATGGCCGACGCCGACGTCGACGGTCAGCACATCCAGACGCTGCTGCTCACGCTGCTCTTCCGCTTCATGCGTCCGCTGGTCGAGTTGGGGCACGTCTACCTGGCCGCCCCGCCGCTCTACAAGATCAAGTGGAACAAGAAGGGCGACGACGCGCAGTACGCGTACTCGGACCGCGAGCGGGACGGCCTGATCGCGCTGCGCCAGCAGAAGAAGCCGAACGCGAAGCCGGACGACATCCAGCGCTTCAAGGGCCTCGGCGAGATGAACTACCCCGAACTGTGGGAGACCACGATGAACCCGGCGACGCGTACGCTGCGTCAGGTCACGCTCGACGACGCGGCCACCGCCGACGAGTTGTTCAGCGTGCTGATGGGTGAGGACGTCGAGGCACGCCGCTCGTTCATCCAGCGCAACGCCAAGGACGTCCGGTTCCTGGACATCTGACGGGTCTCGGCGGGCTGGCCGGTCATCCACCGGCCCGCCCGTCGATCCACAGGGTTATCCACAGCACGGCCGGTATCCACAGCCGTTATCCACAGCACGAAAACGACTCTGAGTCTGATAAGGGTTAACAGTGACCGATATCCCCGAGTCCACACCGAACGAGCCCGAGGTCCCGGAGACCGTCGCCGCCGTCGTCGCGCACGACCGCATCGAACCGGTCGGGCTCGAGGTGGAGATGCAGCGCTCCTACCTCGACTACGCGATGAGCGTCATCGTCGGGCGGGCGCTGCCGGACGTCCGGGACGGGCTCAAGCCGGTCCACCGCAAGATCCTCTACGCCATGTTCGACTCCGGCTACCGGCCGGACCGGGGCTACGTGAAGTGCTCCCGCGTGGTCGGCGACGTGATGGGTCAGTTCCACCCGCACGGCGACTCGGCGATCTACGACGCGCTGGTCCGGATGGCGCAGGCCTGGTCGCTGCGCTACCCGCTCGTCGACGGCAACGGCAACTTCGGCTCGCCGGGCAACGATCCGGCTGCCGCCATGCGCTACTGCGTCGTCGGCGATGTTCGTATCCGTACCGGCGAGGGGTCGATCCGCATCGACCAGGTCGTGGCCGACGCCGCGCCGGGCAGCGAGACGGACATCGACCTCAAGGTCCGCGACCGCAACGGCGACCTGGTCCGCGCCTCCAGGTTCTTCCATTCCGGCGAGCACGCGACGCTCCAGCTGCGCACCCGCGAGGGGTACGAGCTGACTGGCACCCACAACCACCCGGTGCTCTGCCTGGTGGACGTGGCCGGCGTGCCGACCCTGCTGTGGAAGCTGCTTGCCGAGATCTCCCCAGGAGACCGGGTGGTCCTCCAGCGCACGGTGCCGGACGAGATCGGCTACCCGATGCTGGAGCACGTCGAGGCGGCTGTCCTCGCCGGCGCCTTCGTCAGCGAAGGCTGGGTCTCGGAGGGCCGGGCGGGCTTCAACAATGTGGACCGGGAGTTCTTCGTCCGGGTCCTCGCGGCCTACGACCTGGCGGTGGGCGGCCGGCGGTACGTCAGCGAGCGCACCATCGCCTCCGGCAGCCTGCTGCACGAACTCGACATCCAGGATCTTTCCGCCCTTCGCAAGAGCCTCCTCGGTGAGTTGGTCGGGGTACGCAGCGCCGCCAAGTTCGTGCCCGAGTTCGTCTGGCAGGGGCCGGCGGCGGTCAAGCGCGCCTTCCTCCAGGCCCTCTTCGAGGGCGACGGCTCGTCCTCGCTGCTGCAGCGCAACGCCATCCAGGTCTCGTACTCGACACGCAGCGAGCGGCTCGGTCGAGAAGTCCAGCAGTTGTTGCTGGAATTCGGCGTGGTCAGCAAGCAGTGCCGTTACGACCACGGCGAGATCAAGGTCGTGGTGACCAACCGTCGTGACGCACGGATCTTCGCTGCCCATGTCGGGTTCCTCGGCCGCAAGCAGGCCAAGCTGGAATCCGAGCTTGCTTCGGTACCGGCGACCAGCACCGCGCTCTCCAGTGACCACGTGCCGCTGGTGGGCGACTTCATCCGGAAGCACGGCGCCGACCGGTGGACCGAGCGGGACTGGCTCCGCCGGCACAACGTCGACCGGATCGAGCGCTGGGAGCGGGACCGCGACGAGATCGCGGCCCGGATCACCGACGCCGAGGTGCTCGACGTGGTGGAGCCGTTGGTGGACGGCCGGTTCTACTTCGCCGAGGTCGCCAGCGTCGCCGACGCAGGGGTCCGGCCGGTCTACAGCATCCGGGTGGACACCGACGACCACTCGTTCGTCTCCGACGGATTCGTCAGTCACAACACCGAGTGCAAGCTCGACCCGCTGGCCATGGAGATGCTGCGGGACATCGACGAGGACACCGTCGACCTCCAGGACAACTACGACGGCCGGGCCAAGGAGCCCACGATCCTGCCGTCGCGGATCCCGAACCTCCTGGTCAACGGCTCCGAGGGCATCGCCGTCGGCATGGCCACCAAGATCCCGCCGCACAACCTGCGCGAGATCGGCGCGGCGGTGCAGTGGTGCCTGGAGCACCCGGAGGAGGACGAGGCCACCACCCTCGACGCGCTGCTGGAGATCGTCAAGGGGCCGGACTTCCCCACCCACGGCCTGATCGTGGGCACCCAGGCGATCCAGGACGCGTACCGCACCGGGCGCGGGTCGATCCGGATGCGGGCCGTGGTGGAGGTCGAGGAGGACAAGCGGGGCCGCCCCTGCCTGGTCGTCAGCGAGCTGCCCTACCAGGTCAACCCGGACAATCTGGCCGAGCGGATCGCCGAGCTGATCAAGGAGGGCAAGCTCGCCGGCATCGCCGACATCCGGGACGAGTCCTCCGGGCGTACCGGCATGCGGATCGTGCTCGTGCTCAAGCGCGACGCGGTCGCCAAGGTGGTGCTGAACAACCTCTACAAGCACACCCAGCTCCAGGAGACCTTCGGCGCCAACATGCTGGCGCTGGTCGACGGGGTGCCCCGCACGCTCAACCTGGCCCAGTTCATCCGCTACTACGTCGAGCACCAGATCGACGTGATTCGCCGGCGGACGGCGTTCCGGCTGCGCAAGGCGGAGGAGCGGGCGCACATCCTGCGCGGCCTGTCCAAGGCGCTGGACGCCCTCGACGAGGTGATCGCCCTGATCCGGCGCTCGCCCACTGTGGAGGACGCCCGGCAGGGCCTGATCCGGCTGCTGGAGATCGACGAGATCCAGGCGACCGCGATCCTCGACATGCAGCTGCGCCGGCTCGCCGCGCTGGAGCGGCAGCGGATCCTCGACGACCTGGCCAAGCTGGAGCTGGAGATCGCCGACCTCAAGGACATCCTCGCCAAGCCCGAGCGGCAGCGCAGGATTGTCTCCGAGGAACTGGGCGAGATCATCGCCAAGTGGGGCGACGAGCGGCGGACCAAGATCGTGCCGTTCGAGGGCGAGGTCTCCATGGAGGACCTCATCGCCCGCGAGGACGTGGTCGTCACGATCACCCGTACGGGCTACGCCAAGCGGACCAAGGTCGACCTCTACCGTTCCCAGCGGCGCGGCGGCAAGGGCGTCAGCGGGGCCACCCTACGGCAGGACGACATCGTCAGCCACTTCTTCGTATGCTCGACCCACGACTGGATGCTCTTCTTCACCAACAAGGGGCGCGTCTATCGGGCCAAGGCGTACGAGCTGCCCGAGGCCAGTAGGGTGGCCAAGGGCCAGCACGTGGCCAATCTGCTCGCATTCCAGCCCGACGAGCAGATCGCGCAGATCATCGAAATTCCGAACTACCAGGTGGCCCCTTACCTGGTACTTGCCACGAAGAACGGCCTGGTGAAGAAGACTCGGCTCGAGGAGTTCGACTCCCCCCGGTCCGGCGGCATCATCGCGATCAATCTGCGCGACGAGGACGAGCTGGTCGGGGCGGCGCTCGTCGCCCCCGAGGAGGATCTGCTGCTGGTCTCCAAGAACGCGCAGGCGATCCGGTTCAACGCGAGCGACGAGGCGCTGCGCCCGATGGGGCGGGCCACCTCGGGCGTGATCGGCATGCGCTTCAGCGAGGACGACGTCCTGCTCGCCATGGAGGTCGTCCGCGAGGGGCGGGACGTTCTGGTGGCGACGAACGGGGGATATGCGAAACGCACCCCGATCGAGGAATACCCCGTGCAGGGTCGGGGAGGTAAGGGTGTGCTGACTGCGAAGATCACCGAGCGGCGCGGTGGTCTGGTCGGCGCGGTGGTGATCGACCCGGACGACGAGCTGTTCGCGATCACCAGCAACGGTGGTGTCATCCGGACTCCGGTGAAGCCTGTACGCCGTACGCGTGACCGGAACACAATGGGGGTCAAGCTGATGGACCTTCCGGATGGCGTGACTATCGTGGCGATTGCTCGCAATGCCGACGAGCCTGACGAACAGGACTAGTTGAATGACGGAGACACAGGCGAAGTCGGGGAACACGGGGACCTCGGCCACCCCGGTCGACGAGGAGGCCGCGAAGAGCGGCACACCAGCGACCGGCCGCGCGGCCGTGGGCCGGGCGACCGTCCCCGCCGACGCGCCTGCCCCGAAATTCACCCGGGCTCCCGGAATGACACCGCCTCCGGACAAGCCCTCCGAGGGCGGTGACGCGGCGGACAGGACCGAGGCGGCGGGGGGCGACAAGCCGGCCCCCGCCGCCACACCGGCCCCTGCCGCGCCGACGACGACCCAGCCGCTGAAGATCGGTGCCGGCCAGTCGACCGGCACCACCGGGACGCAGCCGCGGGTGACGGGCACCACCGGCACTCAGCCACGGGTCACAGGGGCCACCGGCACGCAACCCCGCGTCACAGGCACCGCGAAGCCGCAGCCTGACGGCAACCGTCCGACCGGCGCCGCCCGCCCCGCCAACGGGGGTGGCCTGCCGCCGGGCATCAGTGGTGCCGCCGCCGTCGGGGCGGCCCGCGTGGGTGACGCGGTACGCGCCGCGCGTACGTCGGTCAGCTCGGCCGCGTCGCGTGGGCCCCGCCGGGCCCGGCTGAACCTCAAGCGGATCGACCCCTGGTCGGTCATGAAGTTCGCGTTCGCGGTCTCGGTGGTGCTCTTCATCGTCGTGGTGGTCGCCACCTCGGTGCTCTACCTGGCTCTCGACGCGATGGGCGTCTTCACCAGCGTCAACGACAGCCTGACCGACCTGGTCAGCGCGGGCGGCGGCCAGAGCACGAGCGGCTTCCAGATCACCGCCAAGGGCGTGATTCTCAGCTCGGCGCTGATCGGCCTGGTCAACGTCGTGCTGTTCACGGCGCTCGCCACGCTCGGGGCGTTCGTCTACAACGTCTGCGCGGACTTGGTCGGCGGCATCGAGCTGACCCTCGCCGAGCGCGACTGAACCACCTTGGAAGCCGGGGCACCGCCGAGCGCGGAGCCCCGGCTTTCGTGTGTGCCGAAGCACGTCACCGGCGCCGGAGCGGCCCGCGTGGCCCGCGTAATCGACTGGGCCGGGCGCGAAGCCTCCGGTAGGTTCAGAGGCGACGGCAACGCCCGTGCGGTCCACCCGCCCCCGATTTGGGGCCGGACGGACGGATGGGTTAACCTTGCTCGTCGCCACACGGGGCTATAGCTCAGTCGGTTAGAGCGCAGAGCTGATAACTCTGAGGTCGCTGGTTCGATTCCAGCTAGCCCCACCGCACATCGTCCGACGGTAGTCGAGCGCGAGGGGTGGGCCCCATGTTCAAGAAGCTTCTGATCCTGGCCGGAATCGTCGGTGTGGCAGCCGTGGTGGCCAGGAAGGTCAAGGCTTCCAACGACGAGCGCGCCCTGTGGCACGAGGCGACCACCGCGCCCGACCTGCGCTGATCCCGCTGGCACTGCCAGCACCGGCGGCATCGTCCGCCTCGGGGCCCTAGCTCAACTGGCAGAGCACTGCCTTTGCAAGGCAGGGGTTAGGGGTTCGAGTCCCCTGGGCTCCACTTGGCTCCCGTGCAGGTCACGGGGCGTTCTCTTCCTCTCCGTCGTCTCCGTTTGATCGACCACCCTCATTGGCGGTCAGCGAGTCGTCAGCAGTGGCCGCGAAAACCCCTCGGACAAGCCGATGAAAGTCGGCCGGCGTGTGCGTGTAGCGGTTGAGCGTGGTCGACGCCTGTTCGTGCCCCATGACCGCCTGGACGACGTTGACCGGCACTCCGCTGGAGATGAGCCAGGTGGCGTAACCGTGCCGCAGGTCGTGAAACCGCAGTCCGCCGGCCGCCTTGACCGCGACGTGCGCCACCGCGTCCCGATGGGTGGTGAACTCCGCTGACTGTTCCGTGCCTTCCTTGTCGCGCCAGGTGGCTCGGAACCGGTGCGGGCCGGTTTCCCTGACGCTGCCGAGCAGCCCGGCGCGAACGAGCGAGGGCCGCCATACCTGGCGCCGGAAGTTGCTCCGTAGCATCGGGTCGCCTGCCTGGTTGGTGAAAACGCGGTCGGTGGCGTCGGGGTTCGTCCGCCCGCGGTGGCGAATCAGCTCGGCGCGCAGGAACGGCGGCATGGGAACGGTGCGCCTGCTCTGCGCCGTCTTCGGATACGGCTTGTCGGCCGGGTGCCCGTTCACCTCGATGACGACTCGCCGCACGCTCAGCGTGGCGCCCTGGTCGTCGTCGTCCGGCAGGTCGACGTCACCCCACCGCAGACCGAGGCATTCGCCCCACCGCAGCCCGGCGCCGGCCGCCGCCGCGACGACGGGACGGTGCCATTCCGGGGTGCTCGGGAGAAGTAGCTCCGTCACCTGGTCGAGCGGCAGCGGGAGCTGTCCGCCCGCACGCTTGCGCTGTGCCGGCAGCCGGACCCCCTCGCACGGGTTGAACGCGATCAGCCGGCTACGTACTGCCGACGCGAGAATGGACGACAGCAGCGAGTGACACGACGCGACGGTGGCCGGCGACAACTCCCGTCCGATGCGCGTGACCCATTCCTGAACGGCCAGGTGGTCAATGCGGGCGACCGGCCATGAGCCCCACTGGGGCAGCAGCCGCGCCCGCAACCGCGACGTCCACGCGGCGAGCGTGGTTGCCTCCACAGACCGCGAGGCAAGCCAGCGCTCGGCGTACGTGCCGAATCGGGTCTTGCCGGCCGTGGGGTCGACGTACGTTCCCTGACTCACGGTCGTCTCCGTCGCGGCGAGGTGCGCGGCGGCTTCCTTGCGCGTGCGAAAGGTCTTGGCTTTCTGCCGGCCGGATGGGTCGCGCCAGTTGGCGCGGAAGGTGCCGGCGGGCGTCTTGACGATGTGTCCCACGGTTGTAGATCTCCTCGGTTGGTCACGGTGTGTTACTTGCAGGGGGGTTAGTTGGTGGTCTAGCTAGTAGGGCGCACAGGGGTGTGAATTCGCGTCCTGGCGGGGTTCTCGGGCGTTGTCGCTGGTGGGGTGCTAGTTGCTAGGTCGCTGGTGGGGTTGGCGATTGGTTGCTAGCGCGTCTGCTAGCGCTAGCAGGGCGGGGTGCTAGGGCTAGCACCCCGCGCGGGGACGGTCCGGCCGTTCGATCCGGTTACGGGCGGTGATTGCTGCCGGCATGGTTGGCAGACAGACGTCTAGCTCTGGCTGGAACACTGCGGCGGGTGTTCCAGTGGGGCTGTCCGGTGGGCGGGTGATGGTGGGGCTAGGCGGATAGGTGCCAGGTAGGGCGGGTGGTTGGCCGCTAGCGGGGCCGCTAGGTCTAGCGGGTGGTGGGGCTAGGCCTAGCGGCCACGGGGGCGGCTATGCGCCGTTGCGGCGTTGCTGGCGTTGCTCGGCGCGTTCGATGCGTTCCAGTTCGGCGGCTACGTCTTCGGTGCTGGCCTCGGGTAGCTCGTTGAGCCACTGGTGAAGTCGGCCCTTGGGAACGAGCCACCGGCCGCCGACCTTCTTCGCAGGGATTTCGCCGGACCGTACGAGGGCGTAGGTAGAGCCGAGGGACAGCGACAGGATCTCGGCGGTTTCGGCGACGGTGTAGACGGCGCGGGCGACGGGGGCAGTGCGGATAGTGGGGATGGTGTCTGCGTCGGTTGGGGTGGGGCGGGGTGGGAACGGGATGACCGTGCTCACGGTGCTTCCTCCTGGGGTAGCGGTAGCGGCTGTCGTGGGTCGGTTCGTGCTGTAGGGGCGGAGTTCTGGCGGGCGGTGGTGGTGGCCGCGACCCGCGACTAGGGGCTGTCGGTGCTGGCCAGGCGGGTCGCGGGGTGGGTCGCGGCGGCGCGACCGGTCGCGGGTGGGCCGCGACCTGGTGGCCGCGTTGGCCTTGCTGGCTTAGGGGCTTTTTAGCGGCTCTGTTCGGGTGCGGTCGGCGAGGTGCGGCGCTGTCTGCGGGGAGGGCCGAAACCATCTCGGCATCTCGGCATCTCGGCAAAGGTGCCGTTGACCTGGGTAAATGTCTGCCGAGATCTTGTCCGGGGTTGAGGGTCGATCTCGGCAAACGGTCTCCATCTCGGCAGGATGTTGCCGAGATGCCGAGATGCCGAGATGGAGGTTTGCCGATGGTTTTGATCTCGGCAGGTTGTTTTCGCTGGTGGAAGGTCGTTTCTGCCGAGATGCCGAGATGCCGAGATGGTTCGGCGGGTTGCCGGGGTGGCGGGCCGGCGGGAGGGGCCGGGAAGCGTTGACACGCTGACAATCGGCGTTCGGTGCGGCGTTATCGCAGGTGGGATGGGGTGTGAAGGTGTCAACGGGGGGCGTTGACAGGCGTTGACAGGCGTTGACACTCGGGCCGGCGACAGGGGTGCTGTCAGCGCTGTCAACGCCTGTCAACGCGGGCCGTTGACAGCACCTCGGGCGGCGTGACCTGCGAAAACGTCCCCATGGAAGGCGATTGTCAGCGTGTCAACGCTTCCCGGCCCTCTCTCCGCTTGTCGAGAGCCGCCAGGGGTCGCGTCCGGGCGGCGCGGTGCGCTGTTGCGGCGGGGGCGAAATCATCTCCGCATCTCCGCATCTCCGCAGACAAGGTCCTGAACAGGGAGAACCCTTGCGGAGATTGAGTAGCCAGTCAGGGCCTCATCTCCGCAAACGCCGGTCATCTCCGCACTACAAGCAAGACCCTGCGGAGATGCGGAGATCGGTCTTCACCGATGGGAAGATCTCCGCAGACTGTTTTCCCTGGTCAGGGCGGGGCTTTGCGGAGATGCGGAGATGCGGAGATGGTTTCGGGGTTTCCGGTCCTCACCAGCGGCCAGCCAAGGCCAGGGGGTGAGCCGGTAGCCGTGCGCGTGGGGCCGGTTCACGATCCGGCTTGACGCTGCGGTGACGCCGGTCAAGCGTGCTGGTGTCGACGCCGGTCCGGGTGGGTTCAAAACCGGCTGAAACACTCTGGGGCGGTCCGGGCTGGTCACCATCCCCTGATGTTTCAGCAAGGAAAGGCCAGCCCACGACGGTCGGAGACCCGGGCACGAAGATCAGTCGCGCCGAGTCTGGAAGTGAGTCCGGCGAAGCCGGGCCTATCAGCTCTTCGCCCCGCGCGGACCGCCGGTCACGGCGTCGCCGTGCCCGCACCATCACCCGGGGTTCTCGCCGTGAGGACCCAGGTACACGCGGGCCGCCGCGCACGCCAGCACGGCGGCCCAATGGAGTTGTCAACGAACAAGCGCCCGAGAGCGCGTCGGGGTCGCGCCGTTACGCCACAGCCGCCAGGCGCGACACCAACTCGGCCAGCCGCTCAACCTCAGCCCGCAGCGACTTCAGCTCAGCCGTCACCGTGCCGGGCTTCGGCACGGCCACCGGCACCGTCCCGGCGTCCGGCGGCAGGTCGAACACCTCAGCCAACAGTCCGAAGTAGAACGAGGTCGGGCGACTGTGCCCGTTTTCCCACCGGGACAACGCCTTGATGACCGAGCCCTCAGCCGGCAGCGTCACACCCTGCCGGCGGGCCGCCGCCGCCAGGCGCCGCAGCACGTCACGCTGCGACCACCCACGCTCGAACCGCATCCGCTTCCACCGCGTCTCCATCACGCCACCACCGCGAACGCCACGGACTCACCCGCACGGCGCGGCAGCACCCGCCCGGCCAGCTCAATCAAGCCGGCCCGGGACACCTCCACCACGCCGTTGAGGCAGTTGTCGCAGCGACCGAAGCTGAACCCGTCGCACTCCGGGCACGGAGCCCACAGCGACGCCGCGTGCGTGGCGACGCACGCCGACGACTGGCACCACCGCGTCTCGCAGTACAGGCACACACCAGCGCCGTTCAGCCGCGACGGCCGGTACTGCGCCGCCAGAGCAGCCAACGCGCGACTGTCCATCGATGGCGCTACCGGGATACGCTTGACCTGCATCTTCTAGGTCCTCTCCAAGGGCGGATAGATGCACCGGCCTCGGTGGGTGGCAGCCCACCGGGGCCTTGTTCATCCCCCTCAACATGTCCAGTTCAGGGGGCTGGTGTGAGGTAGACAACCATGAGCGCCAGGGGGTGTCAACCCCCCTCAACACAGAGTGTGAGTCCGGTGGACGTTCCCTGGCTCGTTTGCCCCGGTCGACGGGCTTACACTGTGGTTACCCCCCTTGACGCGACGGGAGTTGACCAGTGGACGACCCAACGGCGGTCGCTGGCATCGGAGATGCCCGCGAGCGAGCTCTTGCCGCCCATCGACTTATCGACCACTATCAAGCAGCCATCGGGGAGCTTTCCCGCTTACGTCGCGAGAGCCTTGAAGATCTTCTTGCGGGCGGAATGACTCAGACGCAGATTGCGCACTTGCTAGACATGTCTCGGTCTCGCGTCTCGCAGCTACTTTCGGCCGGAGTGCGTCCCGAACGCGCATTTCTCGGAACTGGCCGTCTGACTGTCGCTATCGGTGGGAAGCAGGAAGTCGGGCGACATGATCCGGGTGATGTCATCAGCGCCGAAAGTTTCAAAGCCTATAACCTTCTTGCTGACCTAGCTCGGTCGGTTGGCCTAGACGCCTCGTGCGAAGTTGTGCCGCCGCCTGGTCATGTGCATCTCAACAGGCCAAACCTTATTGTCATGACATCTCCTCGCCTCCTGCCGTTCCTTGGGCAGATCATGGAGGCGGATCCCCACCTACGATTTAAGGTCGATGACAGCGGCTGGTTTTTGTCGACTGCTGATGGCTCCCAAGAGTTCCGCTCTCCGCGTGATAACGGCGAGAACTTCGATTACGCATATCTGGGCCGGCTCCCGCGTCCGGACGGCAAGGGAACCTTCCTGTACATGGCTGGCATCCACGCCCAGGGCACGTTGGGAGCCGCTCAATACCTCGCCGAGAGCCTGCCGATGCTGTATAAGGATTTCAAGACGCACCGCTTCTCGGTTGTTATCAAAGCCGAGTTCAACCGGCAGGGTGTCCAGAGCGTCGGGCAGGCAACTCCCATCTACAGGCACGAGGTAGTGAAATGATTGTCGACGCGGTTTCGGACCCGGCTAAGCCGGGTGCGGAAAACGAGGATTGGTTTTCCGCTTCCTCTCGCCTCGTTGTCGTGCTCGATGGTGCCACTGCTCGCACAGATACGGGATGCGTGCACGGCGTCTCGTGGTATGCCGCTCATCTAGGTGCTGCCATCTCGGCGTATGCAGAAGATGTGGCCCGCGCTCTACCGGACGCCCTTTCTCTTGCTATTAAGGCTGTTGCCGGCGAGCATCCTAGCTGTGATTTGCAAAGTGCGGGAACACCCTCGTCTGCTGTCGCTATCCTGAGGGCCAATGGGGAGGTTGTTGAGTACCTCGCCCTTGGCGATATTAGTCTCGTATTCGACTGCGGTGACCGCCTAGAAGTAATAACGGATGATCGGGTTGAAGGTACGGCCGGCGTGGAACGCGCCGAAGCTGACAAGTACCCGATTGGCTCGCAGCAGAAGAACGATGCGATGGTCCGTATGAAGCACGCGGAGTTGGCAGCCCGCAATATGCCGGGGGGATTTTGGGTCGCTGCGGCGGATCCCACCGTCGCGCGGGAGGCACTGACCGGAGCTTTTCCTCTGCGTGGTCTTCGCAGGTGTGCCGTCCTGACTGATGGCGCGGCGCGTCTCGTTCGCATGTTCGACCTCTTGACCTGGTCGAGCCTTCTAGACCTACTCGCGGAGTCCGGTCCTGCCGAAGTGGTCAGCCGTGTTCGAGCGATTGAGGCGAAGGACCCAGAGGGCCACAGGTGGCCGCGCAACAAGCGCAGTGACGACGCAACCGTGGTCTACATGACGCCGGCCTAGTGCTGAGCCGGGGCAGGCAGGGTCACCCTGCCTGCCCCGCAGGTAACTAGGCGAAGAACATTGCCGCCAAGGTGGCGGCAGCAGCCACCAGCGTCGACACCGCCGTGATCAGGGCGGTTACAGCTGTGAGGTAGCCGATCCGGCGTGTGTGCTGGTCCTCGCTCTGCTTGGCCCGTTCACGCCGGGTTGCTAACGTGGGCACTTGGTCTCCTTACCTGGTTCGTGGCTGCGGATCAACACGGAGGTTCATGGCGGCACCCGTTCCTAGGCGGGTGCCGCTCCGTGTCTCTAGAGGTTGTACACGGGCATCTGACAGTCCTGTTGCTCGGGCTGCGTCCAAACTCCAGCCGTGTAGTTCCTCCGCTGAAGATGAAAGCACTCCGTTGGGCAGGTGCTCAACCACGTCGGTGGACGAACCTCGGGACAACCTGTGGACGACGGTAGGCAATCAAGCGCGTTACATGTGGATAGCCTGTGCATAAAGTCTGGCTGCGTTTCTCTACAGGGCTGCTGAGCTGTGGTTTTGGCTTCCACATCTTGTGGATAGAAGTTTTTTGCTAGTTGTGGACAACAAATTTTGGATCGCAATACATTGCGGCGGTTAATTCCCCGTAGTGAGCCGCCCAAGCCCTCTGTCGGAGGGGTGTGATAGAGGCCCGCATCGTCAGCGCAAAGTCAGCGAAAGCTACGACACCCGCTGCGAGTCAGTGGCAACGGACGACGGGCGCTGAGCCAAGGACGACGAGGGATGCCACTCGTCGACGAGGCTCAACGCCCGTCATCCGCCTTTGCAAGGCAGGGGTTAGGGGTTCGAGTCCCCTGGGCTCCACCAATATCGCCTCTGACCAGGCGATTCTTCCTCGCAAGATCAACGGGCCCAAGCCGGGCACAGGTCAGTCATGATCTTGCGGCCGGATGGTCGCCTAGGTGGCGCGTTCCGCTGCTGAGCTCACGACCGAGCCAACGACGCCGCTGGGCCGGTCTCGCTTCGGCAGCCAGTGCACGTACGTCTCCAACGTGATGCGCAACGTCCTGTGCCGAAGCAGACGCTGCACCCTCCTGCGGCTCGACGTGGTTGGTGATCAGCGTCGTGGCGAAGAAGCGCCGTAGTGCGTGGACCGAGCTGGCGAGCCGGGTTGCTCAGCCTTGAGACTCGATGGTGGCGAGCAGGTCGGTAACTCGGGTCTTGATGTCGTCGCGGATCTGACGGACGACGTCGAGGGGTTGGCCGGCGGGGTCGGTGAGCTTCCAGTCCTCGTAGCGCTTGCCGGGGAAGACGGGGCAGGCATCGCCGCAGCCCATGGTGACGATGACATCGGTGGCTTCGGCGGCATCCCAGGTGAGCCGGGCCGGAATCTGACCGGTGATGTCGATACCCACCTCGCGCATCGCCTCGATGGCCACGGCGTTGATCTGGTCGGCCGGTTCGGACCCGGCGGAGCGGACCTCGACGGTGTCGCCAGCGAGGTGGCGGAGCCAGCCGGCGGCCATCTGGGAGCGGCCGGCGTTGTGGACGCAGACGAACAGGATGCTGGGCTTGTCGCTCATCGGTGATGTTCTTCCTGTCAGGTAATGATCGGGCTGCGGCGTTCGATGAGGGTGACGTCGCGCCAGATGCCGTGGTGACGGCCGACGCGTTCGCGGGTGCCGACGGTGCGGAAGCCGCAGGCGGTGTGTAGGGCGAGGCTGGCGGTGTTCTCTGGAAAGACGCCGGATTGGATGGTCCAGACGCCGGCCTGCTCGGTCGAGGCGATCAGGGCGTCGAGCAGGAGGCGGCCGATTCCTTGGCTGTGGGCGTCGGGGTGGACGTAGACGGAGTGCTCGACCACCCCGGTGTAGACGCACCGGTCGGAGACGGCGGAGCAGGCGACCCAGCCGAGGACCCGGCCGGTGGGGTCGACGGCCACCCAGCGGTGACCGGGTAGCCGACTGGCGGTGAAGTGCCCCCAGGTTGGCGGTTCGGTTTCGAACGTGGCATTGCCGGTGGCGATGCCGAGCCGGTAGATGTCCAGCACCGCGTCGGCGTGCTGGTCACCCATGGCGACGATGGTGACGCCGCTGGTGGGGGCGGTCATCGGTTCTCCTGGGCGAGGTGCGGCACGACGACGGAGTCGGCGGAGTCGGCGGCGTGGGGGTACCAGGCGGCGAGGGCGGCGACGGCGACCGGTCCGCCGACGAGTTGGGCGGCGACGAAGCCGGGCACCGACGCCGGGGCGATGCCGGTGAAGGCCCGGCCGATGGTAACGGCGGGTTTGGCGACCATCTGGACGGGTGTCAAGCCCAGCAGGTGGAGCATCATGGGCGTGTCGCGCTGGTGGTGGCCGCGTCGTTGGCGGGGAACAGGCGTTGGCGCAGGGCGAGGCTGACGTAGACCAGGGCGACGAGGACGGGCACTTCGATGAGTGGGCCGACTACGCCGGCGAGGGCTTGGCCGGAGGTGACGCCGAAGGTGCCGATGGCCACAGCGATGGCGAGTTCGAAGTTGTTGCCGGCGGAGGTGAAGGCGAGAGTGGTGGTGCGCTGGTAGTTCAGGCCGATGCCGCGGCCGAGGGCGTAGGAGCCGGCCCACATGATGGCGAAGTAGGCCAGGAGTGGCAGGGCGATGCGGGCCACGTCCCATGGTTGGGAGGTGATGGCGTCGCCTTGCAGGGCGAAGAGGATCACGATGGTGAACAGCAGGCCGTAGAGCGCGACCGGTCCGATCTTGGGTAGGAACGCGGATTCATACCAGGCGCGGCCTTTGGTGCGTTCGCCGAGCCGGCGGGTGAGGTAGCCGGCCAGCAGCGGGACACCGAGGAAGATCAGGACGTTGCGGGCGATGTCCCAGCCGGAGATGTCGAGGTGCGCACCGGGCAGGTGCAGCCAGTTCGGCAGCACGGTGAGGTAGAACCAGCCGAGTAGGCCGAAGGCGAGGACCTGGAACACGGAGTTGAGTGCGACCAGGACGGCGGCGGCTTCGCGGTCGCCGCAGGCGAGGTCGTTCCAGATGATGACCATGGCGATGCAGCGGGCGAGCCCGACGATGATCAGGCCGGTGCGGTATTCGGGCTGGTCGGCCAGGAAGATCCAGGCGAGGGCGAACATGACGGCGGGGCCCAGGATCCAGTTGAGGATCAGCGAGGAGATCAGCAGCCGGCGGTCGCTGGTGACAGTGTCGAGCCGGTCGTAGCGGACTTTCGCCAGAACCGGATACATCATGACGAGGAGTCCGAAGGCGATCGGCAGGGAGATGCCGCCGATCTTCACCGCGTCCAGGGCGCTGTTCAGCCCGGGGACGAGGCGGCCGAGCAGCAGGCCGGCGACCATGGCCAGGCCGATCCAGGCGGGCAGCAGCCGGTCCAAGCGGGACAGCCGGGCGACCACCGCTTGGGGTGGGGACGTGGTGTCGGCGGCGGTCATCAGCACTCCCGGAGGGATTCGGTGTTGGTGCGGGCGCGGGTGGCCAGCGAGGTGAGACGGGCGGCGGCCTCGATCGCGTTGGGCAGCAGCCGGTAGTAGGTGAACCGGCCGCGTGGTTCGGCGGCCACCAGGCCCGCGTCGCGCAGTAACGCAGGTGGTTGGAGACGTTGGGCTGTTTCGTGCCGGTGTCCGCGACGAGGTGGCAGGTGCAGGGCGACTCTCACGCTGCGGTGTCGGCGGCCGGGGCGGTGGAGATGTCCAGCAGTGCGCCGAGTTGCCGAAACGCCTCCGGGCGGACCCGGTACCACACCCAGGTGCCGCGTCGGTCGGAGTCGACCAGACCAGCCTCGCGCAGCACCTTGAGATGGTGGGAGATGGTCGGCCCGGACAGGTCGAACGCCGGGGTCAGATCGCAGACGCAGATTTCCGGCACCGAGGCGATCATCGACATCAGCCGCAGCCGAACCGGGTCGCCCAGGGCCTTGAACATCGGCGCGACCACCGCTGCTTGATCGGCATCCAGCGGGCGGACCGCGATCGGGGAACAGCAGGCCACGGCTTGGAGGTCCACCACCGGCAGCGCTTGTTTCGACATAACTCTAGCTTGACAGACCTCGAAACAGGGGGCAACGTAGGTGCTGCTTCGAAAAACATCTAGGCAGGGGTGAAGTGATGCTCAAGCTGTTCTCCCGTCGTCGCAACACCCACGTCCGAGACGTGATGCTCTGCGAGTCGTGCGGGCAGGTCTGCACCGCGGATTGCCACGCCGGCGCCCGCTACGAGCGCACCCGCACCACCGCTCTCACCAGCTACCACATCCGCTAAATCCGTCAGGAGGGAACGAACCATGTCCCGCGTCCAGCTCGCCCTGCGTGTATCCGACCTCGAAGGCTCCATCGCCTTCTACTCGAAGCTGTTCGACGCCGAGCCGGCCAAGCGCCGCCCCGGCTACGCCAACTTCGCCATCGAGAACCCACCCCTGAAGCTCGTGCTCCTCGAAGGCGAGGCCGACCAGCCCACCGTCATGGACCACCTGGGCGTCGAGGTGTTCAGCACCGACGAGGTCAACGCCGCCACCAAGCGCCTCACCGACTCCGGCCTGATCACCCTCGAAGAGAACAGCACCGAATGCTGCTACGCCCTCCAGGACAAGGTCTGGGTACGCGGCCCCGGCAACGAGCCCTGGGAGGTCTACACCGTCAAGGCCGACTCCAGCCAACTGGAAAAGGTCGCCGCGGATGCCTGCTGCACCCCGGACGCCGCGAAGGAACCAACCGTGACGGGTGCCGCGAACTGCTGCTGACGGCGCAGCGACGAGATGCAGACCAACCCGCCCGCAACGCCTGGCTTCCGCATGGAGTGGGAGTCAGGCGGCGGGCGGGATGGCGGCAGAAGCAGGGCTAACCGTGCCCGGTGCCCCTGCCTGGCCCTGACTCCAGAAGCAGAGCCGGGTCACGTCGGCGGATGAGACGGAGGCATGGCCCTCGACGTCGCGTCGAGGGCCATGCCCTGGTTCCGATTTCGCAGGTCAGGTCCGTCTCAAGATCAGTCAGGACTCGAAGCGGCGACGCCCCCGCATGAGAAGCAGGAGTACGAGGCCGGCCGCGATGAGGCTGCCACCCATCGCGGCGAGTCCGCCGAGCGCCGGGCCGGAGATTCCCGCGCCGGTCACGGGCAGGCTCGGGCGGGCTGTCCCGCCTGTCGCCGGGCAGGTCTGCGCCAGGTCGAAGGTGCCGTCGGTGCCTGTGATCATCGCCGTCGCGTTGGTGAGGGCGAACGGATTCACCAGTTCCCCGGTCGGGGACAGGCCGGCAGGCGTCCTGATCCACGCCTTGTCGCCGACGATCGCCCGGTCGTCGGCGGATGCGGTCGTGATGGTCTCCGTGACGGGGCCGCCCTCCGTGGCGAACTCGATGGTCAGTGAGGTGAAGGTGCCCTGTTGCTTGGGAGACGGCAGGGCGAAGACCCAGACGTCCTCGCCCTGGAAGGGCCCGCCGCCGAGATTCGGATCGCATTTCTGGGTGCCGAACGCAGCCGCTGTTGTGCCTACGTCCGCTGGATCGATGCTGATGGTGGTGGCGGCCCAGGCCGGTGCGGCCGATCCGAGGCCGATCGCGGCGGCCAGGATGGTAGCTGCCCCGACACGGGCCAATGTCCGTAGTGCCAACAAAATCACCCCAAGCGTGGAATCTCCGTGAATATTCGTTGAAGTGGGGCGCGACCCGTCGTCAGGTAACCACGGACGACCTGTGCGTAGCGGCTTATTCGAGGTCATCCCCCGCAGGCCGGACGGCCGTGATAAGCAGAAGTTTCAGAGCTGCGACTCGGCCCGACGCGCAGGGAGCCACCCGGAGCGCGTGCCGCCGCCCGACCGTACGTTCATGACGCCGAGGCGATCGTCGACCGGTGGCGGCTGCCGCCGAAGCTGGCACCACCAGGGGCGGCGGCGGTTTTACGGGCGGGCGTGTTCGCGCAGCAGCCCGAGGAGCCCGTGGCCGTCCTCGATCCGCGCGTCCGGTTCGACTCCGGGCAGTGCCGCTTCCCGGTCGGTGCGGGGCGACCGCATCAGGATCGCGGCTCCGGTGCCGGCGCGGCGGGCGCAGACGATGTCGCGGTGCACGGTGTCGCCGACGAACCAACAGTCGTCGAGCGGCACCGCGATGGCGTCGGCGGCGAGCCGTGCCAGCTCCGGGTTCGGCTTCCGGGGCCCGGCCTCGTCGCTGTAGAACTCCGCCGCGAACAGCCCGGACAGCCCCGCCGCCGCGAGGAAGTCCCGGTGGGCGGCGCCGCAGAGCGTGTTGCTGACCACCGCCATCGGCAGGCCGGCGTCGGCAGCGTGGCGCAACGCCTCGGGGATGCCGGGCCGCACGGCCCACTCCTCCCGCCAGGTCCAGGCGTACGCCAGCGACGTCGCCTCCCGCTCGACGGCGTCGCGGGCCTCCTGCGGCCAGGCACGGGTCACGAAGTCGGCCCACACCTGGTTGTGCGGCAGCTCGACGGGGTCTTCGGCCCTGCACACGTCGTCGCGCCACAGGGCGTACGCCCGCGCTCCCTCGCTCAGGTCCCGGACGATCTGCTCAGCCGGCACGGTTCCGCCGACCAGCTCGGTCAGTCGCCGCACCAGGCCCGGGGCGGCCGGTGGTTGCGGCGGCGCGTCCGCCAGGACGCCGCCGAAGTCCAGCAGGAGGGCCCGAGGGGTACGAAGCATGCCCGCCATCCTTCCGTACCGGGGAACGGAAGAGGAGGAGCCGACCGTGGCGGTCGGCCGCAGGCTGCCACCACGGGCACGTTAGCGTCGGTTCGTGACCACCGGATCCCCACGCGTGCTCCCGGCCGACAGCGGCATCGCCGAGGCGGCCTCCGTCCTGCGTACCGGCGGGTTGGTGGCCTTTCCCACCGAGACCGTCTACGGGCTCGGCGCGAACGCGTTGGACGCCCGGGCCGCCGCCCGCATCTTCGAGGCGAAGGCGCGGCCCAGCTTCGACCCGCTGATCACGCACCTCGCGGACGCGGTCGAGCTGGAGAAGCTGGTGGGGGCGGTGCCGGCGGCGGTGGCGGCGTTGGCCGAGCGCTTCTGGCCCGGGCCGCTGACGCTGATCGTGGACCGGCCGGCGGCGATCCCGCCGATCGTCACGTCCGGGCTGGCGACGATGGCGGTCCGGGTGCCGGACAACGCGTACGCGCGGGCGTTGATCGCCGAGGCCGGGGTGCCGGTGGCGGCGCCGAGCGCGAACCGGTTCGGCCAGCTCAGCCCGACCCGGGCCGAGCACGTGGTGCGGGGCCTGGGTGCCGCGGTGGACGTGGTGCTCGACGGCGGGCCGACGCGGTGCGGGATCGAGTCGACCATCGTGGACGCCCGGGGCGGCCAGCCCGTGGTGTTGCGCCTCGGCGCGCTGCCGGTCGAGGCGTTGGAGGAGGCCGCCGGCCCGGTGACCGTACGCCCGGGCAGTTCGGGGCAGCCGGTCGCGCCCGGCACGCTGGCGGCGCACTACGCCCCGCGTACGCCGCTGCGGTTGGTTTCCGGCGGCGAACCGCCGGCGGCCGACGGGATCCGGCGCGGCTTCCTGGCCTTCCGGGACCGGCCGGCGGGCGACTGGGCCGCCGTGGAGGTGCTCTCCGCCAGCGGTGACCTGACCGAGGCCGCCGCCCGGCTGTTCGACGCGCTGCACGAGCTGGACGGCACCGGGATCGGCGAGATCCTGGTCGAGCCGGTCCCCGAGGTCGGCGTCGGCCGGGCGATCAACGACCGCCTGCGCCGCGCCGCCGCCACCTGGCACCCGGCGGGGTGAGACGGGCCGGAAGAGGGCCGGAGGCAGCCTGGCCGGGGCGCTGTCGAGCTGCCCCATCCATGCGACCGGCAAGTGCGGCGTAGGGACGAGCAGCCGATCACGCCGGCGGCGAGGCCGAGGTGCCCCATCTGTGCGGGCAGCTCGACAGCATCGACAGGGCAGAGCCGACGCGCCCCCTTGACGGACGACAGCGAAGTGGTTGGCGCGCGGTGGGACAGGACGCCATGTCCAGTGACGGGTGGCGGTCAGGGGCGCGCCGACCCGTCGGCACCCGGCCGGTACGGCGACGGGAACCCGGCCTGCGGCAGGCGCTCCACGAGGCGGGTGAGCGCGCCGTTCGCGAAGGTGGCGCCGAGCGCTGAGCCCGTCGCGATGGTCCAGCCGACCGGGCCGAGTGGCGTGCAGCCGAAGAACTGGCTGACCCCCGGCGTCTGGACGACCACCGCCAGCACCCCGACCGAAGCGGCGGTGGAGGCCAGTACGGCGGGGCTGGTGCCACCCGCCAGCACCGTCTGCCCGAGCTGGGTGCCGACCAACGAGACCAACGCGACGGTGCCGGCCCGCCGGCGTCGCCCGGTGTAGCGGGCCAACGTCCAGCCCGTGGTGGCGCCCAGCGTGGTGGTGGCGGCGCGCAGGCCGATCTCCCGGGTCATCGTCTCGCCGAGCGAGGTGTCGGGGCCCTCCCGGAGCAGGCCGTCGGCGTGGTCGGCGCCGGGTGGCCGGACCGCGATCGCCAACGCGGGCGCCAGGTCGGTGAGCAGGTTGACCAGGAGCAGTTGCCGGCCGGTGAGCGCCGAACGGCCGGTCGCGGCGGCGGTCAGCACGCTGAACGCGATCTCGCCGAGGTTCCCGCCGACCAGGATGCTGAGCGCGTGGCGTACCGAGGACCACATCGCCCGGCCCTCGACGAGGGTGGCGATGATGGTCTCCAGCCGGTCGTCGGTGACCACCAGGTCGGCCGCCGCCCGGGCCGCCGGGGTGCCCCGCCGGCCGAGGGCGATGCCCACGTCGGCCAGCCGGATCGCCGGGGCGTCGTTGGCGCCGTCGCCGGTCATCGCCACCGTACGACCGCACTTCTGCAACGCCTGGATGATCCGTACCTTGTGCGCGGGCGTGCACCGGGCCACCACGTCGGTGGCGGCGAGCCGCGCGGCGAGGGCGTCGTCGTCGAGCTGGTCGAGTTCCGTCGCGGTGACCACCCGCTGGTCCTCGTGGTCGCTGATGGTGGCCGCGATGGCCTCGGCGGTCGCCGGATGGTCACCGGTGATCATGATGGTGTGCACGCCGGCCTGACGGATCCGGCGTACGGCGGGCGCGGCGCTCTCGCGTACCCCGTCGGCGAGGGCCAGGAAGCCGACGAAGGTCAGGCCGCGCACCTGCTCGTCGGCGACGTCGGGCGAGGAGACCCGACACTCGGCCACGGCGAGGATCCGGTGCCCCGCCCTCGCCCGGTCGGCGAGCATGGCGTGCAGCCCGTCGCGCCCCTCGCCGTCGAGCGGCTCGTCGCGTCCCCCCGGCGTCCGCCAGCCGGAGCACCGGGGCAGCACCGACTCCGGTGCCCCCTTCACGCTGAGCAGCAGCCGGTCCCCGGTGCGGCCGACGGTGGCGTGGTAGCCGCGGGACGGTTCGAACGGCAGCCCACCGACCGGCTCCCACCCGTCCGCGCCGGCCTGCTCGGTCACCCCGGCCGCCTGCGCACCGGCCCGGACCGCGCGGTCGGTCTGCTGAGCCAGGTCGCGTGGACCGGCGGCGGCCGGGGTGGCGCGCAGCGCGACGGCGAGGATGAGCGGCAGATCGTCGTCGAGCCGGTCGGCCGGTGCGTACCGGCCGTCGTCGCCGACCCCGGCAAGCATCAGCTCCCCCTCCGTGAGGGTGCCGGTCTTGTCGAAGCAGAGCACGTCCACCCGGCCGAGCGCCTCGATGGTGCGGGGGTTGCGGACCAGCGCGCCGTGCTCCGCCAGCCGCCGCGCGGCGGCCAGTTGCGCGGCGCTGACCAGGAACGGCAACCCTTCCGGCACGGACGCGACGGCCAGGTTCGCGGCGGTCGCGGCCGTCTCCGCCAGCGGTACGCCCCGCAGCAGCCCCGCGCCGGCCACCGCCACCGCCGAGCCTGCGGCCAGCGGGATCGCCGCGCGGGTCAGCCCGCCCAGCCGTGCCTCCACGCCGCTCGACGGTGGGGACTGCCGGGCCATCGCCAGGCTCCGTCCGGCCTCGGTGTCGGCGCCGGTCGCGACCACCACCGCCCTTCCCCGGCCGGCGGCGACGGTGGTGCCCTCGTAGAGCATCGACCGCCGGTCGGCGACGGCGGCGGCGACGACCGGCTGGTCGGTCTTGCCGACCGGCAGCGACTCGCCGGTGAGCGAGGACTCGTCGGTCTCCAGGCCGGCCGACTCCAGCACCCGGCAGTCGGCCGGGACGGCGTCCCCCGATTCGAGGACGATGACGTCCCCGGGCACCAGTTCCTCGGCCGGCAGCACCTTCTCCGTGCCGTCCCGGCGTACCCGGGCGGTCACCGCCGAGCGGGACAGCAGCTCGGCCAGCGAACGCTCGGTGTTGTGCTGGTGCACCGCCCCGAGCAGCGCCGACCCGCCGACCACGCCTCCGACCAGGGCCGCGTCGACGGGCGAGCCGAAGGCGGCGGAGAGCACCGCCCCGGCGGCGAGGACGGGGGTGAGCGGGTTGGCCAGCTCGTCGACGAAGGCGCGGAGCAGGCCCGTCGGCCCTGCGGGCCGCCCGGTTGCGTCGCGACCCCGACGGCGCTCGGCCTCCCCGGTGGCGAGCCCGTCGGGGCCGCTGCCGAGCTGCTCCAGCACGGCCGGGGACGGCATCAGGTGCCAGGCGGTGATGGCCGGCGCTGGGGAGGCCGCCCGGTCGGGCAGCCGGCGGGCCCGTACGACGCCGTGGGCGAAGGCCAGCGCGGCTGCCCCGTTCACGGCCGCGACGGCCCGGCCGGGCAACTGGGCGGGCGCCGCGGTGAGCGCCCCCAGCGCGCCGAGGCCGGTGCCGGCCATGGCCAGGCCGATGTTCTGCCGGGTCATCCGGCGGGCCACCCCGGTCGCCTCGATCACCAGCGCCACCACGGGCAGGTCGGCGCCGACCAGCAGGTGCGCGCCCCACGGCGGCAGGTCCTCGGGGGCGGAGAGCCCGAGGCCGCAGTCGGCGACAGCGAGCGCGGCGCTGTCGGCGGAGACCACCATCACGACCGCCCCGTCGCGTTGCAGCGCCCGCACCGAATCGGTCAGCCGGTCGCGGCCGGGCAGGTGGGCGTCGGCGAAGCCGTACCGCCGCTCGTCGTCGCCGGCCACGACGAGCCGCAGGCCTGCCTGCCGGGCGGCGGTCGGCAGGGCGTCGAGGCCCTGCGCCGGCTCCGGCTCGACCCGCAGTACGGCGGCGAGGTTGTCGCCGTCGGACAGGCCGAGCATGAGGCCGCCCGCGTCGCGCAGCCGCCGGCTGTCCGCGGTGTCGCCCGGATTCTCGACGTCCAGCGCGTCCAGCGGCCCGAGCCGCCACCCGTCGGCGTGCCGCAGTTCCCCCGGCGCGGCAGGGTCGAAGAGCGCGAACGCGCGCCCCGCCACCTGCCCGGTGTCCGCCCCGGCCAACGGCGCCAGGTCCGCCAGCACACCCCGGTCGGAGCCGAGCACGTCGGCGTCCAGTACCAGGGTGTCGATCCGGTCCAGTTCGCGCAGCACGCCGCGGTCCATCGCGATCACCCCGCGCCGGGCGAGGATCAGACCGAGCTGCGCGGCGTACCCTTCGCGTCCGCTGCCAGGAGCCTTGGGCAGCGTGGAGAGGCCCAGCGCGGCGGCCCGTTTCGGCCCGACGACCGGCATCGTGGCCACCGCGGCGGCGCCCGCGGTGAGCATCCGGCTGATGTACTTCTCGGCGGGGCCGTCCGGCTTCGGCCGGGGGCGCTCGACCTTCGGCGCCTGGGCTGCGGCCCGATCCGGATGCCCGGTCAGCCGATGTTCCGCCTGTGCCCACGCGCGGGCCTGGGCCCGTGCCTCGCCCCACTGCACCACCCGCTGCGCGCCGTCGAGCACGAGCCCGGCCCAGCTGCCCGTCAGGCCCAGCACGACCGCCTCGGCGAGCGGAAACAGCAGATCGGCGCGGGGGTCGGCGCGCAGCCCCCGGTCCGCCAGCGCGTGCAGTTTCGGGTGCAGGTCGACCGCGACGAGCAGCCCGGCGACCTCCCCGGGCACCGGTGTGAACGGCAGGATCCGGGTGGCGGCGGAGATGGTCAGGCCGAGGGCGTCGGAGGCCAGCGCGCCGAGCGTGCGGGGCGTACGCGGCCCCTCCTCGGGCGGGTGCGGCGGCGGGATTTCCGGGTCCGGCTCGTGCGGGCAGGCGCGTTCGGTGCGGGCGACGGTCGCGATGAGGTCCCGCAGGGCCGGCTCCGGCGTACCGACGGCGACGACGACCCGGCCGGACGGGGCGTTGACCCGGGCCCACTGCACCCCGGGCATCCGCTCCAGCGCGTCCTCGACCTCACGCGCGAGGACGTCGCCGCCGTCCTGGCAGACCCCGATCACCTCGATGTGGTGCCGGCCGTGGCGGGACCAGACCCGACGCCGGCTCAGCCCGGCCACCCGGGCCACCCGGGTCGCGGCGGCGGTGACGCTCCGGGACGCCTCGCTGACGACGTGCGGCACGGCGATCGGCGGAAGGAGCCGGCCGGCGGCACGGCCCAGCGAGGTCATCGAGGCGTACGACCGGACAGGCGCCGGCCAGGCCCCCCGCTGCCACTGTTCCTGCCGTACGCCATCGCGCCTCCCACGTTCCGCTCCGGCGGCCTGGCTTCCCGGCGGATCGTCCGTTATGCCCTCGGGGAGGCGGAAGTTTGTCCCGCGCGGTGGCTGGGCGTTCTGCCGCTGCGGCGGCATGGCCGGTCGTGCCGGTGGAACGCCGGTGTCTCCTTCACCCGCAGGCCGGAGAGAACCCGGTCCGCTTGACCTCAACCCGGGTTGAGGTCGGAGGCTGACCGGATGCTGATCGAACTGCTCTGCGCCGAAGCGGGCCTGTCGGACCCACGGGCCCGCCTCGGCCGCCCACCGCTGAGGCGGCCTCGGCCGGCAGGTCGGAGGTGACCGACACGGCGGCGCCCGCCGCGCCCGCCACCGGCGGGGCCGGGCTCCTCGCGCCCCGGCTGCGGGCGATGACGGTGGGCAGCATCGCGCTCATCTCGCTGCTCGCCTTCGAGGCGCTGGCGGTGGGCACCGCCATGCCGACCGTCGCCCGCAGCCTCGACGGGCTGGCCCTCTACGGGATCGCCTTCGGGGGCACGTTCGCTGCCGGCGTGCTCGCCATGGTCGTCTCCGGCATATGGTGCGACTCGCGGGGTCCCCGGGCGCCGATGTGGCACGGGCTCGTCTGGTTCGTGCTGGGGCTGCTGCTCGCCGGCAGCGCCACGACCATGGGCGCCCTGGTCGCCGGCCGGATCGTGCAGGGCTTCGGCTCCGGCCTGCTCTCGGTGGCGCTCTACGTGATCGTCGGGCAGGCGTATCCGGAGGCACTGCACCGGCGGATCTTCGCGGCGTTCGCCGCCGCGTGGGTCGTACCGTCGCTGGTCGGGCCTGCGCTGGCCGGCCTGATCGTGGAGCACCTCGGCTGGCGGTGGGTCTTCCTGGCGGTGCCGGCGGTGGCGGTCCCGGCGGTGCTGCTGATCCACCCCGGCCTCCGTACGGTCGGCGGGAGCACGGCGACCAGGCTGCCGGTAGGCGCGGCGGCCCGGATCGCCTGGGCCTGCGGGGCGGGGGTGAGCGCCGCACTGTTGCACATCGGGGGGCAGCAGCGCGGCGCGGCCGCCGTCGGGCTGGTGGCCCTGGCGCTGGTCGGGCTGCTGGTCTGCGCGCCCCGGCTGCTGCCGGCCGGGTTTCTGCGCGCCGGCCGGGGCCTGCCCACGGTGGTCGCGCTGCGCGGTCTCGCCTCGGCCGCGTTCGTCGGCGCGGAGGTGGTGATCCCGCTGATGCTCTCCCGGGAGCGCGGGCTGTCGCCGACCGCCGCCGGTCTGGTCCTGTCCACCGGCGCGCTCGCCTGGTCGGCGGGCTCCTGGATGCAGGGGCGGATGCCGGCGCCGCGTTCCCGGGCCACCCTGCCGAGGGCGGGCCTGACCTGCATCGTTGCCGGTACGGCCGTGGTGACGCTCGCCGTCGCGCCGGCGGTGCCGGTCTGGGTCGGCGTGCTCGGCTGGGCCGGCGCGGGTCTCGGCATGGGGCTGCTCTATCCCTCGTTGTCGGTGCTCACGCTGGAGCTGTCCGCCCCCGGCGAGCAGGGCCGCAACAGCTCCTCACTGCAACTGTGCGACTCGCTCTTCGCGGCGACCGTGCTGGCGCTCACCGGCGCGGTCCTCGCCGCCGGTACGGCCCCGGGACCGGCCAGCTATGCCGGCACGCTCGTGGTGGCCTGCGGGCTGGCCCTGGTGGGCGTCGTGCTGGCGGGCCGGGTGGTGCCCGGCGGGTCCGGGATCCGCGCCGGCTGACCGTCCTTCGCCGGTCAGTTGCCGGCCCCGGACCCGTCGACGCCCCCGATCCCCGGTCTCCGGGAGATGTGCCGATCAGGCCCGGCCCGGACCGTACGCCCGGGAGGATGGGCGGAGATGAACTTCCTGACTATCCTGCCGATGGCTGTGGTGATGGTCGCCGGGACGCAGCTGGTCGCGGCGGTCTTCCTCGCCACGGCCGATCGGCCGCGTGCCGCGTCGCTGGGCTACCTGGCCGGGGCGGGGCTCGTGGTGTCGGGCGGGGTGACGGCGAGCTGGTTGCTCACCCGGGTCGTGAACATCAACGTCACGGCCGGCTCGGGTGGACACCGAACGGTCGGACACTGGATCGACGTGGTGGTGCTGGCGCTGCTGGTCGTCCTGGCGGTGGTCGTCTTCCTGCGTCGGCACACCACCGGCACGCCGAAGTGGATGAGCGGCCTCCAACATGCCAGCCCGGGGCATGCGCTGCGGCTCGGCGTGCTGCTCTTCCTGACCATGCCGACGGACGACCTCACGATGCTCACCGTCGGGGCGAGCGCCGGCCGGCACGACCTGGCCTGGTGGCACCTGCTGCCGTTCATTCTGCTCACCCTGGCGTTGCTGGGCCTGCCGCTGCAGGCGTTGCTGCTGCTCGGCCACCGCGCCGAGGCGGTGCTGCCCCGGATGCGGGACTGGGCCCAGCAGCACTCCTGGGTGGTGAGCGAGATCGTCATCGGGTTCTTCGTGCTGATCACGGCGGCCGACCTGCTCCGGTGACCCGCCGCACAGTCGGTCACGTCCGGAGGCCCGACACCGTCACCACCACTGTCGGGCGGTGGGCGTGCGACGGCCGGAGAGGGAGGAAACCATGCGGGTGCTGGTCACCGGTGCGGGCGGTCGGCTCGGTCGGGTGGTGTCGCCCCGGCTGACCGCCGAGGGCTGGGACGTCCGGGCGTCGAGCCGGCGGGCGCGTACCGGCTCGTCGGCGCGCTGGGTGGTGGTCGACCTGGCCACCGGGGAGGGGCTGGCCGAGGCGGTGGCCGGCGTGGACGCCGTCCTGCACCTGGCCTCGTCACCCAACCGGGGGCGGGAGACCCACCGGGTCGACGTGCTCGGCACCCGCCGGCTGGTCGTCGCCGCCGGCCAGGCTGGCGTACGGCACCTGGTCTACGTCTCGATCGTCGGGGTGGACCGGGTGCCGATCCCCTACTACCGGCACAAGCTCGCCGCCGAGCAGGTCGTGGCGGCCGGGACTGTGCCGTGGACGATGCTGCGGGCGACCCAGTTCCCGGAGTTCCTCGACGGAATGCTGCGCGGGGTGAGCCGGCTCGGCCCGGTGATCGGCGACCCGGCGGTGCTCGCCCAGCCGGTCGACCCCGTCGAGGTCGCGGACCGCCTCGCCCGGCGGCTCACCGCCGGTCCGCTGCGCGGCATCGAGGAGTACGGCGGCCCGGAGGTGCTCCGCTTCGACGAGGCGGTGCGCGCGTGGACGGCCGCCCGACGGTCCCGCCGTCCGCTGCTCCCGGTCCGGATACCCGGGCAGCTCGGCCGTGCCCTGCGGTCGGGCGCTCTGGTCACCGGGGCGACCCCGACAGGTGCCCGGACCTGGGCCGATTACCTCGCCGACACGTACGGGGGAACCGGCGCAAGATGAACGGTCTGCGCGTTCACGTCCGGCCTAACGTGACGCCATGTTCGCCATGGTCGCCACCGTCATCCTTTACGTCGCCGGATTCGTCTTCCTCTACGGCGTGATCCGGCTCGCCGTCCGCCACGCCCTGGAGGAAATGGAAACGCGCCGGGTCCAGGCCGAACGGGCGGAGGAACTGGCCGCCGCCCGGGACCGCACGCTGCTCCGCGAGAACGGTTTCCTCACCGGCAACTGACCGGCTCGCCGTGCGCCCGACGACCGGCCCCGTCCACCGGCTTCCGGCCCTGGCCCGACGGCTGGACGGGCAGGCAGACGGACGGGGGATCCGGTCCTCGGGACGCGTGGTGTTCCGGCGGTCGGCGCGGGTGGGGCGGGTGCGAGGATCGCAGTCGTGATGGGGACGCTGAAGACTGAACCCGCCCGCAGCCGGCTCGACCTGCTCGCCCCGCCGGTCGCCGCCGCCATCGGGCAGTGGCCCGCCGACGCACCGGTGCACGTCGACGACGTGCTGGTGGCGCCGATCGACGCCGAACTGGCCGACACCGCCGCCTTCTGTGCCGCGTACGAGGTGGGGCTGGACGAGTCGGCCAACTGCGTCGTGGTGGCCGGCAAGCGTGAGGGGATCGTCCGCTACGCGGCCTGCGTCGTGCTCGCCACGACGCGCGTCGACGTCAACGGGGTGGCCCGTCGGGCGCTCGACGTCCGTAAGGCGAGTTTCGCGCCGACGGCCGACGCGGTGGAGCTGACCGGCATGGAGTACGGCGGCATCACCCCGATCGGCCTGCCGGAGCAGTGGCCGATCCTGGTCGACGCGCGGGTGATCGCCACGCCGCACGTGATCATCGGTTCGGGCGTACGGCACAGCAAGATCGCGCTGCCCGGGCCGGCGCTCGGCGCGCTGCCCGGCGCGCGCGTGGTGGAAGGGCTGGCCAAGCCGGCCTGACCCCGTCATGGGTGTCGATACCGTTGCACGTGAAACATCACGTCGATCGATTTCCGGCGGCCGATCGGCGGCTCAGTCGGCGTCGGCCTCGCGGCGGTCCACCTCGGCCAGGGCGGCGAGCAGCGTCTCCGGCTCCTGGGCGCCGGTGACCGCGTACTTGCCGGCGAGCACGAAGGTCGGCACGCTGGTCACCCCGATCTGCCGGGCGGTGGCCAACTCGTCGGCGAGTTCCGTCACCCGCTCGTCGGAGTCGAGGAAGCGGCGTGCCTCGGCCGCGTCCAGGCCCACCTCGGCGGCGAGCGTGGCGAGCGCGGCGCGGGAGCCCACGTCGACACCGTCGGTGAAGTGGGCGCGGTAGAGCGCGTCGACCACCTCGGCGGCCCGGCCCCGGTCCGTGGCCCACGAGACCAGGCGGTGCGCGTCGAAGGTGTTGGCGGCGACCGCGCGGTCGAAGTCGAGCGTGAGGCCGGCGGCCGAGGCCACCTCCGTCACGTGCCCGAACATCTGCCGCACCTGGTCCGGCCCGCCGAACTTCGCCGCCATCGCGTCGACCAGCGGACGCGGCTCCGCCACCGGCGACGGGTCGAGCTGGAACGGCCGGTAGCGGACGGTCACCTCGCCGTCGTACGACTCCAGGGCCTGTTCCAGCCGACGCTTGCCGATGTAGCACCAGGGGCACACGACGTCGGCGTAGATCTCGATCTCCATGCCGGGTGACAACCCTCCGGTCAGCCGATCTGTTCCCGGACCTGCCGCTTGAGCCGGGCCAGGATGGCCGTGCCGCCACGCACCCGCAGCGGGCTGATCGCCTGGGCCAGCCCCATCCTCTGGTAGAGGTCGTCGGGCACGGCGAGCACCTCGTCCGCGCTCGCCCCGGCCAGCCCTTCGGCGAGGATGCCGGCGAACGCGCGCGTGGTGGGCGCCTCCGGCGGGCAGTCGAAGAGGGTCTCCACCGTCTTCTCCGGGGTCACCCGGGCGCGCAGGAAGAATGCGGTCTGGCACTCCGGCACCTGCTCCATGCCCTCCCGGTCGGCGGAGCCGGCGGGCAGCGGCGGGATGACGTCGGCGTACTCCAGCATCATCTCCAGCACCACGTCGCGGGGCGCGGCGGCGAACTCGTCGACGATCTCGGAAAGCCTGGCCGGCATGGATGACATGCCCCGAGGCTACCGCCGTGAGGAAGGGACCCTTCCTCTACCGCAGGCGTTGGGAAGGGTCCCTTCCTCACACCTCAGACGGTTGGTGCCTGTTCGCTGATGTCGCTCAGCGCGGAGCTGGGGTCGAGCTGCATGGCGAGGTCGCCGAGGGAGACGATGCCGACCAGCTTGCGGTCGCTGTCGCAGACCAGCACCCGCCGGATGCCCCGCTCCCGCATCAGGGCCGCCGCCTCGGCCGCGGTCGAGTGCTGCTCGATCATCACCACCTCGCGGGTGATGATCGAACCGATCGTGGTGGTGGCCGGGTCGCTGCGCTCGGCCACCGCCCGTACGACGATGTCCCGGTCGGTGAGCATGCCGGCGAGGGTGGCGCCGTCGGTGACCACCACGTCGCCGATGTCCGCCTCCTTCATCACCCTGGCCGCCTCGTCCAGGGTGGTCTCGGCGGGCAGGTAGATGACCTGCTTCGTCATCACGTCGCTGACCCGGTAACCGGTCATGAGAGCCTCCAGAACGCATTCAGTCGATCGGACTGCGGTACCCCGTGACACATTCGCTACACCACGTCCCCGCGTTCCCGGTCTACCGTTCGGCGAGCCGGTCCGCCAGTTTGTCGACCGGCAGTTCGACGCGCTCTCCGGACGCCCGGTCGCGCAGTTCCACGTACCCGTCGGCGAGACGGCGGCCGACCACGACGGCGCGCGGGATGCCGACCAGCTCGGCGTCGGTGAACTTCACCCCGGCGGAGACGTGCGTCCGGTCGTCGACGAGCACCCGCAGGCCGGCGGCGGCGAGTTGCCCGCCGAGCTCCAGCGCCGCCTCCAGCTGCGGCCCCTTCCCGGCAGCCACCAGGTGTACGTCGCACGGCGCGACCGCCGTCGGCCAGACCAGTCCCCGCTCGTCGTGGTGCTGTTCGGCGATGGCGGCGACCGCGCGGGAGACGCCGATCCCGTAGCAGCCCATGGTCGGCCGGACCGGCTTGCCGGCGGGGCCGGGCACGTCGACGGCGAAGGCGTCGGTGTAGCGGCGACCGAGCTGGAAGATGTGCCCGATCTCGATGCCGCGCCGCATGGTCAGCTCGCCGGTGCCGCAGGCCGGGCAGGGGTCGCCGGGGCGCACCTCGGCCGCCTCGATCGTGCCGTCCGGCACGAAGTCCCGGCCGCAGACCACCCCCGTCGCGTGCCGGCCCGCCTCGTTCGCGCCGGTCAGCCACGCGCTGCCCGGCACCACCCGAGGGTCGACCAGGTAGCGGATGTCGAGCTTCGCCATGACCTGCGGGCCGATGTAGCCCCGGACCAGCTCGGGGTGGGCGTCCCAGCCGTCGAAGACGCCCACGGTGGCGGGGGCGACCGCGGCGCCGAGTCGCTTCAGGTCGACCTCGCGGTCGCCGGGCAGCCCGACCACCAGCAGTTCGGTCTCCTCCACGCCGGGACGGCGCAGGGCGAGCACCACGTTCTTCAGGGTGTCGGCGGCGGTCCAGTCGTCCCGCCCGCCCAGGCGTCGGGCGTTGGCCAGCGCGACCAGGCTGGCGATGGTCGGGGTCTCGGGGGTGTCGTGCACCTCGGCCGCCGGCTGCGCTTCGGGGTCGCCGGCCGGCGGGGCGGGCGTGGTCACCGCCTCCGTGTTGGCCGCGTAGTCGCATCCGGTGCAGCCGACGAACGTGTCCTCGCCGACGGGCGTCGCCGCCAGGAACTCCTCCGACGCCGAACCGCCCATCGCCCCGGACGTCGCGTGCACGATCGTGTGCTCCAGCCCGAGCCGGTCGAAGATCCGCCGGTACGCGCCCCGGTGCCGCTCGTACGTCGCCGCGAGCCCCGCCTCGTCGAGATCGAACGAGTAGGCGTCCTTCATCAGGAACTCGCGCCCGCGCAGCAGACCGGCCCGGGGCCGCGCCTCGTCCCGGAACTTCGTCTGGATCTGGAAGAGCGTCACCGGGAAGTCCCGGTACGAGGTGAACAGGTCCTTCACCAGCAGCGCGGCAAGTTCCTCGTGGGTGGGCGCGAGCAGGTGCTCCGCGCCCCGCCGGTCGGCGAGGGTGAAGATGTCGTCGCCGTACTCCGTCCACCGGCCGCTGGTCCGGTAGGGCTCGGCCGGCAGCAGCGCCGGGAAGTGCACCTCCTGGTCGCCGATCGCCGTCATCTCCTGCCGGACCACCTCGGTGACCCGGTCCAGCACCAGCTTGCCCAGCGGCAGCCAGGTGTAGCCGCCCGGTGCGGCGCGACGGATGTAGCCGGCCCGCAGCAGGAGCCGGTGGCTCGGCACCTCCGCGTCGGCCGGGTCCTCGCGCAGGGTCCGCAGCAGCAGGGTCGACATGCGTAGCAGCATTGGCGCAGCGTACGGCGGCCGATGGTGGGGCGACGATCCATTTCGGGTACGACGGTCAGGCGGATTGCGGGCCGGGTGGCGCGACCGGGGCGGCGCCCGGCCCGGCCGGCGCGTTCCGCCCGCCGTCTCAGCCGGTGGCCTCCGTGCCCTGGTCCAGCAGGACGGCGAGCCGTCCGGCCGCTGCCGGGGCGTGCAGGTGCAGCCGGGCCACGTTGATGCTGTCCTCGCCGACCACGGCGAGCAGCGCCTGCTGGCTGACCGCGTAGACGCTCAGGTAGCCGTCGGCGTTGCGGACCGTGGACTGCTGGAAGTCGCCCTGCCCCAGCCGGAGCCCGACCTGCCGGCCCACCCCGTACGTGGTGGCGGCGAGCGCCGCCAGGTCGTTCGGGTCGACGTCGGTCTGCAGGTTGTGTGTGATGAGCAGGCCGTCCACGCCGCCGAGGACGCAGCCGTGTACGCCGGGGATGTGCAGGCGCAGCTCCGCCAGCTCCCGCCCGATCGCCGGGTACGGCAGCGACGTGTTCCCGGCCAGCGACGGAGGCAACCGGCGAGGTGGCGGCAGGGTGGCCGTGTCGCGTGCGGTGCGGCGGGGAAGGGGCGTGTCGGTGTCGTGGATCCCGCTCACAACTCCAGGCTCTCCTCGATGGTGCGCAGCTGGTGCCGCGCCATCGCCAGGTTGGCGCGGCTCTTGCTCACCATCAGGTAGAGGAACAGCCCCTTGCCGGTGCGGCTGGTCACCGGGCGGATCAGGTGGTACTGGGTGCCGAGCGTGATGAGGATGTCCTCGATCTCGTCGTTCAGGTTGAGCATCTCGATGGTGCGCAGCTTGGCGCGGACGACGTCGGTGTTGCCGGCGGCGGCGACGGTCAGGTCGATCTCCCCGGTGCCTCCGGCCACGCCGAGCGTCATGCCGCTGTTGTAGTCGACGAGTGCGGCGCCGATGGCGCCGTCGATGCTCATCGCATGCTTCAGTGCCACATCAAGGTTCGGCACGGTGTTCTCCCCGGGACTTACGGGCGGCGCCATCCTCTGCCCTACAGAGGGTCACCCGGTGGTGACGAGTGGCGTGACCTCGTGAAAAAGGTTTGGACGAGGCTCGCACACCGGGGGCCGCGGCGCACCTGGTGACGCCGCCATCCAACTGACCGGACCGGGCGGGCTGGCCGGGCAGTCCCGCAAGTGGGACGCTCCGACGGATGGCAGACGGTGTCCCTGGACTGCTTCCGCCCCGAGCGGGGCGAGGACGACGCATCCCGCCACGCTTGCACCGTCCACGATGACGTCCGCCACGTTTGCCCGTCGACGGCCCCCGCCGCCGGGCCTCCTGGTGAAGACTGTCCCGCGTCGGGAAGGGACCCTTCCTCTACCGGAAGCGTTGGCAAGGTGCCCTTCCTACCGCACGGCGGAGGGATGATCAGGTGCTCTGGCGCAGTTTCGTGGCGGTGGGGGACAGCTTCACCGAGGGCATGGACGACGCCTACCCGGACGGCAGCTATCGGGGCTGGGCGGACATGGTGGCAACCCGGCTGGCCGCCGAGGCCGGCCCCGACTTCCGGTACGCGAACCTGGCCATCCGTGGCCGGCTCTTCCCGGGCGTGGTGGCCGAGCAGGTGCCCGCCGCGCTCGCCATGAAGCCCGACCTGATCAGCTTCGCCGCCGGCGGCAACGACGTGCTCCGCCGCAGCTTCGACCCGGACGCGATGGTCACCCGCTTCGACGACGTGGTGCGGAAGCTGCGTTCCGGGGGTGCCGACGTGGTCCTCTTCCGGTTCGCCAACGTGATGGCCCGGCTGCCCGGCCAGCGGCTCGTCGCGCCCCGGGCGCAACTGCTCAACCGGGCCGTCGGCGAGACCGCCGAGCGGCACGGCGCGATCCTGGTCGACCTGTACGCCGACGACACGTACCTCAACCCGATGCTCTGGAGCACCGACCGGCTGCACCTCTCCGAAGCCGGGCACCGGCGGGTCGCCGCGCAGGTGCTGACCGCGCTGGGCGTCGGCTGCGACGAGGAGTGGCTGATGGTGCCGGAGCACCCCGCGCCGACGCCCTGGCTGGCCGCCCGTGCCGCCGACCTGCGGTGGGCCGGGCAGCACCTGGCGCCGTGGATCAAGCGCCGGCTCACCGGCCGGTCCTCCGGCGACACGGTCACCGCCAAGCGCCCGCTGCTCGGCCCGGTCGTCGACTGAGACATGCTCACCCTGCACACCGCGCCGCTGCTGCGGACCGCGCCCGACACCCCCGTCACCGCCGGGGCCGCCGTCGCGGTCGGGGCCGACCGGATCATCGCGGTGGGCCCGCTGGCCGAGCTGACCGGGGCGTACGCCGGAGCCCGGATCCGCCGCTGGCCGGGCACGCTCGGGCCGGGGCTGGTGCACGACGGGCCGCTGCCGGCCGCCGACACGCCCCGCGAGCGGGTGCACGCGCTGCTGCGACTCGGGGTGACCGCCGTGCTGGCCGGCCACGTGACCGATCCGGCGCTGCGGGCGGCCGTGGACCGCAGCGATCTGCTGGTGCTGCCGGCCGCCGTACCGCCGACGCTGGTTCCCGGCGGGCGCGCGGACCTGGCCGTCCACGACGCCGACGGCGCCTGCCTGGTGACCGTGGTCGCCGGCCGGATCACCCACCGCCGAGCCTGACTTCGCGCCCGTCCGTGCCGTTCGGGCGAATCCGCCGTCGAACCCCGCCTCGTCGGACCAATCCGTCGACGAATCCGCGTCGTCGGGAGAATCCGTCGACGCTGCGCCGTCAGGTGATCCGGGTCCACGTGCGTGTGATGCCGGGACCGACGCCGGTGATCTGGGCGGATCCGGTGCTCACGACGACCGTGTCGTCCCGCAGCACCTCGACCGACAGGGTGGCGTCGGTGTCGTACCGCAGCGCGGCGCGCAGCTCGGGCACGTCGACGTAGCGTCCGTCGGCCCAGAAGCCGACGCTGCCGTAGGCGCCGGTGACGGTGAGGATCCCGCCGTTCGCGGCGGCGACGTCACTGACGTTGTCGGGCAGGCCCGGTCGCTGCTCCCACCTGCTCCCGACCAGCCGCCACACCTGCTTCGTCGCCGTCACGTCGAATCCG
Source organism: Micromonospora sp. NPDC048170 (assembly GCF_040652795.1). Taxonomy (NCBI): domain Bacteria; kingdom Bacillati; phylum Actinomycetota; class Actinomycetes; order Micromonosporales; family Micromonosporaceae; genus Micromonospora; species Micromonospora sp. NPDC048170. The sequence continues at coordinate 300,498 of NZ_JBEZMR010000002.1, forward strand.
TCCTCCCGGACGCTCACCAGCCAGGCGTCGGCACCGTCCGGGGAGACCAGGAGCCGTCCGGCCCCCGCCACGGCCGGCAGCTTCCGCCAGCTCGCTGCCCCGTCGGCGCTGACCAGGACGGTGAGCCGGTCTCCGTCGCGTACGGCCAGCCAGAGCCGCCCGTCGCCGCCCTCGACGAGCCTGTGGTCGGATTCCTGGCCGAGGGGCACCGGGGGTTGCGGCCGGACGTGACCGGAGCCGATCCGTGACAGCTCCCGTCGGGGACACGGCCTGCCTTCCAGGCCGCGTCTGCCCGGGCAGCGGACGACGAACCCGCTCCGGGTGGCGGTGCTCGCCTGCGTGGCCGGCGGCGGGGCGCCGAACGAGTGGCGGGACCAGGCAGCGCCCCCATCCGTGGTGACGAGGTACCCGTCGCCGACCGCCACCGTGAGCGTCCGGTCGTCGACCGGCAGCAGGCGCGCCAACCCCTTCGTGTCGGCGAGCCTGGCCGTCGGCTGCCAGGTCGCCCCGCCGTCGGTGGTCCGCCCGACGGTCCGCCGGCAGCCGGTCGCGTCCGGATCGCCCGGACCGCCTGGGTCGCAGGTGTCGAAGAGCGCCCAGCCGTGCCGGGCATCGACGAATCGCAGTTCGGTCAGCTCGCCGGGCGCGCCGGGCAGGACGACTCTCCGTTCCGGGAGCTGCCCGGTGGGTGTCGGCGACACGGAGGGGACGGGCGTCGGGGCTGGCGGGCCGGGATCCGCGCCCCGGCCGGCGGCGACGAACGCCCCAGCCGGGCCGGCCAGGAGGAGCGCGCCCACACCCGCCACCAGCCGCCGGCGGCGTCGCCGACGGTCGCGTACCTGGCGTTCCGCCGCCGGTACGCCCGGTGGCCGGAAGCTGGTCAGGGTGTTCGCCTCGAACTCGGCGAAGATCTCGTCCAGGGCGGTCTCACGCATCGTGGGACTCCTGCCGTTCGGTGAAGAGGGTGGCCAGCGTCGCCCGGCCCCGGGACAACCAGGAGCGGACGGTGCCCTCGGGAGCGCCCATCTGGTCGGCGATCTCCGCGACGCTCAGGTGCGCCAGGTGCCGCAGCACGATGGCTCGGCGCTGACTCGCGGGCAGGGAAGCCAGTGCCCGGCTCAGCGCCACCCGGTCCGGTTCCGGGCCGGGCACGTGTTCCTCCCGCTGGCGGGCCAGGTGCCGGACGGCGGTGCGGACCCGGCGCAGGCGGCTGGTGGCCAGGTTCCAGGCGACCCGACGGACCCACGCGGAGGGATCGTCGTACGCGCTGATCCGGTCCCAGCGTTCCAGCACCCGGCAGAACGCCTCCTGGGTCAGGTCCTGTGCCTCGGCATGGTCACCCAGGTACGCGTAGAGCTGCACCGCAAGCCGGTGGAAGTGCGCCTGGTAGAAGTCCGTGAAATCCACGGGCGACACGGCGGCCCGGGGTGACCCGGTTCGGTGCCGTACGGTCATGGCGATCCTCGGTGGTCGGTGGTCTCACCCACTGTCACGCGCGACGCGTCCCATCCGCTGCGCCGATTTCCGATGACCGCCGCGGGCCCGCGATCGGGCGTACCTTGGGGATCATGCCTGTGCCGAGCGATCCCGATCCCCGACTCCAGTCGTACGCGGACCCGGGCCGACTGGTCACCACCGAGTGGCTGGCCGCGCACCTGGGCGACGAGGGCCTCGTCGTGGTCGAGTGCGACGAGGACGTGCTGCTCTACGACACCGGTCACATTCCGGGCGCCGTGAAGGTGGACTGGCACACCGAGCTGAACGACCAGGTGACCCGGGACTACCTCGACGCCCGGAGCTTCGCCGAGCTGTGTGCCGCCAAGGGCATCGGCCGGGGCGACACCGTCGTCTTCTACGGTGACAACTTCAACTGGTGGGCCGCGTACGCCCTGTGGGTGTTCTCCCTCTTCGGCCACCCGGACGTGCGGCTGCTCGACGGCGGGCGGCAGAAGTGGGTCGCCGAGGGCCGCGAGCTGACCCGGGACAGGCCGGCCCGGCCCCGCGCCGAGTATCCGGTGCCGGTGCGCAACGACGCGCCGGTCCGGGCGTACCGCGAGCAGGTGATGGCGCACGTGGCGGCGGGCAGGCCGTTGGTCGACGTCCGGTCGCCGGGCGAGTACACCGGCGAGATGCTGCACATGCCGGACTACCCGCAGGAGGGCGCGCTGCGCGGCGGGCACATTCCGGGCGCGGTCAGCAAGCCGTGGAAGTCCGCCGCCAACGACGACGGCACGTTCAAGCGGGCGGACGAGCTGCGCGCGATCTACGCCGACCAGCTCGGGCTCAGCCCGGACGACGACATCGTGGCCTACTGCCGGATCGGCGAGCGGTCGAGCCACACCTGGTTCGTGCTGCGGCACCTGCTGGGCTACCCGCAGGTGCGCAACTACGACGGCTCGTGGACCGAGTGGGGCAACCTGGTCCGGGCCCCCGTGGTGCAGGGCGACCAGCCCGGCGGCCTGAACGGTTGACCGCCGGGGCGCGGACGGTGGGGCTCAGCCGACGGCGAGGGAGACCTCGCCGTACAGGTTCCGGACCACGCCGGTGACCTCGCCGGTCTCCGGCCGCCAGCGCAGCAGCCCGCCCGGGTCGTAGCGGAGCAGCACCGCCCCGTCCCGGTCCCAGCCGAGCACCTCGCAGCAGCTCTTCCAGCGGCCGAAGCCCACATTGAGCAGGTGGGTCGCCACGCCGGTTCCCGCGTTCAGCAGCGCGACCCCCTCCATCCCGCTCGAACTGCCGATGGTGATCCAGCCGGCCCTGACCACCAGGTCGCCGCGCTGCCAGCCCCGCCCGTAGAACTCGTCGACCTGGTTGCCGCGGGGCAGCGCGCGGAAGTCGACCGGGCGGCTGTCCCGGTGTGTGACGCCGCTGACCGATCGGATCCGCGTCACGCTCAGCGGCGTGCCGCCCACTTCGAGCAGGGCGTCCGGCCGGGCGGCCGGGTCGGGGGTGATCACGTCCCAGGGCGATGCCGGCAGCTTTCTCGCGGTGCCGGTGACCCGGTCCACCTCGTACGTGGTGTCGTCGTCGCCGACGAGCAGCCGGTCGCCGGACCAGAGGACGTGCTCCAGGTAGCCCTTGAGGGGGTGGCGGCGGACGGCGGCGGTGGTCAGGTCGACCACGATCACCTCGTCGGTCTGGGCGAAGGCGGCGGTGCGCCCGTCCGGGGAGAGGCTCCCGTTCTTCAGCGGCACCGCCTCGTTGCCCTCGGCGTCTCGGGTCCTGGCGAGGGTGACCACGTCGAGGTCCCGGACGAGGCCGTCGTCGCCGAGCACCCGGATCCGCCCCTCGACGGCGGTCTCCGGGTCGACCGGCTGGTACAGCGCCAGCGCCTTGTGGACCGGGCGGGCCGAGAGCGTCGCGCCGACCGGGTCGCCGAGGCGACCCAGCGGGTCCCCGGGATAGGCCAGGTCGGCCGGGACCGTCCGCACGGGCACGGGGTGCGGGACCGCACTTCGGCTCGGCGTCGCGGTGGTTGCCGGTGGCGACGGATCGGCGGGGCGCAGGGCCAGCGCCGTACCGCCGGTGAGCAGCGCGACCGCGAGCGCGACGGCACCGGCAGCACGGCGGGTGCGCCGCACCCGGCGGGCCCGTTCCCAGCCGGTCGCCGCAGGGTGCGCAGGCCGGACGTCCTCGACGACGACGGTGAGCAGTCGGCGCAGTTTCTCTTCCCTCACGGGTTCACCTCCATCCCGGTGACCAGTCCGTCGCCGGATCGTCCCTCGTCGTGACCCAACTCCGGCGCGACCTCGCGGAGCCGGCGCAGCGCCGCGTGGCACTGGCTCTTGACGGTGCCGACGGTCACGCCGAGCGCCTCGGCGGTGGCCGCCTCGGTGAGATCCTCGAAGTAGCGCAGCACCAGCACGGCCCGCTGCCTGGGCGGCAGGTGGCCGAGGGCGTCACGCAGCGCGAGTTGCAGTGCCCGGTCACCCTCGGTCGTCGTCCGCTCCGGCGGATCTGCGCTCAGCCACTCCCGGCGACGACGCCGCCACCAGGAGACGGCGTCGCGGTAGAGGATCGCCCGCACGTACGCGGCCGGGTCGCCGTGCCGGACGTTGGGCCAGCGCAGGGCGAGCTTGAGCAGCGCGTCCTGGAGCAGGTCCTCGGCCTGGTGCCGGTTGCCGCAGACCAGGTAGGCCGCGCGCAGCAGCCGATGCTGGTGGCACGCGACGAAGGCGACGTAGCCGTCCCGCCCGTCGTCGGTCGTCGGCGGTCCCATCCGCCCTCCCTCCGGCCGGCCGTCACGCATACCGCGTCACCAGTCAGACGCACGGGGACCCGGAAAAGGTTGGGCACCGTCCGGCATCGCTGTGAACTCCCTCGCAGGACGGATCAGCACCGCGTGCGGACGTGGCGGACGGCGGCCCGGACGTGAGCCAACCGACGGGTAACGGAGGCTCCACGCCGGGCCGGTAGCGGTCTACGCTTGCCCGGTGACGGTGGAGCAGCAGGCACGGGGCAGGGCAAACGGTGCTGCGGGGTCGGGCCGGCGTCGGTCCCGCAAGGACGAGATCCTGGAGATCGCGGTCGGCCTCTTCGCCTCCCGGGGCTACCACGGCGTCTCGATGGACGACATCGGCGCGGCTGCCGGGGTCACCGGCCCGGCGCTCTACCACCACTTCGCCGGCAAGGAGGCCATGCTGGTCGCCGCGCTGATCCCGGTCAGCGAGGAGCTGCTGGCCGGCGGTCAGGAGCGGTCCGCCGGCCACCCCGACGACCCGCGCGGCGCGCTGGAGTCGTTGATCGACTTCCACGTCGACTTCGCGCTGGCCAACCCGGCGGTGATCGCCCTGCACCTGCACGAGCTGGACCGTCTCCCCGACGAGCCCCGGCGCCGGATCCGCCGGCTCCAGCGGCTCTACGTCGAGCAGTGGGTGACCGTGCTGACCGCGCTGCATCCGGGCATGCCCGACGGCGAGGCGCGGGTGCTGGCCCATGCCGCGTTCGGCCTGATGAACTCGACGCCGTTCCTCGGCGGTGAGGTGGACCGGCGCCGGCGGGCCGAGTTGCTCCGCGCCGCCACCCTGGCCGCCCTCCTGGCACACCCCGAATCCTGACCCGGGACCGACGTCGATGCGGCGCCGGGTAGCGTCCGTCCGGGTGCGGTACCGGTCGGTCGGGCGCGTCTCCTGGGGCATGAGGGGGAAAGGCGCTCCGCCGACTCGTCAGTAACCCGTCGGCCGTGCTTCCCTGGCACCCGTCCCGACCCCCGTACGCTGGGAGGAAACATGATCGAGTCGCTGCTGGTCGCCAACCGGGGCGAGATCGCCCGCCGGATCATCCGCACCGCCAGGCGGCTCGGCATCCGCGCGATCGCGGTTCACTCGGAGGCCGACGCCGGCCTGCCGTTCGTGTTGGAGGCCGACGAGGCGGTGTGCGTGGGCCCGGCCAACCCGGCCCAGAGCTACCGTAACGTCGAGGCCATCCTCGCGGCCGCCAAGTCGACCGGCGCGCAGGCCATCCACCCCGGCTACGGCTTCCTGTCGGAGAACGCCGACTTCGCCCGTACCGTCGAGGCGAGCGGGCTGGTCTGGATCGGGCCCGGCGCGGACGCGATCACCGCGATGGGCGACAAGATCAACGCCCGGAACCTGATGGCGGCGGCCGGGGTGCCGGTCGCGCCCGGCACCACCGACCCGGCGGCCGACCTCGACGCGGCGGTCACGGCGGCGGCGGAGATCGGCTATCCGGTGATGGTCAAGGCCGCGGCCGGTGGTGGCGGCATGGGCATGGGCGTGGCGACGGACGAGGCCGCGTTGCGCACCGAGTACGACAAGGTGCGCTCCTTCGCCGAGCGGATGTTCGGTGACGGCTCGGTGCTGATCGAGCGGTTCTTCCCCCGGGTGCGCCACGTCGAGGTGCAGATCCTCGGCCTGGCCGACGGCCGGGTGGTGGCCCTCGGCGAGCGGGAGTGCTCGGTGCAGCGGCGCAACCAGAAGCTGGTCGAGGAGTCGCCGTCGCCGGCGGTCTCCCCGGAGCTGCGGGAGCGCATCCTGGCGGCGGCTGTGCGGGCCGGCGAGGCGGTGAGCTACCGCAACGCGGGCACCGTGGAGTGCCTGCTCGATCCGTCGACGCAGGAGTTCTTCTTCCTGGAGATGAACACGCGGCTCCAGGTGGAGCACCCGGTCACCGAGCTGGTCTACGGCGTCGACCTGGTCGAGGAGCAACTGCGGGTGGCGTCCGGCCTGGCGCCGACCTTCGACCCGGACGCGCTCGCCCCGCGCGGGCACGCCATCGAGCTGCGGGTCAACGCCGAGGACCCGAAGCGCTTCCTGCCCGGTCCCGGCGCGATCCAGACCTGGGTGGAGCCGACCGGTGAGGGCGTCCGCGTCGACTCCGGCTACGTCGAGGGCAACATCGTCACCCCGTTCTACGACAGCCTGATGGCCAAGCTCATCGTCAGCGGTGCCACCCGCGCGGAGGCGATCGAGCGCGCGAGGGCGGCGGTCGCCGCCTTCGACCTGACCGGCCCGAAGAACAACCTCCCCTTCTTCGCCGAGCTCTTGGAGAACGAGGAGTTCCTCTCGGGCGACTACGACACCGCCCTCGTTTCCCGCATGCGCTGACCGCCCGCCGCCCACCCCCGTTGATCATGAGGTTGGCCGTTGCGAAAGCGACAATCCGCCCCGCCAGCCTCATGATCAACACAGTTGGGTGCGGGGTGGTGGGGCGGGTGGGAGGCTGGGAGGGTCCAGGACAGCGCGCGTCACAGTGAGGTGGCCATGACGGAAATGCCAGCAGCGGTGTCGATCCGCGAGGTCGGGCCGCGCGACGGGCTCCAGAACGAGGAGCCGATCCCGACCGACGCGAAGGTGCGGCTGCTCGACGCCCTCTCCGGCACCGGGGTGAAGAGGATCGAGGCCGTCTCGTTCGTGCACCCGAAGGCGATCCCGCAGATGGCCGACGCCGACGAGGTGTGGCAGCGGGCCGCGAAGGCCGGCGGGGTGCGCTACTCGGCGCTGGTGCCGAACACCCGGGGTGCGCAGCGGGCCCTGGCCGCCGGGTTCACCGAGATCGAGGTGGTGGTCTCGGCCAGCGACACGCACAACCGGCGCAACGTGAACCGGTCCACCGAGGAGTCGCTGGACGACATCGCCGAGCTGATCGACCTGCTGCACGGGGCCGGCGCGCAGGCCGAGGTGATCGTCGCGACCAGCTTCGGCTGCCCGTACGAGGGGGACACCGACCCGGCCCGGGTGGCCGCCATCGTGGACCGGGTGGTCCGGGACGGCGCCGACCGGGTGGCCTTCGGCGACACCACCGGCATGGGTACGCCCCGACGGGTCCGCGAGCTGCTGACCGCGGTACGCGACCGCAACGCCCACATCCCCGTGCTGCTGCACTTCCACAACACCCGGGGCACCGCGCTGGCCAACATGCTGACCGCGCTGGAGCTGGGGGTGACCGAGTTCGACGCCAGCGTCGGCGGCCTCGGCGGCTGCCCGTACGCGCCGGGGGCCAGCGGCAACCTGGCCACCGAGGAGGCGGTGCACATGCTGCACGACATGGGTGTGGACACCGGCATCGACCTGGACGCGTTGATCGAGACGGCCGAGCTGGCCGAGCGGCTGGTCGGCAGGCAGCTCCCGTCCGGGGTGCTCCGCGCGGGCCCGCGTACGCGGTTGACGCCGATGCCGAGCTGACCGCTCGGGAACGCGGGGAGGGGCCGGCGTCGTGCCGGCCCCTCCGACGTACCAGGTCGGTCAGCCCACCGTGGTGAGCGCGGCCGGCCAGCTGTCGCGGAAGATCTCGCTTCCGGCGCGCTCCGTGCTGCGGGTGCCGGCGAAGAGGTTGGTCACCCGGTTCGCCTCGGTGGTGCTCGGGTACGGGTTGGTGCAGCTGGTGCCGGCGCTGCCGCCGGACATCAGCAGCGCGCAGTTGCCGTTGTAGTTGTCGGGCAGGCCGAGGATGTGCCCGATCTCGTGGGTCATGATCCGCAGCGGGCTGTACTGCTGGGCCTGCTGGGTGTCGATGTAGACCCGCCCGTTGCCGAGGCTGGTCCGCACGGCGTACGAGCCGCCGCCGGTGATCTGGTAGATCCGCAGGTTGGAGCCGCAGTTCGCCGTGAGCGTCAGGTTCGACGTGGCGTTGTTCCAGATCGAGGCGGCCTGGTTGGCGGTGCCGGCGTAGATTCCCGCCTGGCTGGTGTTGTAGCAGATGGTCATGGCGGCCGAGGCGGGCGACGGGTTGGCGACCGTGACGCCGAGGGTGGCGAGTGCCGTCGCGACGAACGCGACCGCGAGCCGGTTGAGCCGTGAGGTCATCGCTTGACTCCAATCCGGGAGGAGGGTGTCAGGAGCGTAGGCATATAGATTCATGATTTTCAATGGGTTCGGCGCGTGAGGCCGGGGCGATGCCTTCTCGGCCGCCCGTGGGTCGCCGGGCGTCGCGCGGATGCGCTAGCCTAACGATCGTTCAGTCGGTACGGCGAGGGAGTCGGCGTGACGCTCGACGGTGAGGCACTGGAGCAGCTGCGCAAGCGGGCCCGGGCCGGCGGTACGGACAAGTACCACGCGGCGAACGCCGCCAAGGGCAAGCTCTTCGCCCGGGAGCGGGTCGCGCTCCTGGTGGACGAGGGCTCCTTCGTCGAGGACGGCCTCTACGCCAACGCGATGGCCGAGGGCCTCCCGGCCGACGGCGTGGTCACCGGCACCGCCACCATCGACGGTCGTCCGGTCTGCCTGATGGCGAACGACTCCACGGTCAAGGCCGGCAGTTGGGGCGCCCGCACCGTCGAGAAGATCATCCGGATCATCGAGCGGGCCTACTCGACCAGCGTGCCGATGGTCTACCTGGTCGACTCGGCCGGTGCCCGGATCACCGACCAGGTCGACCTCTTCCCCGGCCGCCGCGGCGCCGGCAAGATCTTCTGGAACCAGGTCCGTGCCTCCGGCTCCATCCCGCAGGTCTGCGCGCTGTTCGGGCCGAGCGCGGCCGGCGGGGCGTACATTCCGGCGTTCTGCGACGTGGTGGCCATGGTCGAGGGCAACGCCAGCATGTACCTCGGCTCCGACCGGATGGTCGAGATGGTCACCGGCGAGAAGACCACGCTGGAGGCGATGGGCGGGGCCAGGGTGCACTGCGCCGAGTCGGGCGTCGGGCACTTCCTATGCAAGACCGAGGCCGACGCCCTCGACGTGGTGCGGCGCTACCTGTCGTACCTGCCGGCGAACTGGACGCAGCAGCCGCCGGCCGCGCCCGCCGTCGAAGCGCCCGAGAAGGCCGACCTGGCCGCGTTGGTGCCGGCGAGCGAACGGCAGGCGTTCGACATGCGGCGGTACGTCAAGGGACTGCTCGACGACGGTTCCTTCTTCGAGATCCAGGCGCTCTGGGCCAAGGAGCTGACCATCGGCTTCGGCCGGCTGAACGGCGAGGTCGTCGGCGTGGTCGGCAACAACTCGATGTTCAAGGGCGGCGTGCTCTTCGTCGACTCGGCCGACAAGGCGACCCGCTTCGTGCAGCTCTGCGACGCGTTCAACGTGCCGCTGCTGTTCCTCTCCGACGTGCCCGGGTTCATGGTCGGCAGCGCGGTGGAGAAGCAGGGCATCATCCGGCACGGCGCCAAGATGATCACCGCGATCTCCGAGGCGACCGTACCGAAGATCTGCGTGGTGGTCCGCAAGGCGTATGGCGCCGGCCTCTACGCGATGGCCGGCCCGGGCTTCGAGCCCGACGCCACGATCGCGCTGCCCACCGCCAAGATCGCGGTGATGGGCGCCGAGGCGGCGGTCAACGCGGTCTACGCGAACAAGATCGCTGCGATCGGGGACGAGGCCGAGCGGGCCGCGTTCGTCGCCGCGAAGCGGGAGGAGTACGAGCGCGACATCGACGTGGTCCGGCTCGCCAGCGAGCTGGTGGTCGACGCGATCGTCGAGCCGCACGAGCTGCGGGCCGAGCTGGTCCGCCGGTTCGCCGCCGCCCGCACCAAGGAGCGGCACTTCTCCCGGCGCCGGCACGGCGTCACCCCGGTCTGATCCCGCCGCCGGCCCCACCCGGCCGGCGCGGGCCCGCACCGCCCCAGCGACCCGTCCCCGGCGTCACGAGCGCCCGGCGGCCATCCACACAGGAGGATTCCATGGACTTCCGGCTCACCGAGGAGCAAGAGGCGCTGCGGGAGAGTGTGCGGGAATTCGCGCGCGAGGTGGTCGCCCCGGTCATCGCGGAGCACTACGAGCAGCACACCTTCCCGTACGAGGTGATCCGGCAGATGGGCAAGATGGGCCTGTTCGGCCTGCCCTTCGCCGAGGAGCACGGCGGCATGGGCGGCGACTACTTCGCGCTCTGCCTCGCGCTGGAGGAGCTGGCCCGGGTCGACTCGAGCGTCGCCATCACCCTGGAGGCGGCGGTCTCGCTGGGCGCGATGCCGATCTACCGCTTCGGCACCGATGAGCAGAAGGCCCGGTGGTTGCCGAAGCTGCTGAGCGGCGAGGCGCTGGCCGGCTTCGGGCTGACCGAGCCGGGCACCGGTTCGGACGCCGCCGGCACCCAGACCCGCGCGGTGCTCGACGAGTCCACGGACGAGTGGGTGATCAACGGCTCCAAGGCGTTCATCACCAACTCGGGCACCGACATCACGGCGCTGGTCACCGTCACCGCGGTCACCGGCACCCGGCCGGACGGCTCGAAGGAGCTCTCCACCATCATCGTCCCGTCTCCGACGCCGGGCTTCACCGTCGCGCCGGGGTACTCGAAGGTCGGTTGGAACGCCTCGGACACCCACGAGCTGACCTTCGACGACTGCCGCGTGCCGGCGGCCAACCTGCTCGGCGAGCGGGGCCGGGGCTTCGCCCAGTTCCTGCGCATCCTCGACGAGGGGCGGATCGCCATCGCGGCCCTGGCCGTCGGCCTGGCCCAGGGCTGCGTCGACGAGTCGGTCAGGTACGCGAAGGAGCGCCAGGCGTTCGGCCAGCCGATCGGCAACTACCAGGCGATCCAGTTCAAGATCGCCGACATGGAGATGAAGGCGCACACCGCCCGGCTGGCGTACTACGACGCGGCGGCGCGGATGCTCGCCGGTGAGCCCTTCAAGCGGCAGGCCGCCATCGCCAAGCTGCACGCCAGCACCATCGCGGTGGACAACGCCCGCGAGGCCACCCAGATCCATGGCGGCTACGGCTTCATGAACGAGTACCCGGTGGCCCGGTTCTGGCGCGACTCCAAGATCCTGGAGATCGGCGAGGGCACGTCCGAGGTGCAGCGCATGATCATCGCGCGGGACCTCGGTATGTGACGGCGACGGCGGCCGGGCCCGTTCCGCGCCGCTGTCCGTCCGTACCGCTGTCGGATATCCGCCCCCGGGCGTCGACAGGGCGACGCTCGACTGCCGTCGGTCACACCCCGTCCGTACCCTTCCTGCCCATGACTCCGGATCGTGATCGTTCGCGACATCCGGGCGGTCCCACCGGACTGCCGGAACTGTTGCGCGGGCACCGGCTCGCCGCCGGCCTGACCCAGGTCGAGCTGGCGGGCCGGGCCGGCGTGGGCGTCCGGACCGTCCGCGACCTGGAGCGGGGCCGCGCGGCCCGACCGCAGCGCACCACCGTCGAGTTGCTCACCGGCGCGCTGGAGCTGGCCGGTGCCGCCCGGTCGGCGTTCCTGGCCGCCGCCCGGGGACCGGTCCCGGCCGCCGGGCCGGTCACCCCCGAGGGCGCCCCGCCGGCCCGCGTCGACAGCGACCCCCACGCCGGTACGCCGACCGCGCTCCCGCCCCCGGTCGCGCTGATCGGCCGGGACCGCGATCTGGCCGAGCTGGCCGGGTCGTTCACCGACGGGCACGGGCCCCGGCTGGTCAACCTGGTCGGGCTGGCCGGCGTGGGCAAGACCGCACTGGCCCTGTCCGTGGCCCACGCGATCGCCGGCGATCATCCCGGCGGGGCGGCCGGCGTGCTCGTCGCCGAGGGCTCGGACGCCGCCGGCCTGCTCTCCGCGTCAGTGGCTGCCTTCGGCGTCGCCCGGCTGCCCGAGTTGACCGCCCGTCTCGACGGCCGGCCGGCGCTGCTGCTCGTGGACGCGGCCGAGCGGGCACCCGACGCGGTCGCCGAGACGGTGCGCCGGCTTGCCGGGGCGGTGCCGTCGCTGCGGGTGCTGGTCACCGGCCGGCACCCGGTCGGCCTGCCCCGGGAGCGGGTGTGGCCGGTCGCCCCGCTCGACGTCCCGCCGCCCGGCGGTGAGCGGGAAGGATCGGCGGCGCTGGCCGACTACCCCGCCGTGGCCCTCTTCACGACCCGGCTCGCCCGGGTCCGCCGGGAGCCGCCCGGTCCCGCCGAGCTGCCCGCACTGGTCGCGCTGGTACGTCGCCTGGGCGGGCTCCCGCTCGCCATCGAGCTGATGGCGGCCCGGGGCCGGATCCTCGATCTCAACGAGCTGCTCGACCGGTACGGCGACCGCGTCCTCGACCTGGACACCTCGTCCGGGGTGGTCGAGCGGCCGGGCTGGGACATGCCGGAGTCGGGCCGGGAGGGCCCCCGGGCGGCGGTGGCGGAGACCCTGCGGGATGCGGTGGCCATCAGTTACCGCCTCCTCGCCCCGGACGAGCAGGCCGCCCTGCGCCGGCTCGCCGCGTTCGGCAACCGCTGGTCGGTCGAGCTGGCCGAGGAGATGCTCGCCGACCCCGCCGACCGGGACGGAACGGTGGTCGTGGACCCGGTCCCGCTGCTGGATCGGCTCGTCGAGCTCGGCCTGCTGAGCGTCCGGGGCACCGGGCCGTTCCGGTTCCGCCTGCTCGACGCCGTACGGGACTTCGCCGCGGAGCAGGCGACCGCAGCCGGCGAGCTGACCGAGATCCGGCGCCGGCACGCGCAGGTCGTCGCGCGGCTGGTGGCCCGGACGGCACCGGAGCTGGTCGGCGCCGACCTGCCGGCGGCGGTGCACCGCCTGGACGAGGTGACCGGCGACATCAGCTCGGCCCTGGCGCACGCCGCCGTCGACGATCCGTCGACCGCGTTGTGGCTGGCGGCGGCACTGTCCCGGTGGTGGCGGTTCCGGGGGCGGGACGTGCCCGGCCGGCAGTGGCTGCGGCGTCTGCTGGCGGATCCGCGTACCGCCGACGCCGAACCGGTGCTGCGGGCGTGGGCGTTCCTCGGGGTGGCCCGGCTCGCCGCCGAGCACGGCGCCGGGGCCGAGGAGTTGCCGGCGGCGCGGTGGGCGCTGGCCGCGTTCCGGGAGGCCGGTGACGTCATCGGGGAGTCGGAGGCACGTACGGTGCTCTGCGCGCTCCTGGTCGCCCTCGGCGAGCACGACGAGGCGCGGGGGCAGGCCGAGGCGGTGCTCGCACTGGCCGTCCGGCACAGGCGGGTCCGGGACATGGCGGTGGCGCAGAACAATCTCGCCTGGCACGACGTCCGGGTCGGTGACCTGGCGGGTGCCCGACGCCGGCTGGCCGCGGTCGACCGGCTCGCCGCGCAGTGCGGGGATCAGCGGCTGCGGATGATCGCACGGGCCAACCTCGCCGAGGTGTCCCGCATCGAGGGCCGGTACGCCGACGCTGTCGAACAGGGCCGGCGGGTGGTTGCGGCGCTGGCGGACCTCGGCGACCCCAGCCACCGGCGTCGGGTGCTCGGCACGGTGGGCCTGGCGCTGGCCCGGGACGGCAGGTCCGTCGAGGCGGCCGAAGTGCTGGCCGAACTGCGCCTGCCACCGGGGCCGCCCGTGCCACGTCCCGGGGAGGCCTGGTCGCCCGGGCGCTTCCAGGGTGCGACGACGCCCGGGGTTCGCCTTGAGGACGGGATCTGCGCGCTGATCGAGGGGCACCTGGCCCTGCACCGGGGCGATCGTGAGCTGGCGACGGAGTGGTTCGCCGCCGCGGCGGAAGCAGGCGTCGACGGCCAGGGCCGGCGTGACGTGGTGGAGGCGCTGGTGGGGCTGGCCGCCAGCTCGGGCGATCCCGCCGTGCTGGACCGGCTCGACCGGGCCTGCCGGCAGGGCGGTGTCCGGCTGCTGCCGCACGAGGAGGAACTGCTGTACGCGTCGACCGCGAGCCGGGGCGAACAGGCCGGGCGAACGGCCGGCGGTGGAGGCGCCCCGTAGAGCGAACCGGGGGTGACGCGGGCGACGAAGCCCCTCTTGCTACCCCTCACCCGTCGCCCGCGCCATCACCCCCCGGCGCGTCCCCACATGCCGAAGAGTAGCCACCGTCCGCTCGTGGCTTCGTCCGGTTTGATCGCCTATCGGCCCGTGGGCGCGGCAGTTCTGCCGCTCTTTCTGCCGGTGTCGAGCGGCCCTCGGGGGCGGGTCAGGACGCGTCGGCCGCCCCGTCCCAGTCGGGGGTCGAGCCGGTGCTTCCGGCGGTGGCGCCGGGGTGCACCGCGTCCCGTACCCGGCGCAGCCCGTCGAGCAGGGCGGCCAGCGCTTCCGGGTCGAGTTGGCCGGTGAACCACTGCTCGATGATCCGCAGATGCCCGGGCAGGGTCTCGTCGAGTCGTTGCAGGCCGGAGGCCGTGACCACGGCGAACGAACTGCGCCGGTCGGAGGGGCACGCGCGGCGGGCGAGCAGCCCGTCGCGTTCCATCCGGTCCACCACCCGGGTGACGCCGCTCGTGGAAAGGGAGGTCTGTGCGGCCAGGTCGGTCATCCGCAACTGGTTGCCGGGTGAGCGGGCGAGTCTGGTCAGCACCTCGAACTCGACCGGTGAGAGGCCGTGCTCTTCGAACTGGGCGGCGAACCGGGCCGAGAGCCCGGCGTGCGCCTCGACGAGCAGGCCGACGGCGGTGATCCGGGGGTCGTCGAACACGTTCTGGTCCACGCGCCCATCGTAGCAGTCCTTGACATGAGGATTGTTGTTGTGCTTATAGTTGCTTCGGCAGTCATTGGGCTACTAAACAATCTTCCCCACGGAGGGCATTTCCATGACCAGCAGCACCGCACCGGTTACCCGCGACTGGGACGGCCTCACGATCCCGACCGCCGGCACCTACCTGCTGGACGCGGCACACAAGCGCGTGGGCTTCGTCGCCCGGCACATGATGGTCAGCAAGGTACGCGGTGAGTTCGCCGACGCGAGTGCCACCATCACCATCGCCGAGGACCCGACGCAGTCCTCGGTCAGCGCCACCATCCAGGCGGCCACCATCAACACCACCCAGGCCGACCGGGACGCGCACCTGCGCAGCCCCGAGTTCCTCGACGTCGAGAGCTTCCCGACCCTGGAGTTCCGCAGCACGGCCGTGAAGTCGCGCGACGGCAACGAGTTCGTCCTCTCCGGCGAGCTGACCATCAAGGGCGTCACCCGCCCGGTCGACTTGGAGGTCGAGTTCGAGGGCGTCGGCCGCAGCCCGTTCGGGCAGGACATCTTCGGCTTCTCCGCCTCCACGGAGATCGACCGCGAGGACTTCGGCCTGACCTGGAACGTCGCCCTGGAGACCGGGGGCGTGCTGGTCGGCAAGAAGATCAAGATCGAGATCGAGGGCGAGGCCGTCCGTCAGGCCTGATCGCCGTACCGCTTCCGGGCCCGCGCGCACCACGGCGCGGGCCCGACGCGCGTACGCGGAACGGCGGCCACCCGCCGAGGTGTAATTCGTCACGACTTATTCGCGGTCCGGTCCGGTGCCGGGCGACCCGGCTGGGTAGAGATTCCGCTGGGAGCGCGTCTGCCGACTGGAAAACGGTCGTCCCGGCCATGGGATCACCGGGACCTCCTCTGGTCGCGACGATGCCGACGCTCCTAACGTGGAGGGCTCACCACGCGCTTACCGGGCCGGTACGGTCCGCTGCGCCTCGCGCCGGGAGGAAACATGGGCAGGGACGTCGAGCAGGGCGCCTTCTCCCGGGAGGACCGGGTCCGCTACCGACAGAAGGTCCGGCGGTGCCTGGACGTCTTCGCCCTGATGCTGGACGACTTCGGCTTCGACGCCGACCGGCCGATGACCGGGCTGGAGATCGAGCTGAACCTGGTCGACTCGTCGGCCGAGCCGGCGATGCGCAACGACCAGATCCTCGCCGACATCGCCGATCCCCTCTTCCAGCCCGAGCTCGGCCAGTTCAACCTGGAGCTGAACGCGTCGCCCCGGCTGATCGAGGGCAGCGGGTTCGCCGACTACGAGCAGGACCTGCGCGGCAGCCTCCTTCGCGCCGACGAGCGGGCCGCCAAGTCGGACGCGAAGATCGTCATGGTCGGCATCCTGCCCACCCTCACCGAGCGCCACCTGGTCGAGGACAACCTCTCCACCAACGAGCGCTACCGGGTGCTCAACGACCAGATCGTCGGCGCGCGGGGCGAGGACATCGAGCTCGACATCCGGGGCGTCGAACGCCTCCAGACCCACACCGACTCGATCGCCCCCGAGGCCGCCTGCACCAGCCTCCAGTTCCACCTCCAGGTCGCCCCGGACAGCTTCGCCGACTACTGGAACGCCTCCCAGGCCATCGCGGGGGTGCAGGTGGCCGTCGGGGCCAACTCGCCGTTCCTCTACGGGCGGCAACTCTGGGCGGAGACCCGGATCGCCCTGTTCGAACAGGCCACCGACACCCGGCCGGACGAGCTGAAGGCGCAGGGCGTACGCCCCCGGGTCTGGTTCGGTGAACGCTGGATCACCTCGATCTTCGACCTGTTCGAGGAGAACGTCCGCTACTTCCCGCCGTTGCTGCCGATCTGCGAGGACGAGGACCCGGTCGAGGTCCTGCACGGCGGCGGCGTGCCGGAGCTGGGCGAGCTGCGCCTGCACAACGGCACCGTCTACCGGTGGAACCGGCCGGTCTACGACATCATGGACGGCCGCCCGCACCTGCGCGTGGAGAACCGGGTGCTGCCGGCCGGCCCGACCGTGGTCGACATGCTGGCGAACGCGGCCTTCTACTTCGGGTTGGCGCGGGGGCTGGCGGAGGCCGACCGGCCCATCTGGAGCCAGCTCACCTTCAGCTCCGCCGAGGAGAACTTCCACGCCGCCGCCCGGCGCGGCATGGACGCCGTCCTGCACTGGCCCCGCCTCGGCGAGGTGCCGGTGACCAGGCTGGTCCTGGACGTCCTGCTGCCCACGGCCGCCGCCGGGCTCGACCGGTTCGGGGTGGCCCCGGCCGAACGCGACCGGCTGCTCGGCATCATCGAGCAACGCTGCCGTACGGGCCGTAACGGCGCGGTCTGGCAGACCGAGGCGGTCTGGGCGGCCGAGCGGCACCGCGGCATGGACCGGGAAGCCGCCCTGCACCACATGGTGCAGCGCTACGCCGAACTGCAACGCGGCAACGAGCCCGTGCACACCTGGCCCGTCGACTGAATCGGCCGCGGTTCAGCGGGCCCGGCGGCCTGGGCGGGGCCTGCGGCCGGTGGCCGAGGACCCCACCGGATCGCTCGGGGCGGACGCCTCCTCGGTCGACGCCGACGACCCTGACGCCGCAGTGACGCCTTCGGGTGCCGGAGCGGCCAGGTCGCCGGTCGGCGCCTCGGCCATCGCGGTCGTGGGGGTCGGCGCCGGTCCGCGCCCGGTGACGGGCCCCGCGAGCCGCCCCCCACCCACCTTGACGGCGGCCCGGTCCGGTGCGGTGCCGCCCGGCGCGGTGGTGTCCCGGTCAAAATCGGTGCGGCCCGGCCCTCTGGCGGGGGCGTCGGTGTCGTCGGCCGGGTGGGCGTGCCGGCCGGACAACGGGTCGGCCGGGCGGTCGGCGGGCTCGTCGGTGCGCTGGCGGGGCACCCGCACCGGCTCCCGGTTCGCGGCCCGTCGGGCGGCCCGCTGGGCGAGGGCGGTGACCAGGACGGCGCCGCCTACCCCGATGATCACCGCGTACGGCGCGATCAGGTGTGCCGACACCTGCTCCGGGCTGATCGCGGTCAGCCTCGGCACCGCCAGGAAGTACGCGGTCGCGACGAGCAGCGGCCCGGCCGCACCCGAGACGGCCGCCCCGACCCGGTGATCGGGATGCCGGGCGTCCCGGCGGGCGGCGAGGGCGCCGATCACCAGCGCGGATCCGAGGGACAGCAGCGCCCCTGGCCAGTAGAAGTAGTCGCGGATCCAGTAACGCCCGTCGTCGGGGCCGAGCTGCCAGATGCCGAGCTGCGCACTGGTCAGCCCGCGCCCGGCCAGCACCCCGTCCACGACGGCGACCACGGCGAGCAGCCAGAGCCACGCGACCGTGGCGATGACGTTGTTCGCGGCGGCCCGCGAGCGCAGCGTCCAGGCCGCGGTCAGCACCCCGACCAGCACGCCGATCGCCGCGTAACCCGCCGCGACGTTCCGGGGCGAGCCGGTGTCCGCCGCCGCCACCGCCTCCCGGGCTGGTACGGCCACCAGCAGCACGGTGATCAGCGCGCCCACGCCGGCGGCCACGGCGAGTGCGACGGACCCGAGGGCGCCGCCGGCCGGGCCGGCCGCAGCCGCGTCGGCGGGCTCGGCGTCCGGTGCCGGGGCGCGGTCGCGCAGCCGCTGGGCGCAGACCGCGCCGAAGATCGTCGAGGTGGCCGCGATCCAGGTGGCCCAGATCAGGCCCGCCACCCAGGCGGTCGCGCCGTCGGCGGCGTCCGCAGGTGCCCAGTTGATGATGCCCAGCCCGTAGCCGAAGCCCAGTTGGGCCGCGCCCGCGCCGGCAGCGACGCCGACCGCGATGGCGATCGATCCTCCCCAGCCCCGTCTGGCCATGCCGGGGAGCGTAACGTCCCGTGGTCGGTGCGGCGAGTCGTGGCGGTCCACCGAGGGGCGACCGCGACTGCGCCGGCGTCGGCGGGAGCGGGTACGGTCGCCGGTGATCGAGGCGGGGTGGGCGGATGACGGACGGGGACACGGGCGCTCGGGACGACGCCGGGCCGGACCGGTCGACGATGCTGCTCAGGGGCGGGCTGGCCGTCGTGCTGCTCGCCGCCGTCGGCGCGACCGGCGGCTGGATCCTGGCCGGCGAGGACGATCCGGCGCCCCGACCGCCGGCAGCGGCGGAGAGCCTGCCCACCACCGCCACTCCCGGCGCGGCCCGGTCGACCCCGGGCCGGTCCGCGCCGTCGGCTCCCCGGACGACCGCGCCGAGCCGCTCCACGGGGTTGACGGTCCCGGCGGTCGTCGGCGAGGACTTCACGGACGCCCGCGCCGAGCTGCGTGAGAAGCGGCTGGGCTGGCGGCTCGTCTTCGGCACTGGCACGGGGACGAAGGTCGAACGCACCTCTCCCGAGGCCGGGACCGAGGTGGGGCCCGGGCGCACCGTGACGCTCTACGTGAGCGGGCCGGCGCCGGCCGCCACCGTGCCGGACGTGGTGGGCGACAAGTGTGGCGACGCGGCGGACGAGCTCGTCGACGAGGGTTTCTACCCGGAGTACCGCACAGGCAGGAAGGGCACGGTCAGCCGCCAGGAGCCGGCCGGCGACGGCGCGGCCCGGTGGAACGACCAGGTGTCGATCTGGTGCGGCGACGCGCCGGAGGACGGCGGATCGGCCTCCCCGACACCGTGACGGAGCGTCCGGCACGCTGATCCCGGCCGATGGCCTCCGGGAGCGCTAGGTTGGCGGCCAGGGGCCCACGACGCCCACCCGGACCGGGGAAGGACGTGCGATGAGCGACGACCGCGAGGAACCGCCAGCCGTCTGGTCCGGCCGGGCGGAGGTGCGCCCGGCCCGGCCCGCCGACCAGCCGGAGGCCGGGTGGTACGCCGAGGAGCAGGGCACGCGGCGCTGGTGGCTGCCGATCCTCTGGGGTGTGGTCGTGCTGCTGCTGCTCGGCGTGCTCGGCGTCGGGCTGTGGCTGGCCCTCCAGCCGGCGGACGACGGTCCGGGCGGGCCGGAGCCGTCGCCGTCGGTGTCCCGCGCCTCGCCGACCACCGCCGCGCCGACCTCGGCCGCCCCCACCACCTCACCGCCCTCGGCGTCCCCGTCGCCCTCGCCGGCGGCCCAGTTGCCGATGCCGCCGGTGTTGAACCTGCCGCTGGAGACGGCGCAGGCGATCCTGGACGACGTCGGGCTGGGCCACCGGGTGGAGTACGAGACGTCCGACCGTCCTGCCGGCACCGTTGTCCGCAGCGAACCGGAGGCGGGAGAGCTGGTGCCCGAGGACGAGGAGGTCACGCTGGTGGTGGCCCGCGAGGCCGCCTCGCCGACCGGCGAGGTCACGCCGTCGGTCGAACCGACCGCCACCCGGTGAGCCGCTGACCCGGCCGCCGGCGGAGTCGCCGCGACGTCACCACATGCGCCGTCTCGTCCCGACCAGGCCGAGCCCGGCCAGCGAGATGGCCAGACCGAAGATGCCGGACCAGAAGAGGGAGCGGCGTACGTCGTCCGGCGAGGGGCGGGCGGCCTGGACCGTGTCGTTCCGGGCGTCGGCGGAGGCGTCGGCCCCGGCGACGCCCGATCCCGGGCCGCTGGCGGCGCCGAGCGCGTCCGGTTCGTCCTGTTCGTCCGGTCCGGTCAGTGCGTACGGGGCGTCGAGTGCGTCCGGCCCGTCGTCGGGTGGGTCCTCGTCCACCACGGTGATCTCCGGTGCCGGGACCGGGGTGGTCAGTCGCGTGGTGGACGAGAGGGCGGGATCGTGGACCACGACCACCAGGGTGGTGGCGGCGCCGATCAGCGCCAGGAGTCCGAAGGCGTAGGCGATACGGGAGCGGTGGTGCCGCCGCGCGGCGGGCTGATTGACCATGGCCATCCCAGGTTCGGGGTCCTGGACGCGCGGGGTGGAAACGTGCCGGGGTGGGCGTACCTCATTCTATGGCGGCGGCACGCGCCACGGCTGCCGATCGCGCAGGTCAGCCCGCCCGGACCGGGGTGCGGGCGACGGGCCGGCGCGGCGCACGCACGGTGTGCGGACGCGGCTCGGGGGCCGACCGCAGATGGCACAGCCCCTCCCGCTGGACGAAGATCGACCGCCGGTTGACCGCGTCCCCCGATGCGTTCAACTCGTAGCCTTCGAGCCAGATCCAGCCGTCGTAGGTCGGCCAGTCGAGCACCCGGATGACCCGGAACATGATGGGTCTCAGGAACTGGACACTCGCCGCGCGAGTCACGTGCAGTACGTCACCGGAGCGGGGAAGCACATGGGCTCCTGGGAAGGGTCGGCCGGCGGGCGGGCCGGCGGATGCGGGTCGGGGGACGTCGATGGCCCGATGGCGGGGGTCGTGCCTCGTGGACCGGGTGTTGCGGGCGGTGGTGGTCGGGCCGTACCCGCTGGTGGCGGACCGCCACCCGACCAACACCCGGCTACTCCGGGTACCGCTCCCGCCGCCGCAGCCAACTGGCGTACAGCGGCGAGGTCATCAACCCGGGGCAGGTCTGGTTGTGGACTGTCGGGTGGTTTCACCGCCGCGCGTCCCGCGGCCCGTGCTGTCACCACGGCGGGGAAGCGGGTGAAGACGGTGAGTGACCCATGCCATACGGACAGAGTGCATCAGCGGCGTGCTTCATGCAAGTTGCACGTCGACTTTTGCCGATACGTGAGCGGCTCGCGCAAAGCGGCGCTTGAAGCCGTTCACGTCTGCCCTGCACACTGGGGGCCGGTTTCGCCCGTCGCGGCCGGCCGATGACCGGCACCACCCCACGCCGCGAACGATGCCCGCCGTACGACGGTCGTGCCCCTGGCGGGTGACGAGAGTGGCGCGCGGCGAGGCGGAGGTGGACCGGGTGGGACCTGTCGAGGTGACCCCGTGAGTGAGCGGCGCAGCCCCACCATCCGACGTCGTCGCCTCGGCGCCGAACTGCGCCGGCAGCGCGAGGCGGCCGGGATCACCATCGAGGTGGTCGCCGAGCAGTTGGAGTGCTCGGCGTCGAAGGTCTCGCGGATCGAGACCGGCCACACCACGGCGACCCCGCGCGACGTGCGGGACATGCTGCGGATCTACGGCGTGGTGGGCACCGAGAGCGACGAACTGGTGCAGATCGCCCGGGAGGCGCGGCAGAAGGGCTGGTGGCACCCCTACAGCACGGTGCTGGTCGGCGCGTACGTCGGGCTGGAGGCCGCGGCCAGCTCGATCCGGGCGTACGAACAGCAGGTGGTGCCCGGTCTCCTGGAGACCGAGGAGTACGCGAGCGCGATGATCCGGGCCGCCCGGCCCGACTTCACGCCCGATCAGGTACAGCAACGGGTGCGTGTCCGTTTGGGCCGTCAGTCGTTGTTGACGCAGGATGATCCGGTCGATCTGTGGGTGGTGCTCGATGAGGCGGTGGTGAGCCGTCCGGTGGGCGGGGACGAGGTCATGCGTGACCAGCTCAAACGGCTGGTCGAGGTGGCGGAACTGCCGAACGTGACGCTCCAGATCCTGCCTTTCGAGGTGGGGGCGCACGCCGGCATGGACGGCACCTTCACGATCCTCAGCTTCCCTGAGCCCGGTGATCCGGATGTCGTGTACGCGGAGAATGCCACGGGTGGGCTCTTCCTGGAGAAGAGTGACGAACTGCAGAAGTACAGCTTCATCTTCGATCACATCCGAGCGGCGGCCATTCGCCCTGAGGAGTCCATCGCACACATCGCGAAACTGGCAGAGGAGCCGTTGTGGAAATGGCGACCAAGGGGTTCCCCGCGGACCTGACGCAGGCGACATGGTTCAAGAGCTCGAAGAGCGGGCCGAACTGTGACAACTGCGTGGAGGTGGCGTACGTGACGGGGGCGGTCGGCGTGCGGGACTCGAAGGACAAGACGGGCCCGGCCCTGGTCTTCGCCCCGGGTGACTGGCACGCCTTTGTCGCCAGCACCAGGGGCGGTGCGTTCGACAGGGGCTAGACGGGACTGTGAAGTGACGGGATCCCCCGTCCGGCGGTAGGCCGGGCGGGGCATCACCGTGCCCGCGCGCCCCAGCCGGGTGCGAAGACGTCCCGCCGCCCCGTCGCCACATCGGGCCCGCGTCGTTGTACCCCTCGGTACGGCGCTGGTCGACAACCCGCCGCACGGATCGGCAACCGAGCGAGGCAGGCGAGACGGATGACGACGATCGGGTCAGACAACCTCACCAACGGTCCGGGCAAGCCGGAACGGTTCGGGGGCAAGTACCGGGGGGCACGCCGGGACACCGTCCTGACCGAGGTGGTGTCGACCGACACCGAGATCGGTGGCCGGGAGTCCCAGGCGGCCCCGCCGGAGCAGGCCGCCCCGCCGCTCTCCCTGCCCTCGCTGGACCCCAACCCGCTGACCGAGCCGTCGTTCCCGACAGGTGGCTGGTCGGTGGAGCCGGCCGAGTCGCTGGTCGACCACCCGCTGCTGCGCGGGCTGCTGATGGAGTTGCCGCCGAAGGGCAGTGTTCCGCCGCCCGGTTGGCTCGACCGCTGGTTCGAGGCGACCCGCGCGATCCTGGAACTGCTATACGTGCAGGGCCCCGGCCGCTCGCGGTGACGCCGGCCGCGCCGGCACGGCCCGCTCGACGAGCCGGCTGTGTCGCAGTGCGTGGCGTACGCCGATGGCGGCGACACCCAGCACGCCCACGGTGATGGCCGGACCGGCGACCCCGGGCCCGAACGGCAGGCCCGGGGTGCTCGCCGTGGCCACCGCCGGCAGGAGCGCCAGGCCGGTGACCTGCACGGGGAGCCCGATCAGCGGGTGCGCGGCGGAGGCCCGCAGGCCGTGCGGCGCCGGGGTCTCCGGCGCCGAGGAGAGCGCGCCCGCGCCCGCCCGCAGCCGGCGTACCCGGCGCACCGAGCAGAGCGCGACCACGAGCGCGGGGACGGCGGCGAGGGTGAGACCGGCGGCCGCCCGGTCCGCCGGGGTCGCGCCGGCGCTGGAGAGCCCCGCGACCAGCACGGCTGCCGTCAGCCCCAGGCCGGTCAGCGTCAGGGCGAGCACCCATCCGGTACGCCGGCGCAGGGCCCGGGCGTGGTCCAGCCGGGGCAGCCCGTCCGCGAGCCAGCCGGCGACGAGCCAGACGGCGGTCAGCGGCAGCAGCACGGTGAGGTGACTCTCCATGACGTTCAGCCTTGCCCGTTTTCGATGGTCGTGAATCCGGGCCGGTCCCCCGTTCGCCCCGTATCCGCCTCCCCTAGGGGCCATCTTCCCGGTGTTATAGACAAGTCGACATGTTTGAATTTTCGTTCACGTCGCCCTACCCTCGGCCTGATCGGCATTCATCGATTCACTCGTCACGAACAGTTGGACGGTCGGTGCCGGTCGGAGGGAGTAGAAGATGGGTCTTCCACGCAGGTCCCTACTCGTCGGGGTGGCCACCCTGGCCATGGTGGCCACCGCCACGCCAGCCATGGCCGCCGAACCGGTGGGCACGATCCGCGCCGCGGGTGGTGCCACCGCCGTGGCCGACAGCTACATCGTCGTCTTCAAGGACAGCTCGGTAGCCAGCAGCAGCGTCGGTGACACCGCGCAGCGGCTGGTCGGCCGGCACGGCGGCTCGGTCGCCCGCACCTACGGTGCCGCCCTGCGCGGCTTCGAGGTCCGGGTCGGGGCCAAGGCCGCCGCCCGCATCGCCGCGGACCCCGCCGTGGCGTACGTCGAGCAGAACCACACGGTCTCCATCACCGGCACCCAGACCAACCCGCCCTCCTGGGGCCTGGACCGGGTCGACCAGCGGGCCCTGCCGCTGAACAGCTCCTACACGTACCCGAACACGGCGAGCAACGTGCACGCCTACATCATCGACACCGGCATCCGGTTCAGCCACAGCGACTTCGGCGGCCGGGCAGTCACCGGCTTCGACGCCGTCGACGGCGGCTCGGCCGACGACTGCAACGGGCACGGCACGCACGTCGCCGGCACCGTCGGCGGCTCGGCGTACGGGGTCGCCAAGGGCGTCCAGCTGGTCGGCGTACGGGTGCTGAACTGCTCCGGCAGCGGCACGAACGCCGGCGTCATCGGCGGCGTCGACTGGGTCACCCAGAACGCCGTCAAGCCGGCCGTGGCCAACATGAGCCTCGGCGGCGGCGCGAACTCCTCGCTCGACACCGCCGTACGCAACTCCATCAACTCGGGTGTGAGCTACGGCCTGGCCGCCGGCAACGACTCCGGCGCCAACGCCTGCAACACCTCGCCCGCCCGGACCGCCGAGGGCATCACGGTCGGCTCGACGACCAACACGGACGCCCGGTCGTCGTTCTCCAACATCGGCACCTGCGTGGACATCTTCGCGCCAGGCTCGTCGATCACCTCGGCGTGGCACACCAACGACACCTCCACCAACACCATCAGCGGCACCTCGATGGCGACCCCGCACGTGGTCGGCGCCGCGGCCCTGGTGGCCAGCGCCAACCCGTCCTGGACGCCGCAGCAGGTCCGCGACTACCTGGTGAACAACGCCACCAACAACGCGGTGGGCAACCCGGGCACCGGCTCGCCCAACAAGCTGCTCTACGTCGTCAACGACGACACCCCGCCGACCAACGACTTCTCCGTCTCGGTCTCGCCGGCCTCCGGCTCGACCGCGCCGGGCGGCTCGGTGACGGCCACGGTCGGCACCGCCACGACCAACGGCTCCGCCCAGTCGGTGAGCCTGTCGGCCAGCGGGCTGCCGTCCGGGGCGACCGCCTCGTTCAGCCCGGCCACCGTCACCTCGGGTGGTTCCTCGACGCTGACCGTCAGCACCTCGGCGAGCACCCCGGCCGGCACCTACTCCGTGACCGTGACGGGCACCGCGGCCTCGGGGAGCAGGACGGCGACCTACTCGCTGACGGTGACCGGTACGGGCGGTGGCTGCTCCGGCAGCAACGGCACCGACGTGGCGATCCCGGACACGGGCGTCACGGTCAGCAGCTCGATCCCGATCTCGGGGTGCGCCCGTAACGCCTCGTCGGCCTCGACCGTCGCGGTGAACATCGTGCACACCTACCGCGGTGACGTCGTCATCGACCTGGTGGCCCCGGACGGTTCGTCCTACCGGCTGAAGAACAGCAGCTTCTTCGACGGCGCGGACAACATCAACGCCACCTACACGGTGAACCTGTCGAGCGAGGCGGCGAACGGCAACTGGCAGCTGCGGGTGCGGGACGTCTACTCCGGCGACACCGGCTACCTCAACACCTGGACCCTGACCCTCTGACCTGAGCGCAAGGAAGGGCCCCTTCTTATCGCATCACGCATAGGAAGGGGCCCTTTCTGACGCCAGAGGCGGTCAGACCGAGAAGCTGGCGGGACGCTCCGTGGCCGGGGCCGGCGGCTTCGCCTTCCACAGCCCCGTCTTCTGCCCGGCGAGCCGGGCCAGGTAGGCCGGGTTGAGGATCACGTAGCGCCGCCAGAGCCGCTTCGGTTCCAGGCCGAGGCGCCAGAACCACTCCAGGCCGGCCCGCTGCATCCACGGCGGGGGCTGACGCAGCAGCCCGGCGTGGTAGTCGAAGGCCGCCCCGACCGCCATCAGCGGCATGTCCAGCAGCGGTCGCATGGCGTACGCGAAGACCTCCTGGCGCGGGCAGCCCAGCCCGACCAGCACGAGCCGGGCCCCGCTGGACCTGATCCGGTCGGCGATCTCGGCGTCCTCGCCCGGCTGCACCGCCCGGAACTTGGACGGCTCCACCCCGGCGATCTTCAGCGCCGGAAACATCTGCTCCAGTGCCGGAATCAGCCTGGCCAGGGTCTCCTCGGTCGAACCGTAGAGGTAGACCGGCAGTCCCTCGTCGGCGAACCGGGAGAGCACGTGCAGGGTCAGGGTGGGGCCGTAGACCCGGTCGGTGAGGCCGGCCCCGTGCAGCAGGTTGAGCGCCCAGCGCACCGGCTGGCCGTCGGGGGTGACCACGTCGAAGGAGTTCAGCCGGGCGTTGTGCGCCGGGTCGAGCACCCCCGTCATCACGCCGTGCACGGCCAGCGCCGTCAGCGCCAGCGGGCGGCGCTCCTGGGCCGCCGCCACCACCTGGTCGGTCGCGCCGGCGTAGTCGGTGGCGTCGACCAGGACCCCGAGGATGTTCCGCTTGCCCCTGCCGGTCATGCTCCGGGCACCCACTTGTCCACGTTGGCCTCGTAGATCTCCCGCATGATCATGGGCACGTCGTAGATCTGCTTCCACTCGGGGTAGTCGGCCTGGAATGCCTCGTTCGAGCCGATCCACCACTTGTGGTCGCCGATCCGGTTGGCCTCGACGTACTCGGTGATCATCTCGTGGCCCGTGATCTGCTCGGCCAGCGCGAACGCCTCGCGGTTGGAGGTGTTCGAGTGCCGGCCCCCGCCGAGGTTGTAGACCGCCGCCGAGCGCGGGTTGCGGAAGAACGCCTCGAAGGCGGAGACCACGTCCGAGCTGTGGATGGCGTCGCGGACCTGCTTGCCCTGGTAGCCGAAGATCTTGTAGGTCCGGCGCTCCATGTTGGCGCGCATCACGTAACCGAGGAAGCCGTGCAGCTCCGTCGCGGAGTGCGCCGGGCCCGTCAGCGTCCCGCCCCGGAAGCAGGCCGTGCGCATGTCGAAGTAGCGGCCGTACTCCTGCACCATGACGTCGGCCGCCACCTTGGAGGCGCCGAAGATCGAGTGCAGGCAGGCGTCGATGGACATGTCCTCACGGATGCCCTGCTCGTACGGGTGCCCCGGCTCGATCTCCCAGCGGGTCTCCAGCTCGACCAGGGGCAGGCTGTTCGGCCGGTCGCCGTAGACCTTGT
Source organism: Micromonospora sp. NPDC048170 (assembly GCF_040652795.1). NCBI lineage: Bacteria > Bacillati > Actinomycetota > Actinomycetes > Micromonosporales > Micromonosporaceae > Micromonospora > Micromonospora sp. NPDC048170. The sequence goes on from NZ_JBEZMR010000002.1 coordinate 327,898, forward strand.
TGGTGGAGCAGTGGATGACCGGCGCCTCGGGGCAGTGTTCGCGCACGTTCTGCAGGACGTTGAGCGTGCCGGTGGCGTTCACGTCGAAGTCGGTGAACGGGTCGCGCACCGCCCAGTCGTGCGACGGCTGTGCGGCGGTGTGGATCACCACGGCGATGTCGGTGGCGTACCGCCTGAACAGGTTGGCCAGCGCGGCCCGGTCGCGGATGTCGATGCTGTGGTGCGAGTACGCGGACCCCAGCTCGTCGGTCAGCCGCCGGACGTTCCAGGCGGTGGAGGCCTCCTCGCCGAAGAACTCCTGCCGCATGTCGTTGTCGATGCCGACGACCTCGAGACCGAGGCCGGCGAAGTGCCGGACCGCCTCGGAGCCGATCAGACCGCCCGACCCGGTCACGAACGCGACACTCACACGCCACTCCTGGTCCATCGGAGGCAGAAACCATCGGAGCATAGCGTGACGTACGGCACGCCCCGATACGGCGCGAGGGCCCCGCAGTCGCTGCGGAGCCCTCGCTCATTGGTGGGGAAGGGGGGAGTTGAACCCCCACGCCCTTTCGGGCACACGGACCTGAACCGTGCGCGTCTGCCATTCCGCCACTTCCCCGTGGCCTGACCTCGAACACTGTAGTCTGTGCCGGTCCTGCTGCCTCCAGCAGGCCTCGGACATCCTACCCGGTCCGTGATCGTTGCGACGATCGGTTACCGTCCGAGGAGCGGTTCGCGTTCGTGGCGGACGAAAGACTAGCACGGCAGTATCGGCCCGTCCGAGCGGGTCGCCGTCAGACGGCCGAGCGGCGTGTGAGCTGCGCGCGCGCCGGCCGGATACCATCATGTCCTCGGGACCCGAGGAGGAGCCGGTGAGCGTGCTGCAACGCTTCGAGAAGCGTCTGGAAGGCCTGGTCGAGGGGGCCTTCGCCAAGGTCTTCAAAGGGGTTGTCCACCCCGTGGAGATCCTCAACGCCATGCAGCGGGAGGCCGAGGCGCACAAGGCGATCCTGGCCGGTGGGCGCACGTTGGTGCCCAACCGCTACGTGATCGATCTCTCGCCCTACGACCACAGTCGTCTGGCGCCGTACGCTGCCGCGCTGGCCCAGGAGCTGGCCCAGTCGCAGGCGGAGTTCATCGGCGAGCAGGCCTGGACGGTCTACGGCGACGTGATCGTCGAGATCGAACGCGGTGAGGGTCTGGACACCGGCATGTTCCGGGTCACCGCCGAGGTCTACACCGGTGGCGAGGTCGCCCCGGTCTCGGCGCCCGGCTACGACGCGGGCCCGCCCGCCTACCCGGCGTACGACCAGGGTGGTGGCTACGGTCCTCCCCCCGGCCACGGCGGTGGCCGCAACGTGCGGCTGGTCTCCGGCGACGGGCGCACCTACCCCCTCCAGATGGGTTCGACCGTGATCGGCCGCGGCGACCAGGCCAACCTGCGCCTGCCCGACGTCGGCATCTCGCGGCGACACGCCCGGCTGGACTTCGACGGTGGTCAGGTCGTGCTGACCGACCTCGGGTCGACCAACGGCACCATGGTCAACGGCCAGCGGGTCTCCGCCGTCGCGCTCAACCCCGGCGACATGATCCAGCTCGGCACCACGACGCTGACCTTCCGCGTGGACGGCTGACCCGCCTTGCCGGAACTCGTCATCACCGTCGCCCGGTTCGGGTTCCTGATCCTGCTGTGGATCTTCGTGTTCACGGTGGTCGGCGTGATCCGCCGGGACCTCTTCGCGGGCGCCCGATCGGGCCGGCTGGTCGCCGCTCCCCGGGCGGTCGGCGCCTCGCTCGGGCAGGCGGCGAAACCGGCGAAGGCGAAGCGGGGCAGGGCAGCGCACCAGCTCGTGGTGACCGCCGGTCAATTGGCGGGGACCCGGATCACCCTCGGCGAAGCGCAGATCACCATCGGCCGCGCCGAGGATTCGACCCTCGTCATAACCGACGACTACGCCTCGGCGCGGCACGCCCGACTCGTGCCGCGCGACGGCCAGTGGTTCGTCGAGGACCTCGGCTCGACTAACGGCACATACCTGGAGCGCGATAAGGTCACCGGACCAACCCCCGTCCCCCTCGGCGTGCCGATCCGGATCGGCCGCACTTCTCTCGAATTACGGCCATGACTCTGACCCTGCGCTATGCGGCCCACAGTGACCGCGGTCTGATCCGAGACGGTAATCAGGATTCCGTCTACGCCGGACCGCGGCTTCTCGCCGTCGCCGACGGCATGGGCGGCATGGCCGCCGGTGACGTCGCCAGCAACATCGTCATCGGTGCCATGGCGCCGCTCGACGAGGACGTCCCGGGTGACGCCCTCGTCGACGCGTTGCGTTCGGCCGTGGGCACCGCCAACCAGCAGCTCCGCGACACGGTGGACGCCAATCCCCAGCTGGAGGGGATGGGCACGACGCTCACCGCGACCCTCTTCTCCGGCAGCAAGCTGGGCATGGTCCACATCGGCGACTCGCGGGCCTATCTTCTGCGTAACGGCGAGTTCGCGCAGATCACCAAGGACGACACGTACGTCCAGATGCTCGTCGACGAGGGCCGGATCAGCGCCGAGGAGGCGAGCAGCCACCCGCAGCGGTCGCTGCTCACCCGGGCGCTCGACGGCCGCGACATCGACCCGGAATACAGCGTCCGCCAGGTGCTCGCCGGGGACCGCTACCTGATCTGTAGCGACGGCCTCTCGGGTGTGGTCAGCGCCGACACCATCGGCGAGACCATGCGGGAGTACACCGACCCGCAGCAGTGCGTGGAGCGGCTGGTGCAGCTCGCCCTGCGCGGCGGCGGCCCGGACAACATCACGGTGATCATCGCCGACGCCACCGACCAGGACATCGTCGAGGCGAGCCCGATCGTCGGCGGTGCCGCGGCCCGGGACCGGGGCATGGCGACCTCCGCCGACGTGTCCACGCCGGCCGCCCGTGCGTCCGCCCTCTCGCAGCCCCGGCCGCCCGCCCCCGAGGAGCCGTCGACCGGTGCCGACGACGAGCCGGAGCGCCCGAAACGTCGGCCGGTGCGGGCCGCCGCGATCTCGCTGGCGCTGCTGGTCCTCGTCGGCGGTGCCGTCTTCGGCGGTTGGAGCTACACCCAGCGGCAGTACTACGTCGGAGCCACCGAGGACGGCCAGGTCGCCGTGTTCCGGGGCATACAGGGCGAGATCGCCGGCATGGACCTGTCGACCGTGCACTCCACCAGCCCGGCGGAGTTGGACGACCTCACGCTTGCCGCCCAGGAGCAGGTCAAGCAGGGCATCCCGGCCAAGAGCGAGCCCGACGCCGAGCGCCGGCTGGCCGAGCTGACCAGCGACGACCCGACGAACCCGAACCTGAAGCCCGTCTGCCCGCCGAGCCCGAGCCCGAGCGCCGTGGCCGCCACCACCGCCCCGACGCCTGCCCCCGGCCCGACGTCGCCTGCCCCGACCGTCAGCGCGAGCGCGCCGGTCAGCGGCCGGTCGAGCACGCCGGCCGCGCCGACCACCACGCCCGACGCCACGCCCTCCGACACCGAAGCGCCGGCGCTCGATCCCGCCGTGTGCCGGTCGCCGGAGTAGGCGCGGCTCGATCCGAGGACGTTTCGTGACCGCAGCGGCCTTTCCGGCACCCTCGCCCGCCATCGCGGGCGAGCAACCCGGCGTACGCCTGGCCCGGTCCCGGCGCAACGCCGAACTGTCGCTGCTGCTGGTCGCCATGGTTCTGGTGGCCGCGTACGGGGCGATGGTCGAGGCGAAGGTGCTCGACACGGTCACGGCGGACTTCTGGATGCCGGCCGCCGCGCTCACCGCCGTCTTCCTCGGCCTGCACCTGGTGATCCGGTTCCTGGCACCCTTCGCCGACCCGGCACTGCTGCCGGCGGTGGCGCTGCTCAACGGGCTCGGCGTGGGCTTCCTGCGCCGCCTCGACCTGGGCAACGCCGCCCCCGCCGAGCGGGAGGAACTGGCCATCTTCGCCGGCACGGGTGGCCGGCAGCTCGCCTGGACGCTCGTCTCGGTCATCCTCGCCGCCGGCCTGCTCGCCCTCATGCGGGACCACCGCTCGGTGTCCCGCTACGCGTACACGCTGGGGCTCGCCGGCATCGTGCTGGTGATGATCCCGGCGGTGCTGCCCAGCCGATTCTCCGAGATCAACGGCGCGAAGCTGTGGATCCGGATCGGTGGCTTCTCCATCCAGCCCGGCGAGTTCGCCAAGCTGGCCCTGCTGGTCTTCTTCGCCTACTACCTGGTGCGCAAGCGTGAGGTGCTGTCGCTGGCGAGCCGCCGGTTCCTGGGCATCGACTTCCCGCGTGGGCGCGACCTCGGCCCGGTGGTCGGGGTCTGGCTGATCAGCGTCCTGGTCCTCGTCTTCGAGAAGGACCTCGGCACCTCGCTGCTCTACTTCGGCATGTTCGTGGTGACGCTCTACATCGCCACCGAGCGGGTCAGTTGGCTGCTCATCGGTCTGGTGCTCTTCTTCGGCGGCGTCTACCTGGCGTACGTGCTCGGCGATCTCGTCGGCGGGCCGTTCGCCAACTTCTACCTGCGGGCGCAGATCTGGCTGGATCCGTTCGCCGACCCCTACAACGACGGCTACCAGCTCGTGCAGGGGCTGCTCGCGCTCGGCACCGGCGGCCTGTTCGGCGCGGGGCCGGGCGGCGGGCAGCCGGGCCTGCTGCCGGAGGTGCAGAACGACTTCATCTTCGCCGGCATCGGCGAGGAGATCGGGCTCTTCGGCCTGTCCGCGCTGCTCGTGGTCTACCTGCTGATCGTCGAGCGGGGGTTGCGGGCGGCGCTGGCGGTCCGGGACTCGTTCGGCAAGCTGCTGGCCGGCGGCCTGGCCTTCACTCTCGGGCTCCAGGTCTTCGTGATCGTCGGCGGGATCAGCAAGCTCATCCCGCTGACCGGTCAGACCACCCCATTCCTCTCCGCCGGCGGTTCCTCGCTGATGGCCAACTGGCTGCTCATCGCGGTCCTGCTCCGGATCTCCGACGGCGCCCGCCGGCCCGTCGCCGGCGGGGGCGGCAAGGCGGCCCGACCGTCCGGCGGCCCGCCGGAGCAGCTGCACGGTGCCCCCACGGAGGTGATCAGGCCGTGAACGCACCCCTGCGCCGTGTCGGTATCGTCGTCATGGTCCTTTTCGGGCTGCTCTTCGCGAACCTGAACTGGATCCAGGCCTACAAGGCCGACGAATACCGCACCAGCGACTACAACGGCCGGGTCCAGGTCGCCGAGTACGAGCGCCGACGCGGCAACATCGAGGCCGGCGGCACCGCCTTCGCGCTCAGCAAGGAGACCGGAGGTGAGCTGAAGTTCCAGCGCAGCTACCCCGGCGGGGCGAAGTACGCGCACGTGCTCGGCTACAAGCCGGTCAACCTGGCCGAGACCGGCATCGAGAAGTTCGAGAACGACTTCCTGGCCGGCACCAGCGACCAGTTGATCGCCAACCGGGTCAAGGACATGTTCACTGGCGACCGGACCGGCGGCGGCAACGTGCTGCTCACACTCTCCAAGCGGGCCCAGGACGTCGCGTACGAGCAGTTGCGGAACAACCGCGTCGATGCGGCGAAGGGCGCTGCGATCGCCGTGGACCCGCGTACCGGGGCGGTGCAGGCGCTGGTGTCGATGCCCAGCTTCGACCCGAACCCGCTGGTCAGCCACAGCACCAACGAGGCCACCGCCGCGTACAACAAGCTGGAGCAGGACCCGGCGGGCCCACTGAAGAACCGGGCCCTCGGCGAGGTGCTTCCCCCGGGCTCCACCTTCAAGATCGTGGTGGCCGCCGCGGCGCTGGAGAACGGCATCGGCCAGGAGACCAGGATCCCGGCCGGATCGAGCTGGACCCCGCCGACGTCGGGCACCCCGATCCGCAACGCGGCGCCGTCGATCTGTCCGCAGGACGAGGTCACCCTGAAGACGGCCGTCACACACTCGTGCAACACCGGCTTCGCGAAGCTAGGTGTCCAGCTCGGCGCGGACAAGATCAAGGAGAAGGCCCGGCAGTTCGGTTTCGAGCAGGAGGACCTCACCGTCGGCCACCTCAACGAGGGCGGCTACCCGGTGGCGGCGAGCCGGACCGGCAGCATGGAGAACGCCGACGGCGGTGCCGACCCGGCCGCGCTGGCCCAGTCGTCCATCGGGCAGCGCGACGTGCGGATGACCCCGCTCCAGGGCGCGATGATCGTCGCGGCGGTCGCCAACGGCGGCAGCCAGATGCGGCCGTACCTGGTCCGCCAGCTGCTCGCCCCGGACCGCACCACCAGCCACTACACCGCCAAGCCCAAGGAGCTGCGGCAGCCGGTCAGCGGCCAGGTCGCCGACGACCTGCGGGACATGATGGTGAGCGTGGTCGAGAACGGCTCCGGCAGGAACGCGCAGCTCAAGGGCTACACGGTCGGCGGCAAGACCGGCACCGCGCAGTCCGCGCCGGACCGGCCCGACCACGGCTGGTTCATCGGCTTCGCCCTGGACAAGAACGGCAACCCGGTCTCCGCGGTCTGCGTGATGCTGGAGCAGGCCGGTCCGGGCGGCAGCGCCGAGGCGGCCCGGATCGCCGGGCAGATCATGCGCGCCGCCATCGCCGACCCGGGAGGCCGCTGACATGCTCAGCCCCGGGGTGCAGCTCGGCAACCGCTACCGCCTCGACGAGCGGATCGCCAGCGGCGGCATGGGCGACGTCTGGCGCGGCACCGACCAGGTGCTCGGCCGGACGGTGGCCGTCAAGAGCCTGCTCCCCGCGCTGCTCGACGACCCCGACTTCGCCGAGCGGTTCCGCGGCGAGGCCCGCACGATGGCAACGATCAACCATCCCGGTGTGGTCGACGTCTACGACTACGGCAACGACCAGCAGATCGCCTTCCTGGTCATGGAGTACGTCGAGGGCGACGCCCTGTCGGCCACCCTGGCCCGGGTCGGCCGGCTCACTCCGGCCCGCACGATGGCGCTCGTCGCCCAGGCCGCCGACGCGCTGCACGCGGCACACGTGAAGGGCATCGTGCACCGGGACGTGAAGCCCGGCAACCTGCTGGTCCGCCCCAACGGCACCCTGGTGCTCACCGATTTCGGCATTGCCCGCTCGGAGCTGGTGGCCCAGCTGACGGCGGCCGGTTCGGTGCTCGGCACCGCCTCGTACATCTCGCCGGAGCAGGCCACCGGCGGAGTCGCCACGCCCGCGTCCGACGTCTACGCGCTCGGCGTGGTGGCCTACCAGTGCCTCGCCGGCCGACGCCCGTTCGAGGGCGAGAATCCCCTCGAGATCGCCATGCGGCACGTCCGGGAGACCCCCCGGCCGCTGCCCGGCGACATCCCGCCGCAGGTCCGGACGGTGGTCGAACGGGCCCTGGCGAAGGACCCGGGTGCCCGCTGGCCGAGCGCCGCCGCGCTGGCCGGAGTGGCCCGCCAGCTGAAGTCCCAGCTCTCCCAGCAGGCCCGGGCCACCGGCCAGCCCATTTCCGCCGCCCCGGCGTCGCCGGCCGCCCCGCCCGGCCGCGCCCAGGTGCCGCCGCCGCGCCCACCGGTGTCGCCGCACCGGCCGCCGATTCCCACCGCGCAGCCGCCGCGCCCGCCGATGACGGCCCACCGCCCGCCCGTGGCGGCCCCCCGCCCGGCCGCCGCGCCGTACCGTCCCACCTCGGTCCCGCCGGCCGCGCCGGTCCAGCGTCCGCAGATGGCACCGCCCGGCTACCCCCATGGCGCGACGCCCGTGCCGCAGGCCCGACCGATGCCGTACGCGGGACACGCCGTCCCGCCCGTACACCAGCCGGGCGGGCAGCGGTCCCGGCCCGGGATGGTGTTCCTCGCCATCCTCGCGGCCGTGCTGGTCCTCGTCTGCTCCGGCGTGATTTCCTACAACCTGCGGCAGAACACCGCGGCCACCCTGCCGACGGTGACGTCCGGCGCGCTGCGGCCCGACGGACGCGACGATCCGGCCGGGACGTCGTACCGTCGACAGGAACCGCCCCGGTCCGGCGGCGACGAGACGACGAGCGAAGGACGAGAGACGCGATGACAGCGCAGGCCCGCCTGCTCGGTGGCAGGTACCAGGTCGGCGAGCTGCTCGGCTACGGCGGCATGGCCGAGGTGCACCGCGGTCGCGATCTCCGGCTCGGTCGGGACGTCGCGATCAAGATGCTCCGGACCGACCTCGCCCGGGACGCCACCTTCCAGATGCGGTTCCGCCGGGAGGCGCAGAACGCCGCGTCCCTCAACCACCCGGCGATCGTCGCCGTCTACGACACCGGCGAGGAGACCGCGCCGACCGGCGAGACCCTGCCGTTCATCGTCATGGAGTTCGTCAACGGGCGGACCCTCAAGGAGGTGCTGGGCGTCGAGGGGCGGCTCCAGCCGCGTCGGGCGCTGGAGATCTGCGCCGACATGTGCGCGGCCCTGGAGTTCAGCCACCGGCACGGGATCATCCACCGCGACATCAAGCCCGGCAACGTGATGCTCACCCAGACCGGCCAGGTCAAGGTGATGGACTTCGGCATCGCGCGGGCGCTCGCCAGCGGCGCCACCACGATGACCCAGACCAGCGCGGTCATCGGTACGGCGCAGTACCTCTCACCCGAGCAGGCGCGCGGCGAGGCGGTCGACGCCCGTTCCGACGTCTACGCCGCCGGCTGCGTGCTCTTCGAACTGGTCTGCGGGCATCCGCCGTTCGTCGGCGACAGCCCGGTCAGCGTGGCCTACCAGCACGTGCGGGAGACCCCGCCGACCCCGAGCGACATCAACCCCGACGTCAACCCCGCGGTCGACGCGATCGTGCTCAAGGCGCTGTCGAAGAACCCGCTCAACCGCTACCAGAGCGCCGGCGAGATGCGGGCCGACCTGCTCCGCGCCGCCGCCGGCCGCCCGGTGATGGCCACCCCGGTGCTGCCGCAGGAGGAGACGGCGCAGCTCGCCCCGGCCGCCGGCGGGTACGGGGGTGCCCCCGGTGCCCCGCAGACCCGGCAGATGCCGGCCCGGGTGGGCGACCCGCGCCGACGGAAGGCGTCGTCCTGGCTGATCGCGCTGTTCGCCGCGGTGGGCGTCCTCGCGGTGATCGCCCTTGCCGCCGCCCTGCTGAGCCAGCGCGGCGACGACCGGGTCACGGTGCCCACGGTGACCGGCCTGACCCAGCAGGAGGCGTTCGCCCGGATCGAGCAGGCCAGCCTGGTGCCCAAGGCGGGCGATCCGGTCTTCGGCACCTGCACGAAGGGCCAGGTGGTCAACCAGACCCCGGCCGCCAACTCCCCGCTGGAGCCCAACCGCGAGGTGACCGTCCAGGTCTGCGGCGGCGTGGAGACGAAGGCCATCCCATCCGGTCTCGAAGGCTCGACCTTCGAGAACGTGGAGGGGCGGCTGAAGAGCGAGGGCTTCAAGGTCAAGGAGGAGAGGAAGGACAGCCCCGAGAAGGAGGGCATCGTCCTGAGCGTGTCTCCGGCGCAGGGCTCGCGGGTGGCCGTCGGCACCGAGGTCGTCGTGACCGTCTCCAGGGGCAACGTCGGCCGGGTGCCGAACGTGGTCAACTCGTCCGAGGACGAGGCCAAGGAGGAGTTGAAGGAGGCGGGCTACCGGGTCAGCGTCAAGGAGGGTCAGGAGGTGCCGCCGGAGGAGGCCGGCCGGGTCACCGAGCAGACCCCGCGGGCGGGTAGCAACCTGGCGAAGGGCAAGACCGTGACGATCGTGGTCACCGTGCCGCAGGCCGAACCGACGCCCACCGACTCGGCGACCCCGACGCCCACCACGACAGCCACCCCTGGTGACGGCGGTGGCGGTGGCGGAGGGTTCCCGTTGCCGACCACCCCGCCGATCCGGCTTCCCGAGCGCTGACGCCGCTTGTGGGCGCGGTGACCGGCGCTGCCGGCCGGGCGAGCCGGTGGCGGCGCCGACTGATCCGCGTGGCGGCTCTGGGCGGGGCCGTGCTGCTCGTCGCCAGCCTCCCCTGGCTGTGGACGACGACTGCCGCTCGAGGTCACCTGTACGACGAGGCCGACGCCCCGGCTGCCGACGTCGTGATCGTCCTGGGCACGGCGGTGGCGGCGGACCGCCGTCAACCGGGGGACCGCCTCGCCGGCCGCCTGGAGACCGCCGCCGCCCTGGTCGACAGTGGGCGGGCCCGGGTGGTCCTCGTGTCGGGCGACGGGGGCGGGACGTCCGGTGACGAGACGACCGCGATGACCGCCCACCTGACCGAGCGGCTCGGCGTCGATCCGCGGCGCGTCGTGGCCGACCCGTTCGGCCTGGACACCTACGACACCTGCGCCCGGGCGCGCGACGTGTACGGCGTCGAGCGCGCCCTGATCGTGACCCAGTCCTACCACCTGTCGCGCGCGGTGACGCTGTGCCGGCACCTCGGCCTCGACGTCGAGGGAGTGGCTGCCCGCTGTTCCGGCTGCGGGAACGCCCTGCTCTTCGGGAAGGCGGTCCGGGACTACTTCGCCAGCGGCAAGGCGGCCTGGGACGCGGCCCGCGGCCGCCCGCCCGCAGTCCGCTCGCCCGCGAACCCGGCGCTCCAGGACGCGCTCAAGAGCTGACTCAGGGCCGGGGCGGTCAGGCTCAGCCGGTGGAACCTCGCATCAGCCTCAGCCTCAGCCCAGACGGGGCGGGAACGAATTCGCATTCGCCTGCCACCTCACCAACGGCGGATGGGCACCTGAACGAGCGCGATCAGCCGATCCCGTGCTTGACGGTCGAGACGAAGCGCGACCAGGCCCTTCGGTCGAAGGTGAGGGTGGGGCCGTCCGGGTCCTTGCTGTCCCGTAGCCCGATCTTGCCGCGCGGGTCGTCCGCCACCTCGACGCAGTTGCCGGACCCGTTGCTGCGGGTGCTCTTCCGCCAGGTCACACGGGCCGTGCTGACCTCTTCCACCCGCGCCGTCCTCTCATAGCTCGTCAATCGCCCCCTGGATCAGGGCGCGCGACTCCCGAGCGCTGGCGGCCGTCGCGACCAGGTGCTCGAAGACCCGGCTGTACTCCCTGACCTGATGGCCTTCGAGGTAGAGGCTACCCGCGCGGGTCTCGACGTAGACGACCCCCGGATCGGCCGGCTCGGGAAAGGCCAGCAGGCTGAAGGCGCTGCCCATCGATCCGTACTCGCCAGCGGCGAAGGTCAGGATCTGGATGGTGTTGCCGGGCCGCTCGGCCTCCTCGGCTGCGCCGTTGGCAGTCGGAGCAGGCCCGCGCCCGCAACGACGGCGAGTGCTCACGGCGACCGAGATGGCGGTGAGTCTGTTCGCTGAGCCGATCCTGGAGCAGGGGCAGGGTCTTTGGTGATGTCCTGGGACTCAGGCGGTGGCGAAGGCGGCTCGGCGGCGCGCGTCCACCTCGGCGGCCAGCTCCGGGGCCCGTTCCAGCGCCTCCGGATGGCCGCAGGAGGCGAGCCAGTTCGCCAGCATCAGGTGACCGCCCTCGGTCAGCACCGACTCCGGGTGGAACTGGACGCCCTCGATCGGCAGCGTCCGGTGCCGCATCGCCATCACCACCCCGGAATCCGTCCAGCCGGTTACCTCAAGCTCCTCCGGCAGCGTCTCGGGCAGCACGGCGAGCGAGTGGTAGCGGGTGGCGGTGAACGGGTCCGGCAGGCCGGCGAGCACTCCGACGTCGCGGTGGTGGACCTCGGAGGTCTTGCCGTGCAGCAACTCCGGGGCGCGGGTCACGGTGGCGCCGAAGGCCTCGCCGATCGCCTGGTGCCCCAGGCAGACGCCGAAGATCGGCAGTTCGCCGGCGTACGCACGGATGACGTCGAGGCAGATGCCGGCGCGGTCGGGGCTGCCGGGGCCGGGCGACAGCAGGACGCCGGCCGCACCGGCCCTGCCCACCTCGGCGACCTCGATCTCGTCGTTGCGCCGGACCTCGCAGTCCACGCCGAGCTGGCCAAGATACTGCACCAGATTGAAGACGAACGAGTCGTAGTTGTCGATCACCAGGACACGCATCAGGGGCTCACTCGTCCGGGGAGGCAGGTGGGGTGTTGTTCTGGTCGGTGTCGTACGGCAGGTCGTGCTCGTCGCCGGTCGGGGCGCCGTCGCCGTCCCCGCCGCCCGGCACCACGTCACCGGCGGGGTCGCCGGAGTCCTGGGTGACCTGCACATCGTCGAAGGGCAGCAGGGGCTCGGCCCACGGGAAGACCACGTACCAGAGCAGGGCCACCATCGCGCTGGCGATCAGCAGGCTGCCGACGAGCTTGCCGGGCAGCCCGAAGGGAAGCTTGCGCCAGATCCAGCCGTACACCGCTAGGCCCCCAGCTCCGCCGGGCGACCCGCCGACTTCGGCTGGCTGCGCGCCAGTTCGGCGTGGATGATCAGCCGCTCGTAGTTGTCGAACTTCGGGTTGCACGTGGTCAGGGTGAGCATCGCCGTGGTCGGCTTCTGCCCGGGCTTGCCCGGTACGGGTGCCACCACCTCGACCTGGTTGGGCTTGACGATCCGGCTCTGGCTCACCTTGTAGACGTGCCAGTCGGTCTTGCCCTCCACCACGATGGCGTCACCGTCGTTCAACTCGTCGAGCCGCCAGAAGGTGGCCCGGTTGCGGTGCCCGGCGACGGAGAAGTTGCCCACCTGGCCCGGCATGGCACTTGAGGGGTAGTGGCCTGGCGCGTACCGGATGTCCTTCTGGGTGACGCCCTCGACGACGACCCAGTTCTTGTCGAGCTTGGGGATGTAGAGCCCGGCTAGGGGTTTGCCCTGTGGCGGCGGCTTCGGCTTGGTGGCTGCGCTCGCGCTCGCCGACGGCGCCACCGTCGGGTCGCCCTCGGGGCCCCACGCCTGCGCCAACTGCTGGCTGAGGTCGGTCTGGTGGGCGTCGACGATTGCCGACTTGCCCCAGACCTCGTAGCTGGCGAAGAGCAGCACCACCAGGCCGAAGGTGATCAGCACCTCGCCGCTGATCCGGATGCCCGTGCGCAGCCGGGAGCCCAGCGTCGGCCGGGTGAGCTCCGAGTAGACGCTCTTGTAGCCCTCGCCGGTCTGCTCCGGGCGGAGCTGGACGACCCGCTCGCCCCGGCGCGGTCGAGGCTGCCCGACGGCAGCGGCGGAACTCTCCGGCTCGTCCGTTTTCGGAGGGCGCGGTACCGCGCCCATCAGGGCGGTCGACTCGACGAGGGCGGCCGGGCCGGCCGGCGTGCGGCCGGAGGCGGCCGGGATCAGGGCGGTGGCCCCGGGGTCGGCGTCGCGGCCCGGGCCGGCCGGGGAGACCGGGGCCGACGGCCCGGTGGCCGACGCGCCCACCTTGGGGATGAATGCGGTCGGCGCGTCGGTGGACGGCCGGCCGGCCTGCGCGGCGGCGTGGTCGATCGGCGGCCGGCGGGAGTGCTCGCCACGGGGGTCGGCGGCATGGTCGATCGGCGCGCGGCGGAAGTGTTCGCCACCAGGACCGGCGGCCCGGGGATCCGGCTGTCGGGTCGCGCCGGCCGGCGGAGCGGCGTGTGGAGGGGTCGCCGGCCGGATCGGTCCGGCACCCGACCACGGTGGCGGCGCGCCGGCGCCAGGCCCTGGGGCCCCCGGACCTCGGCGATCGGGACCGACTGATCTCGGATGGCCGGGGCCGGGCTGGCGGAATTCGGCGGAGTCGGGGCGGTGGTCGTGGTCCGTGCGGCCCGGACGGCGGGAGTCGCCGGGGCCGGGCCAGTCGAGGCCGGCGGGGTCGGGGCGCCCGAAGTTGGCGGGGCCGGGACGGCCGAAGTCCGTGGAACCCGGGCGGCCGGGCTCGGTGGGCCGGGCGGGGTTGGTGGCGTAGCGGTTCTCGGCGTTCGGCGGGAACCGGCCGGGGTTCGCGGGACGGCCCGGCTCCGCCGGCGGGCGGGCGGGGTCGGGCGTGGCGCGCGACCGCCCGGCGGGAGGGCCGGCAGGTGCGCGACGGTCGACGGCGGCCGGGTCGGGCCCGTAGGACGGGCGGGGGGCCGGAGAGCGGGGCGGGAGCGTGGGCTCCGGCCAGGCTCCCGTTTGAGCGGGGTGGGTCGGGGCGGGCCGGTCGACCTTGGGCAGGAAGGCGGTCGGCTCGTCACCCTGGTCGCGGTGACGGGCGTCGCGGTCCTCGGGCCAGTCGTCCGGCACCCGGCTCACCGGGGCACCGTCGCCGAGCGCAGCGTGGTTGAATCCTCGAACGCCGGCACGGTCACCGAGGAGACGGTCTCCTTGTAACCGAGCTTGTAGTCGTCGACCAGGTCCCTGAACAACCGGACTCCCTGAGAGTCGGCGAGGGACCGCTGCAGCGCAGCGGGGTCGCCGATTGCTACGATCTTGAATGGCGGGGAGTACACCCGGCCGTGCAGCAGCAGGGTGTTACCCACGCAGCGTACCGCGCTGGTCGACAGCACGCGGACGTTCATGATGGACATGGCCTCGGCACCACCCGCCCAGAGGGCGTTCACCACCGCCTGCACGTCCCCCTGGTGGACGACCAGGTCGTCGTTGGTGGCCCCGGCGGGCAGGGCGCCGTCGTTGCGCCGGGGCGCGTCGTCGAGTTCCACCGTCACCCCGGGCCCCGCGAGCGCGGTGAAGCCGGCGTCGTCCCGGCTGCCTGCGGCACGATCCTGCTGTTCCTTGATCGGGCCGTCGGAGTGGGCCAGCGCCGTGGTCCGGCCCTCGACCTCGCCGCGTAGGTCGGCCGCCCGTTGCTCGCTGGCCGCCACCTCGGCGCGACGATCCTCGATCAACTGGTTGAGCTGGGGGCGGCGGTCCTCGCGCAGGGCGGTGCCGCCGGCGGTGGTGGCCGTGGTGGTGAAGAGCAGCCCCGCCGCGGCGGCGATCAGTGGAACCCCGATCGACCAGCCCGGTCGGCGCTGCCGCGGTCGCCGAGGCAGGAGTCCGGCGACCGCCCGCCGGAGCACCTTCTGCCAGGAGGCCGCGCCGGATGTGTACTCCACCGAGCGTTCCTTCCCCGTCGTCTGGTTCAGCCCGCGGAGGCGCGGACCGCTGCGGCGACCCGAACAGTCCCGCCTTTTTCGGTCACTCCGTGCACCGGCCTCGCCCCATTCGTGGATTGGACGGGCCTTCGGGACTACGCTAGCTGTCGAACATTATTGGCCATGGACCGTCGCCCCCGCGCCCGGTTGTCAGGCCGGACGAGGTCGTAACCCCTCTGGAGAGCGTCGTGCCCAAGTCTCAGGTTCGCAAGAAGAAGGTGTACACCCCACCGACGGACGTCCGTCCGACGGCGACGGCGGCGACGCGCAAGCCTAGCCCGATCTGGCTGCCGATCTCGGCGGTCGCCCTCATCGTCTTCGGTATCGGGTGGCTGGTGGTCTACTACCTCTCCGAGCAGGAGTATCCGGTCATGTCGTGGGGTTACTGGAACCTCGCGGTGGGCTTCGGGGCCATGGTCGCCTCCCTGATCCTGCTCTCCCGCTGGCGCTGAACGCCGCGACCCCGCCGCCGGCCCGGCGGCGGGGTCACTGAGCACGACCGGCCCCGCCAGTCGGCGGCATCGCGCCCTCCCGAGGCCCGGTGCCGTGGCAATCTATGTCACTCATCGAGCCCCAGCCCTGTGTTTCCGGCGGTTGCGCCCTATGGTGTGCGCAGGGCGGCGTGGCCGGAGTGCGAGATGATTCACGTTACTGCTGGGTAACGTTGCGCGTAGGCTGCACTGCATGACCGAGCGGAGCAAGGTCATCGACTGGTCCGGTCGAGGGTGCGGCAGCGACGGCTGACCGATCGCACCCTGACCGGCCCCGGTCGCCGAGCCGCTCGACAGGCAGCAGACCGGGAGGCCAACTCGATGGGCAGCGTCCAGATCGTCACCACGATCCTCGCGTTCGCCATCACCGCCGTGGCGGTGTGGCTTGCGGCACGCGCGGTCATGAAGATGGTGGCCGTCATCAGGCTGGGTCAGCCGGACCCGACCCGCTTCGGTGACAAGGGCACCCGCACGAAGACCATGCTGGCCGAGACCGCCGGCCACACCCGCATGCTCCGCTGGAGCGTGGTGGGCGCGGCGCACTGGTTCGTGATGGTCGGCTTCATCGTGCTGTCGCTGCTGGTGCTGGAGGCGTACTTCGAGGTCGTGTCCCCGACCGGCGGGCTGCCGCTCGTCGGCAGTTGGGCGCTCTACGGGCTCGTCACCGAGTGGCTGGCCATCCTCGGCATCGTCAGCATCCTGGTGCTGATCGCGATCCGGCTCCGCAACCGGCCCACCCGGCCGGGCGGGAAGTCCCGGTTCACCGGCTCGACCATGTGGCAGGGCTACTTCGTCGAGGGCATCATCCTCGCCGTACTGATCATGGGCTTCGTCATCCGGGGCTTCAAGGTCGCCACCGACCACTTCGAGTACCCGGTCTGGGCCGCCCCGCTCAGCCACGCCGTCGGCGGCCTGCTGCCGAACTGGGAGGCCGGCGTCAGCGTCGCCGCGCTCATCAAGATCGCCATCTCGATGACCTGGCTGATCGTGATCGCCCTGAACGTCACCATGGGCGTCGCCTGGCACCGCTTCCTGGCCTTCTTCAACATCTTCTTCAAGCGCGACCCGGGCGCCGACGTCTCCGGCCTCGGCGCGCTGCGCCCCATGACCAGTCAGGGCGAGCCGCTGGACTTCGAGGAGGCCGACCCCGAGAAGGACCAGTTCGGGGTCGCCCAGGTCGAGCAGTTCACCTGGAAGGGCCTGCTGGACTTCAGCACCTGCACCGAGTGCGGTCGCTGCCAGTCGCAGTGCCCGGCCTGGAACACCGGCAAGCCGCTGTCGCCGAAGCTGCTGGTGCTGAGCCTGCGTGACCACGCGTACGCGAAGGCGCCGTACCTGCTGGCCGGCGGCGGCAAGGACCTGACCGGCGAGGAGAAGGCCACCGCCGCCCAGCTCGCCCACGTCGACGTGCTGGCTCTGGCCGAGGGCGAGAAGCCGCTGATCGGCACCGCCGAGGAAGGCGGCGTCATCGACCCGGACGTGCTCTGGTCCTGCACCACCTGCGGTGCCTGCGTGGAGCAGTGCCCCGTCGACATCGAGCACGTCGACCACATCGTCGACATGCGCCGCTACCAGGTGCTCATCGAGTCGAGCTTCCCGTCCGAGGCCGGCGTGATGCTGCGAAACCTGGAGAACAAGGGCAACCCGTGGGGCGCGCCGCAGAACACCCGCGAGGACTGGACCAAGGGTCTGGACTTCGAGGTGCCGCGGGTCGGCGAGGTCGACGACTTCGAGTACCTCTTCTGGGTCGGCTGTGCCGGCGCGTTCGAGGACCGGGCCAAGAAGACCACCCGGGCGGTCGCCACACTGCTCAACGAGGCCGGCGTGAAGTTCGCGATCCTCGGCGAGGGCGAGACCTGCTCCGGCGACCCGGCCCGCCGGATCGGCAACGAGTTCGTCTTCCAGATGCTCGCCCAGCAGAACGTCGAGACCCTCAACGAGGCGTTCGAGGGCCGGGAGAAGAGCAAGCGGAAGATCGTCGCCACCTGCCCGCACTGCTTCAACACCCTCGGCAACGAGTACGGCCAGCTCGGCGGCGAATTCGAGGTGGTCCACCACACCCAGCTCCTGGCCCACCTGGTCGCCACCGGCAAGCTCACCCCGGTGCAGCCGGTCGACGGTGGCGTCACCTACCACGACCCCTGCTACCTGGGCCGGCACAACCGGGTCTTCGCCCCGCCGCGCGAGGTGCTCGGCAGCGCCATCGCCGGCGAGGCCGGGAAGGGCGACGGCGGCCTCATCGAGATGCCGCGCAACAGCGAGCGCTCCTTCTGCTGTGGCGCCGGCGGCGCCCGGATGTGGATGGAGGAGAAGATCGGCAAGCGGATCAACGTGGACCGGGTCGAGGAGGCCATGTCCACCGGGGCCAGGACGGTCGCCGTCGGCTGCCCGTTCTGCTCGACGATGCTCAACGACGGGGTGAACGGCAAGGAGGCCGGGGATCAGGTCGAGGTCGTCGACGTGGCCAGCGTGCTGCTTCGCTCGGTCAAGCCCGAGCAGGCGCCGGGCGACACCGAGCGGGCACCGGTAGCCGGCTGACGCGTACCCCCTGAGTCACCCGACGGCGGTGGCACCCTCCCGGGTGCTGCCGCCGTCGCGCTTCCCGTGCCGGCGGACGTCGTGCTGGTCAGCGACGGCCGCCGCCCGTTCAACCTGGGAACGCGCGACGACGCATCGACCGCGATCGTGGACGGGCGGGCCGACACCCTTGGTACGCGGGCGGTTGCGCAGGCGTGATGTGGACGTTGGTCACCTTGATTCCACTGCCGGCCTTCCCTAATGTTGGGCACCGGCCGCTGTGGGTCGTCTGTCTCGCCCCTCTTCCCTCGCGCGAGGCGCCCGGCGGTCGGGTTGCAAAAGGAGTCGGTGCCGGTGGCAACCATGCCCCCTCATCGTCACGCACCGGGACGGTCTGCTCGTCCGGGTGGCCTGCGCAGGGTCGCCCATCGTCTGCTCACCCTGGTCGCCGCGGCGGCGGTCGGCGCCGGCATGCTTGCCGCGCCCGCGTACGCCGAGCCCTCGGTCGACGAGATCGAGGCCGCGATCAACCAGAAGTGGGAGCAGCTGGAGCCCACCATCGAGCAGTACAACAAGGTGCGGGCGCAGCTGAAGGTCAACACCAAGAAGTCGGCGGACCTGGAGAAGAAGATCCAGCCGCTGGCGCTGGAGAGCGAGCTGGCGATGGACCGGGTCGGCGACCTCGCCGCCCGCTACTACATCTCCGGCCCGTCCCACGACATCGGTGCCCTGCTGGTCAGCGCCAAGCCGGACACGCTGACCGAGCAGTTGACCCTCCTGGACCGGCTGGCCGCCAACGAGCGCAAGCAGCTCCAGGGCGTGACCACCCTCCGCGAGAAGTACGACGGGGAGAAGCAGAAGCTCGACACGCTCATCGCCGCCCAGAAGAAGCAGCAGAGCGACCTGGCGGCGAAGAAGAAGCAGATCGACGCCGACATCAAGAAGCTCGAGGCGTCACTGCCGGTGACGACCGTCAAGACGGAGAAGTGCCCGACCATCAACGGGGTGGTCAGCGACGCGGCCCGGACCGCGATCAGGACCGCCTGCGCCCAGATCGGCGACCCGTACGTCTGGGGCGCCACCGGCCCGAACTCGTTCGACTGCTCCGGCCTGACCCAGTACGCCTACAAGGCCGCGGGGATCCACCTCACGCACTTCACGGGTGCCCAGTGGAACGAGGGCAAGGCCATCCCGCGCTCCGAGGCGCGCCCCGGTGACCTGGTCTTCTTCTTCAGCGACCTGCACCACGTCGGCCTCTACCTCGGCAACGACAAGATGGTGCACGCGGCCCGGGCCGGCAAACCGGTCAACGTCTCCAGCATCAACACCATGCCGTTGGCCGGGTTCCGCAGGCCCGGCTGATCCCGTACCCCGCAGAACGAAAGGGTCCCCGGTCGACCGGGGACCCTTTCGTTTTTGCGATGGATCAGCGGGGCGCGCCCAGTGGCGAGGGCAGCAGGTTCACGTCGTCCAGGTTGACGTACATGATGCGGTGGCCGAACTGGATCTGCACATACTTGTTGTCGCCGCGGATGACGGTCCGGTCACCCGGGGCGGAGCCGTCGAACGTGGTGGCCCGGTAGTACTCGCCGGGGAGCACGTTGCCCACGGCGTACCGCTCACCGGCCGACAGGGTGTACTGCAGGGGCGAGATCGTCTGGTACGGCACGCCGGCCGGGTACGCCGCCTGCTCCGGGTACGCCCGGCCGTACACCGGGATGGTGGTCTTGCCGGCCTTCGGGGTGGCGACCAGGCCAACGCTCCACTTGGCCGTCCTGGCGCTGGCCGGGTTGTGGAACCACGACTTCTGGCCGAGGTACCAGATCGCCGTCCAGTCTCCCCGCACCTCGGCCAGGGCGTACGTCTGTCCGGCCGAGACCCGGGCGCCGTGGTCGGAGACGTACATGGTGTTCGGGGTGCCGTCGGGCCGCAGCGCGATGTCGTTGACCAGCGGTGCGTCGTGGCTCGGCGCGTTGTGCAGGGGCAGTGCGGACGACCCGCGCAGCGGGCAGGGAGCCGTCGGCGGGGGCGGGTTCGGCACGCCCGGCGGCTGCCGGTTGCAGCCGGTGAACTGCGGCTGGTTCGTGGCGAAGTCCGGGTCGATGGTGACCAGCCCCGTCCGCGGCGTGCCGGTCGACTTGAACGGCGCCTTGAGCAGGTCGAAGTAGTGCGACCAGTTCCAGTACGGTCCGGCGTCCCAGTGCATGCCGCGCACGTTCGCGGCGACGGTGCCGGGGACGTTGTCGTGCCCGATGATGTGATTGCGGTCCAGCGGGATGTTGTACTGCCGCGCCAGGTGGCGGACCAGCTTGGCGGAGGTGCGGTACATCGCCTCGGTGTACCAGGTGCCGTGGCCCGCGAAGCCCTCGTGCTCGAGGCCGATGGACTTGGAGTTCACGTACCAGTTGCCGGCGTGCCAGCCGACGTTCTTGGTCTTGATGTGCTGGGCGATGTGGCCGTCCACCGAGCGCAGGGTGTAGTGCCAGCCCACCCGCTTCGGGTCCTTGACCAGGTTGACGCTGGGCCCGAAGTAGCCCTCGGTGTCGTGGATGACGATGTATTCGATCTTCTGCTGCGCGGGCCGGTCGGCCAGGTCGTGGTTGCCGTACGCGCCGAGGGTGGTGCCGTAGTTCTGGTAGGGCGCCGGGATCCACTCGCACGAGATGTCGTCGGGGCACTCCAGCCCGTCGGGCCGGGCGAGCTTGCGCAGGCCCAGCCGGTCCAGCCAGGAGCGCTCCGGCAGGACCGCGCTGGCGGCGAGGGTGACCCGCTGCCCGTCGTCGGTCAGCCGGGTGTCGCCCGTGGCGATGGTGGCGTACACCTCGTTGGCGAAGGCCGCCGCGGCGTCGGCGCTGTCCGCGCCGGAGTAGCGGGCCACCGCGCCATACCAGGCCGCCGGGTCGGTGTCGGCGCCGACCGGGGCACCGATCTCTCTCTGGTACGCGGCCAGCAGCGCCGCGCCGCCCCGGATGTTCGCCGTGACGTCCGTCCGCAGCGCCTCCTCGCTGGCGCCGGTCAGTTCGGCGGCAGCGTCGAGCGTCCGCAGGGCGGCCTCGGCGGGAGCCGGTTCGGCCGCCGACTCCGGCGTCTCGGCCAGGGACGGGCGGGAGTCGTCGCCCCGCGGGTCCTCGGTGCCCTCCTCGTGGTGGGTGCCCCCGGGCAGGGCGGCGACGTGCTCGGCGTCGGTGAGGTGCATCGGTCCGTAGCCGGCGCTGGTGCTCGGCGTGCCGGCGTTGGTGTCCCAGCGGGACTGCAGGTAGGAGACTCCGAGCAGGACGCTCTCCGGCACGCCGTACTCGGCCGCCGCGGCGGCGTACTGCTGCTGCCGGTCGGCCGTCGGCGCGGCGGCGGCGGATCCGGCGGCGGTGAGCGGCGTCGCCACCATGGCGGCGGCCACGGCGGCGGCCAGCAGGACGCGTCTGCTCCTCGTTGTCGCTGACAGGTGCATCAGACCCCCAGTTCGGACGGGCAAAGGTGGGGCCACCTTCGCCTCATCCACCGCCTCCGGTCAATACCTTTCCATCAGACACTTCATAAGGAAGAAAATCTTCGTCGCGTGGGTTGCGATCTCGCCCGGCCCGGTGGGAATACGGAGTGTCATGGCCTGGAGGGTTGCGGATCGATAACGGCCGTCTCTACTCTGGTCTTTCGTCGGCCGGTGACAATCCGTCCACCCAGGGCGGTGACGGTCCGACACCGCCGAGTCGCTCCCGAGCGAGCCGGGGACCCAGGTTCCCCGGGGTGAATCCGCAGTCCCTGCGGTAGGGCGCCCCTTCCCGCCCGAACCCGTCAGCTAACCCGGTAGGCGGTACGGAAGAAGGAGTACGGACCCCGGTGGCACACCATGCCCCGCGGCCACCGTCCGCCCGGCCGGCCCTTGCCGACCCGACGACGGCTGCGCCGCGCCCACGCTGGTACCGCTGCACCACCGCCCTCGCCGCCCTTGCCGCATTCGCCGTCGTCCTGATCGGCGGAGCCACGGCGGCCCACGCCGAACCGACGGTCGCCGAGATCGAGCGGCAGATCGACGAGGACTGGAACAGGCTCGAACCGGTCATCGAACGGCACAACGCCGTCCGACAGGACCTGGCCGCCAAGCGGAAGCAGGCCGACGCGCTCGCCGCGCAGATCAAGCCGCTGGAGGAGCAGGTCGGGCAGGCGATGGAGAAGGTCGGCGCGCTGGCCGTCCGCGCCTACAAGGGTGAACAGGCGTCCGCGATCAACGCCCTGCTCGGCAGCCGGTCGCCGAGCGAGATGGTCGGGCAGCTCGAACTGCTCGACCAGTTCGCCCAGCACCAGCAGCAGGAGGTGCGGCAGGTCGCCGAGCTGCGCGACCGGCTGGCCGGGAAGAAGGCCCCGCTGGACGAGATGGTCGTCCAGCTCGGCCGCACCGAGGCCCAGCTCGCGGCGAAGAAGAAGCAGATCAACGCCGAGATCGACCGGTTGCAGAAGCTGCGGCTGCGGATCTACGGCAGCGGGGGCGGCGGACCGCTGCGCCCCGCCCCCTGTCCGGCCAGCTATCCCGGCGGCGCGGCCGGCACCGCGGTGACGTTCGCCTGCGCCCAGATCGGCAAGCCCTACGTCTGGGGCGCCGACGGGCCGAACTCGTACGACTGCTCCGGCCTGATGCTCGCCGCCTGGGCGAAGGCCGGGGTCTCGCTGCCGCACAACGCCGCGCAGCAGCGCCGGGTCACCGCGACCGTCAGCCGGGCCGAGCTGCGCCCGGGTGACCTGGTTTTCTACTACAGCGACCTGCACCACGTCGGCATGTACGTCGGCGGGGGCTGGGTGGTGCACGCCTCCCGCGCCGGGGTGCCGGTCAGGATGAAGAAGGTCGACGACGGCCCGATCCACAGCTACGGCCGCCCCGGCTGAGGTGTAGTAAGGGCACCTTCCTAACGCATTCGGTACAGGAAGGTGCCCTTCCCAACTGCCGACGGCCGGATCAGCGGACCGGCCAGGTGCGCCAGTGCTGCCAGGAACGGCTCGGGGTCGGGCCGCGCTGCCCCTGGTAGCGCGAGCCGTAGACGGCCGAGCCGTACGGGTGCTCCGACGGCGACGACAGCCGGAAGATGCAGAGCTGGCCGATCTTCATGCCCGGCCAGAGGGTGATCGGCAGGTTGGCCACGTTGGACAGTTCGAGGGTCACGTGACCGGAGAAGCCCGGGTCGATGAAGCCCGCCGTCGAGTGGGTGAGCAGCCCGAGCCGGCCGAGTGAGCTCTTGCCTTCCAGGCGGCCGGCGAGCTGGTCGCCGAGCGAGATCACTTCGAGGGTCGAGGCGAGCACGAACTCGCCCGGGTGCAGCACGTACGGCTCGCCCTCGGGCACCTCGACCAACGACGTGAGGTCGTCCTGCTGCTGCGCGGGGTCGATGTGGGTGTAGAGGTGGTTGTTGAAGACCCGGAAGAGTTTGTCCAGGCGTACGTCGATGCTGGACGGTTGCACCAGCGCGGGCTCGAACGGCTCCAGCGCGAGCGTGCCCGCCTCGATCTCGGAGGCCAGGTCGCGGTCGGAGAGCAGCATCCGAACACCTTAGCGACCGATGCGCGTGACCTGCGTGTCGGAGTGCATCTTCGTACAGTTGTTCGATAGAATGCCCGCATGGCTTCCTGGTCCGAATTCGCCGCCGACGAGCCCCGCCTCGCCGACGGGATCCGCCTCCTCATGCAGCAGTACGGGCCGGGCTTCGGCTACCTGGCCACCGTCCGCGCCGACGGCGGCCCGCGCGTGCACCCGGTCTCTCCGGTGATCACCGACGAGGGGCTCTTCTGCTTCGTCGTCGACTCGCCCAAGCGGCGCGACCTGGAGCGCGACGGCCGCTACGCGCTGCACTCCTTCCCGCCGGAGGAGAGCGACGACGAAGCCTACGTGGCCGGCCACGCCCGGCCGGTGACCGATCCGGCCCGGGTCGACCGGTTGGCCCGCAGCCAGCGGGCCGCGCCACAGGTCGACTGGCGGGTCTTCGAGTTCACCGTCGACGTGGCGATGCTGGCCCGCCGGGAGCCTGGCGTCGCGGGCGGCGCCGGCGAGGGGCACGGTCGGCCCGCGGTCCAGGTGTGGCTCGATCCGCACGCAACCGATGCCGGCACGGTCGTGGTGCCCGAGACCCGGTCGGGGGGCGTCGGCGGCCACGCCGCCCGCCCGGCCGCCTGACGCGGTGTGGCGCCCCGGGCCGTCCCCGTCCGGGGCGCCACACCGTGACCACAGCCAATGTTCGCGCGCCCTCCGGGGCGCACAGACGCCGGTGCCGGCCCCGTCGAGCGAGGCCGGCACCGGTTGAAGTCGTACGGCGGAACTATGCCGCGCGGTACGCGTTCCAGGCGGTCAGCATGCGGCTGGCCTGCCCGGCGGTGAACTGGTACATGCAGGAGTCGTAGCTGTAGTCCATGAAGTTGGTGATCGGGTCGACGCCCGGGGCGGTGCAGGTGTCCCGCCCGGTCGGGCACTCGAAGGCGGGCGATGCCTCGGCCGCCGTGTCGCTGACGCTGTCGCCGCCGGAGCAACCGCCCTGGAAGGTGTGGTAGAGGTTCAGCCAGTGGCCGACCTCGTGGGTGCCCGTGTCGCCCAGGTTGTAGGGGGTGGCGGTGCCGCCCGGCAGCGACTCGCTCAGCACGACGACGCCGTCCATGCTGCTGAGCTTCCGGGTGGGGAAGGTCGCCCAGCCGAGCAGGCTGTCGCTCAGCTCGCCCAGGTAGATGTTGAGGGTGTTCTTGCCGCCCGTACGCAGCGAGTTCTTCATCGACCGCTCCGCCGAGGAGCCCGACACGATCGGGTACCACGACGGGTTCGTCACCCGGTTGATGCTCTGGAGCTGGAAGGCGAACGCGGTGGACGCGCCGCCGGTCGCCCCGCTGAACGACTGGTTCAGCACGTTGATCTGCGAGTTGATCATCGAGTCGGGGATGTTGCCGCCGGCCCGGGTGCTGTTCTCCTGGATCACGTGCACCACGACGGGAATGGTGACGGTGGCGGCCATCGCGGAGGCACCCGCGCCAGCGCGGAACCGCGCCCGCTCACGCAGCGCGGCGGCCATGTCGGCCTCGCGCTCGCGGGTTTCCGCGAGGGTCAGCTCGTTCGGCTCGTGCTTGGCTCCGCCGCCCGGCTTGATGCGGGCGTCAGAGTGGACGTCGGCCGGCTCGACGCAGACCTCGCTCGGGGCGGCGGAGAAGGCCGAAGCGGCCGGTACGACGCCCACGGCCGCGGTGCTGAGCAGCAGTGCGAGGGTCGTCGACGCGACGCCGGCCGTACGCCGGGTCAGCAGGTTGGGACGCAGTCCCATGGGCCCACCTCTTTCTGGCGACGCGACAGGGGGTATGTCACGCCGTGGCTGAGAACGTTGGGCAGACGTTACAACCGATCGACGGATTTGAGAACGGTGATATGTTGCCGAGGCGAAACTTTTCCTGGCAGGGCTTCCCGTGATCCACACCTGGCGACGGCCGTTGTGACGCTCTGTGCCGATCGCGTCGTCCGGCCGCCCGCCTGGCGCCGATGTACGGGTGTCGGCGCGCCGGACGCCAGATGATCATAGGCGGCGGCTGTGCCGGTGCCCTCCTGGCCTCCTGGCGGGGTTTCGCCCGCAGTGCTCGGCGATCCTCGTGCAGGAGGACCTGTGAGGGGCGGCCGTGCCGTCAAGATCGTGGTGACGGGCGCGCCGGAGGGGTGCCTGGGTGCATCGGCGCGGGGCCTCAGGTACAGTGGTGCCGCCTGCGGGTGTAGTTCAATGGCAGAACATCAGCTTCCCAAGCTGACAGTGCGGGTTCGATTCCCGTCACCCGCTCCACCGTGAGGCTCCGGCTCAGGGCAGGTTTCCTGGCTGGGGCCTCATTCGTTGTTGTCGCTTCTTGCGCCGGCCGTGCCCGTCACGTGCCCGATTCTGGCTCTGCTTGATCTGCGAGCTGAGCGCGTCGGCGATGTGCTCGTCACGCTCGCGGGCCGTGTGCTGATAGATCAGCGCGGCCCGGTCGAGGCATGACCCGTCCGGGCCATCAGGTCCGCGAGCTTGCTCCGGTGCGCGACGCAGGCACAGCCGCTGGATGATCCACCGCTCCGCGTGGTCGCTGAGCGTGATCCGCGCCCGCTCGGGATCGATCCACTCGCGCACCAGGTGGACCATGCCGGAAGGCCGGTGAGACCTGAGGCCGTACCTGCGTCTGGTGACCTCGGCCTTCGCCTCCGCCGGCCGTCCGTCGGCTGACGGTCACGGCAGCTCGACGGCGGACGAGGGGTGGAGGACGGGGGAACTCTCACGCGGGTGGTAACGGACCCGGAGACCGACGAGGGGCCCGGCAAGCGCCGGGCCCCTCGTCGTGGTGTTGCTGGTTACCGGTCCGCGAGTCGCTTGCGCGCCGCCTCGGCGGCGGCGATGCGGTCGGCCCGGTCTTGCAGGGTGTGGACCTTCGCCCCGGTCGTCCGCGCGTCCTCGGTGGTACGGCCCGGCGTCCGGAACACGTTCGTGGCGTTCGTCTGCGACACGTAGCCGCCAGGACCGCAGATCCATACACCGAGGCCGGTCAGTTGGGCATTGTTGACCACGGCCGCGGACCCGAAGATCAGGCCGGTCTGTACCGAGCCCGACATCTCGTCGGACAACTCGATTACCGCGTCGCCCACGGCCGGCGCGTTGCCCGGCGTCAGCATCAGCGGGGCGTCGAGGGAGGCCATCAGGGCGCCGCCGGCGAGCGCGTCCGGCCAGTTCATGCCGGTGGCGACGCCGATGTGGTTCTGCCCGCCGAAGAAGGACCAGGCGATCAGCAGCGCGGTCTCGAAGCGGTCGGCACCGGCCAGCGGAATCCCGTTGTAGGGACGGGTGGCGATGTCACCCCAGAGCCCCACACCGTAGATGTCCGACTGGTCGGGAAGCGCGTCGAGGTAGTTCCTGGTCGCGTCCGGCAGGAGGCCGTCGTTGGTGAGTACGACGACTGCGGAGGTGCCCTTGCCGGGCAGGTTCTGCGCACCTGCGGCGGCGCCGGCCGCGAGCGCGTCGGGGAAGTTCATCCCGGTGGCCGTGAGCACCATGTCGGGGGTCGGGTCGATCGCGTTGGCGATCGCGACCGACGTCGCGAAGCGGTCGCTACCGGCGATCCGGACCGGGTTGAAGCCCAACGCCCGCACCTGCGACTCGACTGCCGGGGAGAGCGCCCCCGCGGCACTGCCGAGCAGATAGACCCTGCTTCCCGGGGCCAGGATCCGGGTCAACTCGGCACCGGCCGCCGGCTGGAGCGAGGCGGTCGGGGTCATCAGCAGTGGGCCCTGCTTGGCGGCAGCCAGGGCGGAACCGCCCAGGGCGTCGGCGAAGTTGTCCGACCGCGACAGCACCGCCACAGAGGCCCGGGGACGGGCGTCGGAGGAGTTGCCGGCAGTCGCCCAGTGTGACTTCGAGATGGCCGTCGCCGTGCTGAACCGGTCGGTGCCGGCGAGCCGGACCACCCGGTCGGAGGTGTGCGGACGGGAGTCCGGGACGCCGGCGGGCACCTGGTGGACCACGGTCTGGCCGGTGGAGTTCGTGACCGCCACCTGCGTGCCGTGGCGGTAGAGGACCGACCGGTTGTCGCCGTTGATCACCGGATCGGACTTCTGCGTGCCGCCCGTGGTGAGCTGCGCCGGGTTGGCGCCCGAGGAATCCGCCGTCCAGACCTGCCCGCCCCGGATGAAGGCGACCCTGGTGCCGTCCGGCGAGACCGAGGGACTGGCGGCGTCGGTGATGATCCGGGTGTAGGCGCTGCCGTCGAGGAACCCGATCTCGGGCGTGCCGGTCGGGTTGCCGCTGCCGTCGTCGGCCTGCCGCTGCACGACGATGCGCTGACTGTTGTTGGTGTCGGGCTGGAAGTAGTGGTGACCGTCGTTCGGAGAGCGGCGGGCGATGTCCCAGCCGTACGTGCTCGCGGCCTCCTCGATGCGCCACGGCGTGCCGTCCGCCTTGGCGGCCCAGATCACCGTCGAGCCGTCGCCGACCCACTCCGGGGTGGCCCGTCGGACCCCGTTCTGGGGCCCGGCGATCGGATAGATCGCCCTGCTGTCGCCGATCGTGGCGATCTGGTGGTTGCCCGTGACGAAGACCGCGCGGCTGCCGTCCGGCGACCATGCGGCGTCGGTGATGGTCTGGTCCTCCGCGACGAGGTCGCGGTTTTCGGCGGTGCTGGACAGGACCTTCGTGCCGTTGCTGGTGGTGACGCTGCCGCCGCCGCGGTGGGTGGCGAGCGCGGCGTCGCCGCCGCCGAAGAGGGTGGTGGCGCCGACGGCGAGCAGCGTGGCGCAGAACGCCGAGCGGCGTCGGAAACTGGTTCGGGGCAAGAAGGCTCCTCGACAAGAATGAGTGCGCGCGGATGCTGAGATCGGCGGCCAGGCCAGCCGGGCGGCGCGGGATCACTGTAGAGGAACCCTGCGACAGGTCGCTGCCCTGAATCGGTGCGATGCCGCGCTGAGCAGCCGCTGCCCCGCCGGTGATCGTCCTGCCGGCTCCACCGTTCAGTCAGATGTCCGTACCGCATCGGCGACTCGGGGCAGCGCGAAACTAAAAGATCTCTTAAGGTTCTGCACATCTGCGCCGCCCCGCGCCGGATCAGCCGGCGGACGGGTGCCATCCCCACGGCGCGCTTCTCAGCAGGGAGTTCCCTTGCCTTCAACTTCCCTTCGCAGGTCCGCGGCGCTCGCCTCGGCCCTCGCGGTCGGTTCGACCGCGCTCGTGGCGGGTGCCCCCGCCGCCAGCGCCAGCCTGCCCGGCTCCGGCAACGTCCTGACCACCAGCAACAACACCACCTCACTCAGGTTCTACAACGACTCGTCCCGGACCGTTCTGGCGAACCCTCTCGACGAGCGGATGCGGGCGGCCTCCTGGTCGCCGGACGGCAGCGTCGCGGCCTACATCGACCCGGAGGGCGGCATCAGCACCGTCCGCTGGGACGGTCAGGGCTGGTATCCGAAGATCCTGCCGGCCGCCGACCTGAACGCGCTCCGCGAGAGCCCGACCTGGCGGGGCAACGGCTCCAGCGTCATCTGGGCGGAGAAGCTCTCCGGCCAGCCGTGGCGGATCCGCACCGCCCCGAGCTCGTCGTTCTACGACTTCGGCGGGCAACTCACTCCGGTCGGCGACACCCGGCACTACCGCAACCCGGACGGCGGGCCCGACCTGCGGGTGGTCTTCCAGCGCCACGAGGACAACGGCGGTCAGCCCGCCGCCGCGTCCAGCGTGGTGCTCTACGACCCGAACAAGCCCGTCGACCAGCGGATCACGCTGGTCGACGACAACGGCTCCAACCCGGCGCTGTCGCCCGACGGCACCAAGGTGGCGTTCGTCCGCAACGGTCAGATCATCGTCTCCGACCTGAACGGCGAGAACGAGGTCGTCGTCACCAGCAACAACGCGGTGCACGACAACCCGGTCTGGTCCCCGGACGGCAAGACCATCGCCTTCAACCAGGGCGGCACCCCGGTGGCCACCGCCGCGGCCAACGGCTCGCAGGCGGCCAACCCGATCAACGTGGCCGGTGCCAGCGGGGTGCCGGCGTACCAGCCGCGGAAGAAGGACCGGGTTGCCCGTCTCGCGGGCCAGAGCCGGTTCACCACCTCCACCGCGGTCTCCCAGTCGCACTGGAAGACGGCCACCAGCAGCACCGACAAGCGTGAGCAGGCCCGGTCCGTGGTGCTGTCCCGGTCGGACACCTTCGCCGACGCGCTGAGCGGTTCGGCGCTGGCCGCCGCCAAGCGTGGCCCGCTGCTGATGACCCCGCCCACCTCCCTGGAGCCCGCCACCCAGGCGGAGATCCAGCGGGTGCTCGCCCCGGGCGGCACCGTGTACCTGCTCGGTAGCCCCGGCGCGCTCTCCAGCGGGGTGGAGAACTCGGTCCGGGCGCTCGGCTACAAGGTGGTGCGGATCGCCGGTGCCGACCGGTTCGGCACCTCGGTGGAGATCGCCAAGGCGATCGACCCGACCCCCGACCTGGTCCTGCTCGCGACCGGCATGAACTTCCCGGACGCGCTCGCGGCCGGCGCCGCGGCGGGCTCCTTCAACGCCTACCCGGGCTCCACGGAGTCTGCCGTCGTGGTCCTCACCAACGAGGCCAAGCTGCCGCCGGCCACCAAGACCTTCCTGGACACCCTGCCGAAGGCCTCCCGCACCCTGTTCGGCATCGGCCGGTTCGCCGCCCAGGCCGCAGTGGCGTACGACGGTGAGCAGGCCGCCGTGGAGGTGTGGGGTGACAGCCGCTACGAGACCGCGCTCATCACTGCGTGGACGTTCTTCGGTGGCCAGAGCTCCGTTGGGCTCGCCACCGGCACCAACTGGCCGGACGCGCTCGCTGGTGGCGCGCTGATGGGCCTGATCAACGGCCCGCTGATGCTCACCCCGGGCAACGCCACGGACCTCGGCATCGACGCCGAGTTCCTGCTCGGCGAGTCGAGCGGTTCGACCCGCGAGACGCTGATCTTCGGCTCGGCCGCAGTTGTCACCGACCGGCAGCGCAACCAGGCCGGTTACTGGATCGGCGGCCCGCTGGGCTCGAACATCGCCAGCAACCCGACCGACGTCGGGCTGACCGCCCGCAGCGGCGCCGGCCTGCGGACCGCTGGTGCTCCGGCGACCGGCGGGCACCGGACGGCGGAGGAGGCGGCCGAGGCTGCCAAGTCCGCTCGCGAGCGCCGCGCCGCCCTGGGCTGAACGATCCACTGAGAAGGGCCCGGCCGTCACGGTCGGGCCCTTCGTCGTACCTCGGCGGACGCCGAGGACGGTACGGGAAAGGCGGAGCGGGCGCGGGGACGTGGGCGGTGCCGGCACCGGTCCGGGCGACGCCAACCCTAGGCTGGCGATCATGCGGATTGGCATCGTGATCCTTCCCGACCAGCGTTGGTCCGACTCCCGACGCCGCTGGCGGCAGGCGGACGAGTGGGGCTTCGACCACGCCTGGACGTACGACCACCTGGGCTGGCGGGACCTGGTCGACGGGCCGTGGTTCGACTCCGTGACCACGCTGACCGCCGCCGCGACGGTGACCTCCCGGATCCGGCTCGGCACGCTGGTCGCCTCGCCGAACTTCCGTCACCCGGCGGCGTTCGCCCGGCAGGTCACCGCACTCGACGACGTCTCCGGCGGGCGGCTGCTGCTCGGCCTCGGCGCCGGCGGGATCGGCTTCGACTCGGCCGTGCTGGGTGGGGAGACACTGCCGCCGCGCCAGCGGGTCGACCGGTTCGCCGAGTTCACCGAGCTGCTCGATCTCATCCTGCGTGAGGACGGCACGACCTGGCGCGGGGAGTGGTTCACCGCCGTGGAGGCGCGGAACAACCCGGGCTGCGTGCAGACGCCCCGGGTGCCGTTCGTGGTGGCCGCCAACGGGCCCCGGTCGATGCGGCTGGTGGCGCGGTTCGGCCAGGGCTGGGTCACCACCGGCCCGGACGCGGACGACCTGGAGAGCTGGTGGGACGGGGTGGCCGGGGCGGCCGCCCGGATGGACGCCGCGCTCGCCGCAGCCGGCCGTGACCCGGGCACCCTGGACCGCTACCTCTCGCTCGACTCCGCGCCGGTCTTCTCGCTGCGCAGCGCCGAGTTCTTCGCCGACCAGGTCGGCCGGGCCGCCGCCCTCGGCTTCACCGACGTGGTCACCCACTGGCCCCGGGCCAGCAGCTGGTACGCGGGCGACGAGGCCGTCCTGGCGGACGTGGCCACCCGCCTGCTGCCCGAACTCCGCCGCGTCTGACCGTCCTGCCACCGGGACGGTGGCGGCTCGGGCCGGGGCGGCGCACTGGGCCGTGCTGGTGTCCGTGGCCTGACTGCGCTCCGCCCCGGGGCCACGTCGACGCGCCGGGCCGGCGAACGCGCCGCGCCGACGGGCTCAGGTGCCGAGGTCTCCGGTGGCGATCCCGCCGTCGCCGCCGGAGACCAGCCGGAACCGGATGCAGACGATCTCGCTGTCGTCGGTGACGGGGGTGCCGACCCGCGCCCAGTAGGCGGCGTGACCCTCGCGCCACTCCTCGATGGAACGGTCTCCCTCGCCTTCCGAGCGGGCGAAGTCCCACGGCACCTCGGCGAAGCGGACCACCTCGACGCCGGTGACCTGTACGACGCCGACCAGCGCGTCCGCGTCGTCGACGAGGGCCAGCCGCTCGCCGGGGTGCTCCAGTTCCTCGCACTCCTCGGCGTACTCGGTGACCAGCCCGGCGGTTGCCGTCTTCACTCCGGCGAGCACCAGGGTGTTCAGCCGTGTCCTCAGCTCACCGGGGGTGCCGAGGGCGAGGGTGCGCAGTCCACCGATCCGAGGCCACATCCTGCCGACGGTACCGCCGCCGCCGAGCGCCCGTCGTGGGGTTTCCACCCCCGCCGTCGGTGTGGCGCCGCGACGCTCGTTCAGATCAGTTGACCGGCGTAGCCGGCGGCGGCGAGCACCCGGTCGTCGCCGGTCGCCGCGTGCGTGTCCAGGACCGCGTCGGCCAGCTTGACCACGTGCGCGTCGCCGTGCCGCGCGGCCCGGGCGAAGACCTCCGCCGGGTCGCCGGTGGCCACCGCCGGTGGCGAGGCTGGCTGCGGTGGGGCGTACACCGAGGTCACAGCCGCCGTCGCGGACCAGGCCGCGGCGACGCTCGGCGCCCACAGCGCCCGGTCGAGAGCCGGCAGGGTACGCAGCACCGCGGTCGGCGCGGTCACCGCGTGCACCAGCATCACGGGATCGGCGTGCCCGAAGCGCAGATAGTCGAGGCTGGCGGCGTGCACCAGTGCGACCAGGTTCCGCTCGGCCCCGGCGGGGGTCCGCGCCGGGGGCAGTGCCGCCAGCGCGGCCGGCCAGTCCGGTACGGCCGGCAGCCGCCCGAGCCGGTCCCGGACACCGCCGCTCCGGTCGGCGATCCGGGGCAGCCCGGCCAACGCGGCGGCGACGGGTGGATCGACGTCGTCGGCCAGCCGAGGTCTCGACGCCGGCTGCCCGGGTCCGCCCGCGCCGCCGTGGCCGCCGCCCGAGGCGGGGTCGCCGCCCGGGGCAGCGCCGTTACCGGACGAGGCCGCGTGGGTCGGCCCGACGGTTCCGGCGCCGGTCGGCCCGGCGTTTCCGGCGCTGCTGGCCCCGGCGGCTCCGGCGCCGGTTGGCCCGGCGGTTCCGGTGCCGCTGGTGGTCTGGTTGACGCCGGGGACCGGCTGCCATCGGGCGGCCCAGTAGCCGAGGGCCTGGCCCAGCTCGGCGAGCCGCTCGGGGCCCTCCGGCGCCTTTCGTAGGGCGCGGACGGCGTGGCCGACCCGGATGACGCCGTGCGTGGCGCCGGCGGCGATGCCCGGCAGCAGCCGGGGCCACCAGGTGTCGAGCACCTCCCGCCAGGGGCGTTCCCGCAGCTCGCGGTCGAAGTGGGCCAGCCAGTCCCCGGCCCGTTTCGGGTCGCCGAGGGCGTCGCGCCAGTCCTCGATCGGGCGCAGGCCGCGCGGCAGCTCGTCCAGCCGCCCCAGGTACGCGTCCAGCCAGCGGTGCACTTCCCGGTCGTGTCCGTGCCGGACCAGTGCCTCCACGGCCATCGGCCCGTGATTGGAGAGCCAGCCCGCGTACTCGGGGCCGGTCCGGTGCAGCCGCCGGTACGCCTCGTCCAGGATTCCCTCGCCCACGGCACTTCCCTCGCCCATGGCACGATCCTCGGACCTCAACCGGGCTTCAGGTCAACCCGTCAGGTCGGTGCCCTCGACGAGCCCTCGGACGCGCAGCTCGGCGGCGATCGTCGGAGGGCAGTCGAGTACGACCGTGGCGGTGCCGACCGCTTCCGCGCCGCGCGCCGCGCAGATCTCGTAGAGCGCGCGTACCTGCGCCCCGGTGGCGACCCAGTCGTCCACCACCAGCACCCGGTCGCCCCGGTCGAGGCCGTGGTTCCGGACGGCCAGGTCGACCCGCCGGCCCCGGAAGTCCGGCTGGCTCCGCGCCCAGGTGAGTGGCCCGGCGGGCAGCCGGCCGTCGCCCGGCTTGTGTGCCGGCACGAAGCCGACCCCGAGCGCCGTCGCGGCGAGCGGGCCGAGCAGGTATCCGGTGACGGCCGGCGAGACGACCACCGTCGGCCGGGCTGCCCGGAACGGTTCCACGAGGGCCGGCCCCAGCCGGGCGAGGACTTCCGGATCCCGCCACCAGCCGGAGATGTCGCTGACCAGGTGACTGGCGCCGGGCCCGGGATCGATCCACCTGACCAGCGCGGCGAGACGTGCGCTCAGCTCGGAGGGCATGCGATCCATCCTGCGCCACGGGGGCTGGCCCGGGTGGCCCGCCCCGCCCCTGGGCTGCCCGGCCCACCTCGGATCGGATGATCGGCTACACGTATCACCGCAATTGCGGTCATATGCCTATGATCACGTTGACTTCGGATGTGCTTCTCTCGTTACGGTCCGACCCGGTTTGTTCAGATGACGAAAGGACCGGGCCGGTGGCTGGTAGGCACTCCCGTACCCGCATGTTCTCCTCGCCGGCCGGCATCGCGGCCACCGCGGCGGTCGGGGTCGCCCTCGCCGTCGGCGGCACCGTCGGTGCCGTCCAACTGACCTCGGGCGCGGAGACCGCCCGGCCGGCCGCCGTGGACCTCGCGCCCACCGGCCTGCCGAGCAGTGTGGCCCCCAGCTCGCCGGCCGCCCCGCCGAGCGCCAGCGCGTCGCCGAGTGTGACCGCCAGCCCCAAGGTCGCCCGGTCCACCCAGGCCCCCTCCCGGAGCAAGCCGCGCACCGCCGCGCCGAAGCCCACCGCGACGAAGAAGAGCAGCACCGCCCGCCCGGTGGTCGACAGCGGCTCGTGCGGCGCCTCGTTCTACTCCGAGGGGCAGCTCACCGCCAACGGCGAGAACTTCGACCCCTCCGCGCTGACCGCCGCCCACAAGACCCTGCCGTTCGACACGAGGGTCCGGGTCACCAACCCGGCGAACGGCAAGTCCGTGACGGTACGCATCAACGACCGCGGCCCGTTCATCGAGGGGCGCTGCCTGGACCTGTCCCGGGCCGCGTTCGCCGACATCGCCTCGCTCGACGCCGGCCACGTGCAGGTCCGGTACGAGGTGCTCGGCTGACTCTCGCCCGGTGGCGATCGGCCCGGTGACATGACCCGCGTGGACAGAACATCCTCGGACGACGGGCCAGGTTCATTCACCCGCTCACGTCCATCAGGCATGCTGTCCCTCGTACGCACGCGACCCTTCCAGTCGGGCCCCGGCCCACTGAGCCCCGGATCCCGCGCCGGCCTCGGCGCGGCCTTCGTCCTGCTCGCGATCGTCTCGGCCGTGGAGCTGGCCGACGGCCGTCCGGCGAACTACATCGCGCTGATGGCCGCCGCGCCGTTCCTGACGGCGGCACTGGCGTCGTGGCGCATCACGCTCGGCGTGGGCGTGGCCGCCACGGCCCTCGGGGCCGGCTTCGCACTCGGCGAGGAGGCCACGACGCTTCCCACCGCGGTCGCCGTCGCGGGCATCGCGCTGGGCACCGCGATCGCGGTGGCCACCGCAGCCGTACGACAGCGTCAGGCCGAGCGGATCGCCGAGCTGTCCCGGCTGGCCTCGGTCGCCCAGCAGGCCGTGCTGCGTCCGCTCGGGCCGCAGGTCGGCACGCTCTCGGTGGCCGCCCGCTACATATCGTCCACCGCCACGGCCGAGATCGGCGGTGACCTGTACGAGGCGGTCGACACGCCGTACGGGGTGCGGATGATCATCGGCGACGTGCGGGGCAAGGGCCTGGACGCGGTCCGCCTCGCCAGCATCGTGCTGGGCTCGTACCGGCACGTTGCGTACGAACGGGCGGACCTGCGGGCCATCGTGACCGACCTGGACCGGGCGGTGGCCCGCAGCGTGGGTGACGAGGACTTCGTCACCGCCGCGCTCGTCGAGGAACGGGGCGGGACGCTCACCATCGTCAACTGCGGTCATCCGCCGCCGCTGCTGCTGCGCCGGGGCGCCGTCATCCCGCTCGAACCGCCGGCCCCCGCCCCGCCGCTGGGCTTCATGCCGGTGGTCCGTCCCCGGGTGGAGCGGCTGGAGCCCGGAGACCGGCTGCTGCTCTTCACCGACGGGCTCGGCGAGGCGCGCCGGGACGGCGAGTTCTTCCCG
Organism: Micromonospora sp. NPDC048170; assembly: GCF_040652795.1. Classification (NCBI taxonomy): domain Bacteria; kingdom Bacillati; phylum Actinomycetota; class Actinomycetes; order Micromonosporales; family Micromonosporaceae; genus Micromonospora; species Micromonospora sp. NPDC048170. The sequence continues at coordinate 363,779 of NZ_JBEZMR010000002.1, forward strand.
ACCGCCGACCGGGCCTGGCGGCTGCTCGGTCACGGCACGGTCGGAGACGGGCTCGCCTCGCTGGAGACCGCCCTGGTCGAGTGGGTGCACGGCCGGCTCGACGACGACATCGCCCTGGTCCTGATGGAGTACACGGGCTCGCGGGGTCCCGCGACGGTGGCCGTGCCGAGCTGGGAGGTCGGCGCGGCCGAGAGCTGAGCCGGCAGGTGTGTAATCGCTGTCACTTCCGAGATCGGGTTGTCGATGCCTACCCATCGGTAATACAGTCGGGGTTACTGATCGGTAACACCTGTCCGGAAGCGGGGCCAGCGAGCATGACCCACTACAAGAGCAACCTTCGGGACCTCGAGTTCAACCTCTTCGAGGTATTCGGGGCGGACCAGGCGTTCAGCCAGGAGCCGTACTCGGACCTGGACGTCGACACCGCGCGCGACATCCTCGCCGAGGTCGACCGCCTGGCCCGCGAGGATCTGGCCGCCAGCTACACGGACAGCGACCGCAACCCGCCGGTGTTCGACCCGGCCACGCACACCGCGCCGCTGCCGGAGTCGTTCAAGAAGTCGTACCAGGCGTTCATGGACTCCGAGTTCTGGCGGCTGGAGCTCCCGGCGGAGCTGGACGGCAGCAACGCGCCCCGGGCGCTCGTGTGGTCCCTCGCCGAGCTGATTCTCGGCGCCAACGCCGCCGTGTGGATGTACTCCTCCGGCCCGTCCTTCGCGCACGTGCTGCTCGTCGAGGGCGACGAGCGGCAGAAGAAGTGGGCGAAGCTCTTCGTCGACAAGCAGTGGGGCTCCACGATGGTGCTCACCGAGCCGGACGCCGGCTCGGACGTCGGCGCCGGCCGGGCCCGCGCCATCCCGCAGCCTGACGGCTCCTGGCACATCGAGGGCGTGAAGCGCTTCATTACGTCCGCCGAGCACGACCTGAGCGACAACATCATCCACTACGTGCTGGCCCGCCCGGTCGGCGTCGAGGGTGCCGGTGGCCCGGGCACCAAGGGCCTGTCGCTCTTCGTGGTGCCGAAGTACCACTTCGACGAGGAGACCGGCGAGCTGGGCGAGCGCAACGGCGCCTTCGCCACCAACGTCGAGCACAAGATGGGCCTGAAGGTCTCCAACACCTGCGAGGTGACCTTCGGCGAGCACGGCGTACCGGCCAAGGGCTGGCTGCTGGGCGAGAAGCACGAGGGCATCCGGCAGATGTTCATGATCATCGAGAGCGCCCGGATGATGGTCGGCACCAAGGCCATCGCCACCCTCTCGACCGGCTACCTGAACGCCCTGGAGTACGCCAAGAGCCGGGTGCAGGGCGCCGACCTGACCCAGATGGCGGACAAGACCGCGCCGCGCGTCACGATCACCCGCCACCCGGACGTGCGTCGCTCGCTGATGCTCCAGAAGTCGTACGCCGAGGGCCTGCGCGCCCTGGTCTGCTACACCGCCACCTGGCAGGACAAGGTCGCCATCGCCGAGGCGGCGGGCGACGAGAAGGCGACCAAGCTCGCCAAGCGGGTCAACGACCTGCTCCTCCCGCTGGTCAAGGGCGTCGGTTCGGAGCGGGCGTACGAGCTGCTCGGCCACGAGTCGCTGCAGACCTTCGGCGGCTCCGGCTTCCTCCAGGACTACCCGCTGGAGCAGTACGTCCGGGATGCGAAGATCGACACCCTGTACGAGGGCACGACCGCGATCCAGAGCCTCGACCTTATCTTCCGGAAGATCGTCCGGGACAACGGCAAGGCCCTGATGGCGGTCGCCGCCGAGATCCAGGAGTTCATCGCCACCGAGGCCGGCAACGGCCAGCTCAAGGACGAGCGGCAGGCGCTGGGCAAGGCGCTCGCCGAGATCCAGAACATGCTCGGCGTGATGACCGGCTGGCTGGGCGAGGCGCAGGCCGGCGACACCCGGGCGCTCTACAAGGTCGGCCTGGCCAGCCGCCGCTTCCTGCTGGCGATCGGCGACCTGGTCGTCGGTTGGCTGCTCCAGAAGCAGGCCGACGTGGCTCTGAAGGCCCTGGCGGGCGAGGTCTCCACCGGGGACAAGGCGTTCTACACCGGCAAGGTGGCCGCTGCCCGGTTCTTCGCCCGCGAGGTGCTGCCCCGCATCGGCGCCGACCGGCGGATCATCGAGGGCACCGACCTGGACATCATGGACCTCCCGGAGGAGGCCTTCTGAGGTACGCCGTAGCGCGCCACGGCGCGGCGGTGGAGCCGGCGACGAACCGGTGGTGATCCGGCACGACGGCCGGCGGGCAGCAGCCCGCCGGCCGTCGTCGTCCGCCCGCCGTGTCGGATCGGTCGTCGCGCAGCCGTAGGCCGCTGCCTCCGCCGACGCCCGGGGGCCTGCGGCACCCCGGAGCGTTCGACACGCGCCGGTCACGCAGAGTCGCGGTCTCCCTTCCCGCCGGCCCTCCGCTCTCCGCCCTTTGCTCTGCAGCCACCGATGCACCAACGACTCTCGGTAGCTGTTGCTTCCATGGCTGCAGAGCAAAGCGTCTGCGCAGGTAAGGCGGCGGAGGAGCAGGGGTGTGCTGATTCGACCGATCTGAGGGATTCGTGTCCTGTTTGTGGGCGTGATGATGCCTGGCATGGCGCCTACGGGGAGTTACCGGCCAGCCTCTCGGGGGCGGTCACTGTGCGCAGTTGCGGGCGACGTCGCGTCGCTCGGCTGGGTGGGAAGGATTCGGCGGGGCGGCCCGAGTGGCCGCAGCCGGCTATTCGGGGTCGTCATCCGGGTAACCGCGCGGCGTGACGGGTAACCGTCGCGGGGCCACGTCGGAGCGCGGGGCCACGTCAGAGAACGCCCAGAGCCACCGCACGGGGGAGTGCAGCGCACATGGGCATTGGTAGCGGAATCTTCCTGATCGCGATCGGCGCGATCCTCACCTTCGCCATCAGAGCCAACGTCTGGTGGGTCGACCTGCGCGCGGTCGGCTGGGTCTTCATCCTGGCCGGGCTGGGCGTCCTGCTCACCACGCTCTGGTTCTGGCAGGACCGTCGCAAGCGGGCGCGGACCCTGATCGTCGAGGAGAACCGGCTCTCGCATCCGACCGCGATGATGCCACCGCCGCCCGATCCGCCGCCGCCGACGGCGCCACCGTCCTGAGCCATCCGCCGCGCACCGGCGGGCGGCACCCCGAGGGCGAGCCACCCGCCGCACACCGGCGGGTGGCTCAGCCTCGTGCGGTGTGCCGGTCGGTGATCGGTGCCTGTCCCGGCCCGAGTTCCGGCCAGTCGACGTCGGGCCGGTGCACCACCACGTCGCTGGTGCGCATCCCGTCCTGGTCCGCCCGTTCCGGGTCGAGCAGCGCCGAGAGCAGTGAGATGCCTGGGTTGTGCGCGATCAGCAGCACCGTGCGGACGCCCGGATCCACGTGCCGGACCAGCGTCAGCAGGTCCTCCGGGCGCGCCTCGTACGCGTCCGCCTCGTAGCGCACGACGGGGGCGGGACCCGCCGAACCGCCCTCCGGCGGCGAACCGGTCATGCCCATCGCCACGCTGTGCCAGGTTTCCCGGGTACGCCGGGCTGTCGAGCAGATGATCACGTCCGGCAGCAGGTCGTGCTTGGCCAGCCACACGCCGGCCGCAGCCGCGTCGGCGTGGCCCCGGGTGGCCAGGGGACGGCGTACGTCCGGTGTCTCCCCGGGTGCCTCGGCCCTGGCGTGCCGGAGCAGCACCAGTGTCCGCCCGTGGGGGTGCGCGTCCATCATGTCCCCAGCTTGCCCGATTGGCGATCAGAGTGCCTGGGTAAGTCGATGGATGCCGCACCCTCACCGATGGCCGCGGCGGAAGGAAACGCCAGGGGACAGCCGAGGAGGCGACGAGATGGGCTTTGGTGGCAGTATTTTCCTGATCGCGTTGGGGGCGATCTTCGCGTTCGCCGTGGAGGCGGATCTGGGCTGGCTCAACCTGGCCGTCGTCGGCTGGGTGCTGATGCTCGCCGGCGTGGCCGGCCTGCTGCTCACCCTGCACTTCTGGAACTCGCGCCGCCGGGCCGTGGTCGCTCCGGTGCGCGGGGACCGGGTGGTCTCCGAGCAGGTCGTGCCGGTGCAGGGGGACCAGGTCGTGGAGGAGTACCGCGAGGTGCGTCGGCCACGCCGCACCGTCTGACGTCCCGACATCTTCTCTTCCGGGGGCTCCGCCACGGCGGGCCCCCGGCGCGTGTCCGTCAGGCGAAGAGGGCGAAGTAGATGGCGATGTGGTGGCAGAGCGCGGCCACGAGGGTGCAGGCGTGGAAGAACTCGTGGTGGCCGAAGACGGTGGGCCAGGGGTTGGGCCGGCGGAGCGCGTAGAAGACCGCGCCGACGCTGTAGATCGCGCCGCCCACGATGAGCAGCACCAGGGCGGTGACGCCACCCTGGTGCAGGATGTCGGGCAGCATCGCGACCGATACCCAGCCGAGCGCCAGGTAGAGCGGCGCGGAGACCCAGCGCGGGGCGTGCGGCCAGACCAACTTGACGGCCACGCCGCCGACCGCGCCGCCCCAGACCAACGCCAGCATGATCGCGGCCGGCCGGGGTTCCAGCAGCAGTACGCAGAACGGCGTGTACGTGCCGGCGATGAACAAGAAGATCATCGAATGGTCCATGCGGCGCATGATCTGGTAGCCGCGCTCGGACCACACCCGCCGGTGGTAGAGCGCGCTCGTGCCGAACAGCCCGGACACCGTCAGGCTGTAGATGACGCAGCTGACCAGCGGGGCCCAGCCGGGTCGGGTGGCGGCGATCGAGCTGAGCACGATGCCGCAGACTCCGGCGACGAAGAACGCGTACGTGTGCAGCCAGCCGCGCATCCGGGGCTTACCGATGTCGACCGGCTTGAGTCGAAGCGGTGCGGGGGTCGTCACGTCCCTTAGGTTACGGCACCGTAGGTTACCTTCGGGTAGTGCGTCCGGTCACGTGGGACGACGGTCGACCGACCCTGGTGCCGTACGCCGGTCAGGGAGTATGGCGGGATGCGGATCCGACCCGTCGGGACCAACGCCCTGCTGCTCGACTGTGCCGACGCCGACCAGGTGGAGGCATGGCGGGCGGAGCTGTGGCGGCGGCGCGAACGCGGACAGTTGACCGTCGTCGAGATCGTGCCGGCGGCCACCACCGTCCTGCTCGACGGCGTGCCCGACCCGGCGGCGACGGCCGCGCGCATCGCCGCCTGGAAAGCCGGAACGGCCGCCTCCACGGAGACCGGCGGGAGGGCCGCAACCATCGACCCCGCAGCCGCCGCCGGCCTGGTCGAGGTACCGGTGACGTACGACGGTGCGGACCTGCCCGTCGTCGCCGAGCACTGGGGCGTGGACGTGCCGGCGGTGATCGAGCGGTTGGGGCGTACCCGCTTCCGGGTGGCGTTCTGCGGCTTCGCCCCGGGATTCGCCTACCTCACCGGGCTTCCCGCCGAACTGGCGGTGCCCCGGCTGCCCACCCCCCGCCCCCGGGTGCCGGCCGGTTCGATCGCCCTGGCCGGGCCGTACGCCGGGATCTATCCGGCGGCCTCGCCCGGCGGCTGGCTCCTGGTCGGGCGCACCGACCTGGCTCTCTTCGACGTGCACGCCGACCCGCCGGCCCGGCTCACCCCGGGCACCCCGGTACGCCTGGTGGCCGCGTGATTCGGACCGTCGAAGTGCTCCGCGCCGGGGCGCTGACCACCGTCCAGGACCTGGGCCGACCAGGGTGGGCACACCTCGGCGTACCCCGGTCGGGCGCACTCGACCCGGTGGCGCTGCGGCTGGCCAACCGGCTCGTCGGCAACCCGGAGCCCGCCGCCGGCCTGGAGATCACGATGACGGGCTGCGAGCTGCGGTTCCCGCGTGCGACGGCGGTCGCGGTGACCGGGGTCGGAGCCGCCGTGCGGGTCGGCGACCGCCCCGGTGACGTGGGTCGGCCGCTGTCGGTGCCGGCCGGCGCCGTGCTGCGGATCGGAGCGCCCCCCGACGGGCTGCGTAACTGGCTCGCGGTCGGCGGCGGGATCGCCGTCGAGCCGGTGCTCGGCAGCCGGGCCACCGACACCCTCTCCGGGCTCGGCCCGCCGCCGCTGCGCGACGGCGACCGGCTGCCCCTGGGCACACCGGCCGGAGCGCCCGCCCCGGTGGACGTCACCGTGCCGGCGTCCACCCCGACCGAGCTGCGGCTGGCACTGCGGCTCGGTCCCCGCGACGACTGGTTCACCGCGGACGCGCTGGACCGGCTGTTCGGCGGTGCGTACACGGTGAGTCCGGTGAGCAACCGGGTCGGCGCGCGACTCACCGGCGCGGCGCTGCCCCGCGCGGTGGCCGGGGAACTGCCCAGCGAGGGCATCGTGCTCGGCGCGGTGCAGGTCCCGGCGGACGGCCAACCGCTGGTCTTCCTCGCCGACCATCCGACCACGGGTGGCTACCCCGTCGTCGGGGTGGTGGACGACGTGACCCCGCTCGCGCAGGCCCGCCCAGGGACTACGGTCAGGTTCCATGGACCTCAACGCTGACCTCGGCGAGGGATTCGGCATCTGGCGGCTCGGCGACGACGCCGCGCTGCTGGACCTGATCACCTCCGCCAACGTCGCCTGCGGCTTCCACGCCGGCGACGCGTCCACCATGCGCCAGGTGTGCGAGGGCGCCGCCGAACGTGGGGTCGCCGTCGGCGCGCAGGTCGGCTACCGGGACCTCGCCGGCTTCGGCCGGCGGCACATCGCGTACGCCTTCGCGGAACTGCGCGACGAGGTCACGTACCAACTCGGCGCCCTGGAGGCGTTCTGCCGGATCTTCCGCACCCGGGTCCGTTACCTCAAGCCGCACGGGGCGCTCTACCACGCCGCCGCCTGCGACGAGGCCCAGGCGGCGGCGCTGGTCGCGGCCGTCGGCGACTACGACGACCAACTGCCGCTGCTCTGCCTGCCCGGCTCGGTCCTCGCCCAGCTCGCCGCCGGCGCCGGTCTGCGGGTGGTCGCCGAGGGCTTCGCCGACCGGGGTTACCTGCCCAACGGCTCGCTGGTGCCGCGCACCGCCCCCGGGGCACTGGTGACCGACCCGGAGCAGGTGGCCGCCCGGGCCGTCCGGATGGCCACCGAGCGGACCGTGGTCGCGGTCGACGGCAGCGTCATCCCGTGCCCGGTCGAGTCGATCTGCCTGCACGGCGACACCCCGGGCGCGGTCCGCTGCGCCGAGCTGGTCCGCGCCGCGCTCATCGACGCGGGGGTGACGCTCGCTCCGTTCGCGTGACGTCAGGCGTCGTCCAGGCCGCGGAGCACCAGTGGGAGGCGGGCGGCGGCGCCGTCGGCCACCCGGACCGGTACGCCCCAGTCCTGCCGGGTCAGGTGGCAGGCCGCGTGTTCGACGTCCGCGTCGCAGGTCGCCGCCTGGGCGGTCACCTGGAGCACGCCCCCGGCCACGTCGCCGTTCACCACCAGACGGCGGGACAGCTCCGTGCCGGTGCCGGCGCCCTCCAGCAGCAGCTCCGGCGGGGACGCGGACACCACCAGCCGCGTCGACGGGCCGTACGTCTCGTCCAGCTTCTGCCCCGGCGCGGGCGTGAAGATGACATCCAGGGTCACCTCGCCGGCCGCCACGTCGGTGGGCCTGCGCTCGGTGCGGTGCCGGGGGCCGTCGACGGTGCTGGCGCCGGCCGCCGAGAGCGCCCCCGGTGCCAGCCGGGTCAGCCGGTGCGCGGCGGACTCCACCACCAGCACCTCCCCGGCCGGGGTGAGCACCAGGTCGCTCGGCTCGGCGAGCCCCTCGGCGACCGTCGAGACCCGGTCGTTCTCCGGGTCGAAGCGGCGGACCGCCCCGTTGTACGTGTCGGCGATCAGCACCGAGCCGTCCGGCAGCGCGCACACCCCCAGCGGGTGCTGGAGCAGCGCCGAGGACGCCGGCCCGTCGACGTGGCCGAAGTCGAAGAGCCCCTGACCGACGGCGGTGCCCATGACGTCGTTCTCGACGTACCGGATCGCGCTGGTCTCGCTGTCGGCCACCCAGAGCCGTGCGCCGTCGGCGGAGACGGAGAGGCCGGACGGCTGCGCCATCCACGCCTCGGCCAGCGGGCCGTCCCGCAGGGCCTCGACGGTGGTGCCCGCGTACATGCCGGCGGTGCGCTTCACCGGGTCGAACCACCACAACTGGTGGATGCCGGCCATCGCGATGACGACCTTGTCGTCGTACCAGGCCAGGTCCCAGGGGGAGGAGAGGTCGACTGAGAGCGCGTCGTGCGAGTGGTCGTCGACCGTGGAACGCCACTGCCGGCCGGTGCCGGCGACCGTCACCACCTCGCCGCTCGCCAGCCGTACGCCGCGCAGCAGGTGGTTGACCGTGTCGGCGACCACGAGGTCGTAACCGGCCACCTCGGCGGTGTGCGCCGGCAGCAGGCACAGCCCCTGCGGCTCCGAGAAGGTGGCCGCCCCGGCGGGACCGTCGGTACGGCCCCGCGTGCCCGAGCCGATCCGGCGGACCAGCGTCTCGCCGTCGGGGGCCAACTCGGCCAGCGAGTGCCGGGCCGAGTCCGACACCAGCAGGTTGCCGCTGTCCAGCAGCACCGCCTTGCCGGGGAAGCGCAGCGTGGTCTCCGGCTCGGCCGGCGGGACGTACGGGCCGTCGCCCCGGTGCAGGGTGCCCTTCGCCTCGTGCGTGGCGATCAGATCGTCGATCAGGCGGGCCAGCCCTTCGGCGTGACCCTCGCCGGCCATCGTCGCCACCACGTAGCCCTCGGGGTCGATCACCGAGAGGGTGGGCCAGGCGCGGGCCGCGTACTGCTGCCACATGTCCAGCTCCGGGTCGTCGAGCACCGGGTGGTGCACGCCGTACCGTTCCACGGCGGCGGCGAGCGCGGCCGGGTCCTTCTCGTGTTCGAACTTGGGCGAGTGCACGCCGATCACGACGAGCACGTCGGCGTACTTCTCCTCCAGCGGGCGCAGTTCGTCGAGCACGTGCAGGCAGTTGATACAGCAGAAGGTCCAGAAATCCGCAATCACGATCTTTCCGCGCAGATCGGACAGCTTCAGCTCTCGCCCGCCGGTGTTCAGCCACTGCCGGCCCCGTAGCTCCGGCGCTCGTACGCGCGGTGTCGTTCCCATGTCTGTCAGCCTGCCATGTCGGGCTGGGCCGAGCCGGACGCCGTGACCTGGACGACCTTTGGTGAACGGGCGGGCGCTTTCGTACGTACGACCGGGGCGGTCACACGACCTGGCGGGCGATCGCCGGCAGGACGAATCCGTCCTCGGCGAGCGCCCTGGCGAGTTCGTGACGGCGATGGATGCCGAGCTTCTGGTAGGCGCGATGGAGGTGGTTCTCGGCGGTGCGCGCCGAGATGGTCAGCGCCCTGGCGATCGCGGGGGTGTCCATTCCGGTCGCGGCGAGTTCGCTGACCTGCCGTTCCCGGTCGGTCAGAGCCGGAGCCGTCTTCGGTTCGGGCAGCCACTCCGGCCAGGTGCCCTGATGCTCGCCGAGTAACCGTTGGGTCCGTCTGGCCAGTGCGTTCGTGACCCGGCCGCCACCGAACATCGCCCCGTTGGCCGCAGCTTCCAGTGCGAAACCGCGGTATCCCAGCTCCTCGAACGTGGCGCTGACCCGGTTCAGCACGCGCGCGTCCCGGCGGGCCAACGCCGCCGCGTGTTCGGCGAAGAGAGCGAAGAGCCTGCCATCCGTCCTGGCGGCGAGTTCGCGGAACCGGCCGGCGACCGCAGCGGACGGGGCGAGCCGCACCTCCACGTGCAGGAACTCCATGGCCATCAGCAGGTTGCCGGCCCTGGCCGCCTCGGCGGTCAGGCGGCGCAGGAGGGTGGCGGCTCCGCTTCGGTTGCCCGAGATGACCAGCGCCCACACCTCGCCGAAGGCCCCGTAGTCGACAGCGGTGCGTCCCACCCCGCCCCGACGGAGCCGGGAAAGCAGTTCCTGGGCGTTCTCGGCCTGCCCGAGTTGCGCCTCGACACCGATGCCGATCGCCAGCAGGGTTTCCCGGAACCTGAAGCCGGGCTGCTCGGCGGTGAGGGCACGCGCCTCGCGCAGCCACCGCGCCGCCTGCCCGGCGTGCCCCTGGTAGTAGGCGCAGATCCCGCCCACCAGGGCGATGGTGGCCACCCCGTCCGCCGTGCCGTGCCCCACGGCGTCCCGGTAGTAGTGCTCCACCAGGTCAGCCGCCTGGCGGACCTCGCCGGCCATGACGAGGGCCTGCACGTGGATGGCCTGGAGGAGCGCGCGCATCGCCGGCCAGATCGAGGGCTCTCCGCTCAGGTTTGTGGGGAGTTCCGCGACGGCCCGTTCGGGTCTTCCGCTCAGCAGCAGGAGTTGCGGGCGGAGCGGGGGGAGCACACTCGCCAGGAGCGGATCGTGCGGCGGGTGCGGAAGCCGGTCCGCCGCGTCGGCCGCCTCGGCGGCCGAGCCGGCGAAGGCCAGGACGAACGCCTCGACCGCCAGCAGGTCGTCGTGGACGTCGGTGGGTAGCGCGGCCCGCGCCTCGGCGACCACCTGGAGCGCGCTGTGCGGCCCGTCGATCCCCCAACACCGGTTGACGGCGCGCAGGGCGGCCGCGTTCGCGCGTGACGCCGGGTCCGCCAGGTGCCGGTACGCCTCGGCCAACCAGCGCTCCGCCGAGGGATGATCGCCCCGGGCGAGCAGTGCGCGGCCGAGGTGCCAGGCGGCTGCGGGGCTGTGCACCTGTCGCGCGAGGTGCTCCGCGGTGGCCGCGTCGTGGCCGAGCAGCGCCTGCGCGGAGGCTCGCAGCACCTCGTCATCGGAGACCTCGAACTGGGCGGCGAGTCGCCACCGGACCTCGCGGACCCGGTCGTCGGACCCGGTCGCCACCAGCGCCGCGACCAACTCGCCGTGTATGCGCCGGGCTCGTAACGGGCCGGTCCGGGTACGGACGGCACGAGCGGTGAGCGGGTGGGCCGCGGTGACCGGTGCGGACGGGCTGGACTGGTCGATCCGGACGAGGCCGAGCTCCTCCAGGCGTTCGATGACCGACACCGGGGCCAGGCGTTCGATCATGTCGATCGGGGCCCCGTCGCCGTAGGTGACGTACCGCAGTGCTGCGGTCTCCTCCGCCGACAGCGACTCCAACGGCCTGGTCAACGCGTCACTGGCCCAGGGCCGGAGGGCCGTACCCTGCCGCCAACCCACCACGTGATTGTGGAGGGTCAGCGCGTCGTTCTCCACCGCGTTGCGCAGCACCTCGCGGAGGACGAGCGGATTGCCTCCGGTGAGCTGCCACAATTCGTCTGCGGTGAGACCGTCGACGTCGGTGCCGAATACGGCTGCGGTCAGTTGCCTGGTGTGTTGCCAATCCAGTGGTGTGAGGTCCACCCGGTCGAGCCGTATGGTCTGACGCAGCACATCGATCGGACCCGCGCCGATCGCCGTCTCATCCGCCGTGAGCAGCACCCGCACCGTGTTCTCCGCTGCCAGCTTTCCCACCAGTCGCGCGGCAGCCTCGTCCAGGCTGCTCACGTTGTCGATGGCGAGAACGGCCAGGTGCTGCCCGGTCGATGGGGGAAGCCTCGCGACGATCCGGTGCAGGGCTCCTGCGGGCGCGGTGCCGAGCGGCTCCACCTGCGGGGCCAGGTGATGGACCGCATCGGGCGGGGCATCGTGGCCCGGTACGGGGCCGTTGGCCCGCAGTACGTGGTGACCCTTGGCCACGCAGCGGTGCAGGACCGCCTCCAGGACCCGGCTCTTGCCAACCCCTGGGGGGCCGGTGACCAGCACAGCGCCCCCCTCGGGTGCCAGCAGTCGCTCGACCGTCCGGTCTACGTCGGGGTCGCGGCCCACCAGTGGCCACCGTCGTCCGATCTGGGCGGTCGACCTGATCATCGCGTCGGGCACGGGAACTCCTGTTGGGCGGGTGTTCGCGGCACCGCGGTGACGAAACGGCCTGTCAGGATATCCGGCTGGCACGACGCATAGATCGAGCGCTGGGCCTCGATGCCGGCACGTCCGGTCGGCCGGGTCTGCCCCAGCCGGGTGCGGGTCCCGACCGTTCGCCGCCCGCCCTCCGACCGTCGGTCACCGCAGAGCGCCCCATTCATCCATATGTCCAGACCAGCACACAATCTGTGATCTGGGGCACGCTTGGCTGAGTATTCGCTACTCAGGCGTGCGGTCAAGGTGCCGGGACATCATCAGTGACGACGCCAGCCCGAGCGTACTAATTCCGCTGACTGGCGAAAGAAGCATTTGTCGCCGGAGCCTTCACAGTCATCAGAAAGTGGGTTGTCCACAATGCCGTACGGCCGAAACCTCAGAAGATGGGGGGCTCGCGTGCTGTTTGCCGCCGCGCTCCTGTTCGGCTCCATTGCCGTTACACCGCCTGCCGTCGTGCACGCCAAGTCGCCAGCTACCAACGTTCAATACGGCCTAGCCTGGGTCGACTTCAACGCCGACGGGAAAACCGATTACTGCACCATCTGGGGTAATGGCCTGAAGTGTGTGCTCTCCACGGGCGCCGGCCTCGGCCAGAAGATCATCGGGTCCAACCAGGACCATGGTTACAAGGAGGGGCGGGCCTGGGTCGACTTCAACGGCGATGGTCGTGTCGACTACTGCCGTGTGGTCGGGTCCGGAAGCAAGTCTCTGTCCTGCACCCTGTCGAACGGCGCGTCTTTCGGGTCGACGCACACCTCGGGCGGACTCGACCCAGGCTGGACCGCAGGTCAGGCGTGGGTCGACTTCAACGCGGACGGGCGTGCCGACTTCTGCCGGGTGATCGGCACCTGGAGCCAGAAGGTCCAGTGCACCGTCTCCACGGGCACCGGTTTCGGCGCCACCTACACCTCGGGCAACCTCGACGCGGGCTGGGACGCCGGTCGGGACTGGGCGGACGTCAACGGTGACGGGCGTGCCGATTACTGCCGCGTCGTCGATTCCAGCAAACTTCAGTGCACGGTTTCCACGGGCACCGGTTTCGGCGCCACCTTCACGTCCGTCAATCTGGACGGCGGGTGGGACGACAGTCGCGACTGGGTCGACTTCAACGGTGACGGGCGCGTCGACTACTGCCGGGTTGTCGGCAACATTTCCATGTCGGTCCAGTGCACGCTCTCGACGGGCAACAACTTCGGGCCGACCATCAATTCGGGTGCCCTGGATGTCGGGTACCAGGTCACCCGGGGATGGGCCGACTTCAACGGTGACGGCCGCCTCGACTTCTGCCGGATCAACGGGGGTCTCGGCGTCTGCACGGTGTCGAACGGCAACGCCTTCGGCGCCACTTATTCGCACCCGTCCAAAAACTACAGCTATGAGGGCGCGAACGGGTGGGCGGACCTCAATGGAGACGGGCGAGCCGACCATGCGGCCCTTGAGGAGCAAACCACCTTCTACCTCTCCACCGGGACGGGTTGGGGCGGTCCTCTGACCAGTCCGCTTCCATACTGATCCTTGGCAGTGCGAGCGCAGGCGGGGCCACGGATGACCGTGGCCCCGCCTGCGCGCTCTGCGTTACTGGCCTGCCGGCTTGAGGCAGAGCACCCGGTTGGCCCCGCTGCCCTGGAGCACCACGTGCGGCTGGGTCGGGTCGGCGCACTTGTCCTTCGCATCGACCTTGGAGACCACGGTGAAGGCGCCCGCCTCGCCGCACTCCGTCGCCGTCGCGCCCTCGCCGGACTGCTTGACGCAGCTGCCGACCGCCGGGTCGAACGCCGGGGCGGGGTCGTCGCCGCCGACCTTGCCGAGCAGCATGAGCAGGCCCAGCGGTACGGCCAGGATGAGCACCGCCGCAACGAGCACCGCGGCGAGCACCCGGCCGTTACGGATCTTGGGGGTGGGTGCCTCGGTCTTCGGCTCGGCGATCGGCTTGAACGAGTCGAACCGGTTCTGGTCCTGCTCCGAGCCGCCCTGGTCCCACGACGGGCCGGACTGCTGCGGCGGCGGGAAGGCCGGCGGGAACGCGCCACCCGGCGTGGGCTCGGTCGGGGCAGGCCCGTAGCCGGCTGCCGGCGTGCTGAAGGGGTCAGCGGGTCGGTCCGCGTCGCTGTGCGGCCGGACCCCGTTCACGGGCCGGTCGCTGGCCGGCGCGTTGACGAAGGACGGCACGCCCGGCGGGAAGGCCGGGGGCGCGGCCGGCGAGGCGGGTGCCACCGGGGAGGCAGCGCCGAAGACGGCCGTCCCGCCCGGTGCCCGGTCCCGGTCGTCGAAGCGAGCCTCCGGACCCTGGTCGAACCGGGCCTCCGGACCCTGGTCGAACCGGGCCTCGGGGCCCTGGTCGAACCGGCTGTCCGGGCCCTGGTCGAAGCGAGAGTCCTGACCGAACCGAGGGTCCGGGCCCTGGTCGAACCGGGAGTCCTGCCCCTGGCCGAATCGGCTGTCGGGGCCCTGGTCGAAGCGGGAGTCCTGGCCCTGGTCGAAGTGCGGGGCCGATGCCTGGTCGAACCGGGGCGCCGGCGCGTGGTCCGGCCGGTGCCCGCTCAGGTCGTCCTGCTCCGGCTCGTCCGCGGGCTCGGGGCGGGCCGGCCGGCCGTACACCCGGGGCTGTGGGGCGGGCGTCCCGCCCGATCGCAGGGCCTGGTCGGTCGGGGGCGTCACCCGGCTGGCCAGCGGCACCGAGGCGCTCGCCGAGACACCGCCGGCGGCGGATTCGGCACCCTCCGGCGACGGTACGCCCGCCTCGGGCGAGGTACGCGGGGCGGGAACGACCGGACCGGCGGGGGACTGCGGCTCGTCGTGCCGGGAGCCGGGCTGTGCCCAGCTCGGCTGCTCCTGCTCGTACGCCGGCAGGCCGCCATCCCGGCCGGGCTGCTCGGGGGCGAACTGGGCCGGCGGTGCGTAGTCGACCGGCGGGGCGGCGGCCAGGCTGGCGCCGGGCACCCGCTGCTCCTGCGGCGGCAGCGGCACCGCGTTGGCCGGCGAGATGCCGGGCCCCGGTGCGGGCTGGTAGGCCGGCGGTTCCTCGGCCCGCTCCGGCTCCCAGCCGTTGCCGGCCCGGCCCGGGGCGGACTCGCCCGCTTCGGCGCGGCCCCACACCTCGTCGGCCGCCCAGGGCTCGACGTCCGGTACGGCGGGACGCTCAACGGCGTTGCCGGCCCACTGGGGCGGGCTCTCCGGCGCGGGACCCCACGGCGTCGGCCCGCCGTCGCCGGGCACCGGGACGGAAGCCCGGCCGGGCGGGGTGGAGGTGGGCTGTGCGGCGTCCCAGGCAGCCTGCTCGCCGGGCTGTTGGCTGTTGCCGGCCCAGCCGCCGGAGCGGTTGGGGTCGTCATGTTGTTGTTCGGGGGTCCAGCCGCTGGCGGGGTCCTGTGCGGGCTCGGTGTTCCAGCCGCCGGAGCGGGCGGGGTCGTCCTGGGCGGGCCAGGGTTGCGGGGCGGGGGTGGCCTGTGGAACGCGGGCGGCGCCACGGGCGGCGGGTTCGGGCTGTGCCCAGGCCGGGGAGGCCTGCTCGCCCTGCGCCCACGCGGGCTGCTCGCCCTGCTGCTGTTCGGGGGCCCAACCACCGGAGCGGTTCGGGTCGTCCTGTTGCTGACCACCGCCGGCCCAGCCGCCGGAGCGGTTGGGGTCGTCCTGCGGTGCCGACCAGCCGTTCTGCGGGGGCCGGTCATCCGGGGCGGCGCCGTCGGCCCAGCCACCGGGGCGGGCCTGCTCGCCGGGCTGTTGGCTGTCGCCGGCCCAGCCGCCGGAGCGGTTGGGGTCGTCATGTTGTTGTTCGGGGGTCCAGCCGCTGGCGGGGTCCTGTGCGGGCTCGGTGTTCCAGCCGCCGGAGCGGGCGGGGTCGTCCTGGGCGGGCCAGGGTTGCGGGGCGGGGGTGGCCTGTGGGACGCGGGCGGCGCCACGGGCGGCGGGTTCGGGCTGTGCCCAGGCCGGGGAGGCCTGCTCGCCCTGCGCCCACGCGGGCTGGTCCGCGCCGGCGTGCGGCGGCTGCGGGGCGGCCCAGGCGGGGCTGGCCTGCTCCTGCGCGCCGGGCCACGCCGGCTGCGGCGACCCGCCGGCCGGTCCCCACTGGCCGGGCTGGGCCGCGTCGGTCTGCTGTGGCGCCTGGGCGGCCCACGCGGGGGCCGACGGCTGCTCGGCCGGCGCGCCCCAGGCGGGCGGGCTCGGCCGTCCCGACGGGGGCGGGGGTGCCCAGCCCAGGTCGGGGGCGCCGGCGCCGTATCCGTTGTCCTGCTGTGCCGGGCGGTCGCCGTACGGCGCCGGTCCGCCGGCGCCCGGCGACACCTCGTCCGGCTGCTGGCCGGGGGGGTGCGTGCCCTCGGACGTCATGCGTGCGCCTCCTCCATCACCTGTCGGCCGCCGCTGCCGATTCGGTCCGTCAGCAGGGTGGCCGGCGTCGCCGGTGTACCGGCCGTGCCGGCTCCCCGCACCGTATCCGGTGACCGCCCGGAGGCGCCCGGGGAGCACGGCCGTCACTCCGCGTGGCCGGACGGTGTCGAGCGGCTTCTATCGGCTCGACTGCTCCCGGTCGGCGGGCGAACGACCGAAGCCCACCGTACCGGGCGCTGGGGCGAGGTGGAATCCCGGTGCCAACCGGTGTGAAACGCCGATGACCCGCCCGGGCGGACCGGGCGGGTCATCGATCTGGAGGAGGTGAGAAAGAGTGTGGGCGTCAGCTCATGTGACGCTGGGCGATGGCGAGGAGCTCTTCGCGGACCGCGGGCGAGTTGGCGGAGCGCAGCGCGTGCTCGATGGCACGGGCGCGGCGGTTGGCGTCGCGGCGGTTACGGATTCGCTCGATCATGCTGCTCACGGGTTCTCCTCCTGGCTATTCGGTTGTCAGCCCCTTGATGTCTCTATTGAACCCCAAGACGGCTCCAACTTCCATCGATTATTAGGTGAGCTGGGACACGAGCCGAATAATCGAAGGTGTGAGGGCTTTGCTGCCGACGTTTTCGTGGTCCAACGGAGACGGCCGGCGTGCCGGGCGTAAACCCGTGCACACCGGCCGTAGCTGGCGTCGAGACCCGTCAGGTCCAGGCGAGCAGCGCCGCCTCCGGATCGGCCAGGAAGTCCCCGATGTCGCGCAGGAACTTCGAGCCGAGCTCACCGTCGATGATCCGGTGGTCGAAGGAGAGGCCCAGCGTGGTGACCTGACGTGGCCGGACCTTGCCCTTGTGCACCCAGGGCATCTCGCGGACCGCGCCGAAGGCCAGGATCGCCGACTCGCCCGGGGGCAGGATCGGCGTACCGGTGTCCACCCCGAACACGCCGACGTTGGTGATCGTCAGCGTGCCGCCGGACATGTCGGCCGGCGAGGTCTTCCCGGCCTTGGCCGTCTGCACCAGTCCGGTCATCGCGTCCGCCAGCTCGCGCAGCGAGAGCCGGCCGGCGTCCTTGATGTTCGGCACGATCAGCCCGCGCTCGGTGGCCGCCGCGATGCCCAGGTTGACGTAGTCCTTGACCACGATCTCGTCGCCGGCCCAGGTCGAGTTGACCATCGGGTGGCGCCTGACCGCCAGCAGCACCGCCTTGGCCACCAGCAGCAGCGGCGACACCCGCACGTCGCGCCACTCCCGCCGGTCGCGGAGCCGGTCCAGGGCCTTCATCGCCCGGGTCACGTCGACGGTGAGGAACTCCGTGACGTGCGGCGCGGTGAACGCCGAGCGGGACATGTTCTCGGCGGTGAGCTTGCGTACCCCCTTGACGGGGATGCGCTGCTCGCGGTCCGCGCCGAAACTCGCGGCCGCCGTGACCGACACCGCGAGCGGCTCGGCCGCCGCCGTGGCCCCGCTCGTCGCCCGGTGTACGTCCTCCCGGGTGATCGAGCCCAGCGGGCCCGACCCGGTCAGCGTGGACAGGTCGACGCCGAGATCCTTGGCGAGCTTGCGTACCGGCGGCTTGGCCAGCACCGGCCCACCGGCCGGACCGTGACCGTTCGACGGCGCGGGCGACGCCGGCACGACCGGCGCGGCCGGTGTGACGGGCGGGGCCGGGGCCGCCGCCTGGGCCGGCACCGGGGTCTCGCCCTTGCGCGGGCGCCGCTTCGCCGCCGTGGTCCGCGGGCCGTAGCCGACCAGCACGGCGGTACGCCCACCCGGGGCGGGACCGCCGATCAGGCCGGGCTCGACTGCGCCCTCGGTCGGCGCCACCTCGACCGCGGCGAGCGACGCCGCCGACGGGCTGGGCAGGGCGGAGGTCGGTGCACCGGTCGTCGACGCCTCGATCGGACCGGCGCCCGGGTCGGTGTCGATCGCGATGATCGGCGTACCGACCTCGACCGTGCTCCCCTCCGGGTGGAAGATCGCATGGACCTGGCCGGCCCACTTCGCCGGGATCTCGACGGCCGCCTTGGCCGTCTCCACCTCGACGATCGGCTGGTTCAGCTCGATGACGTCGCCGGCCTTGACCAGCCAGGCGAGGATCTCACCCTCCGTCAGGCCCTCGCCCAGGTCGGGCAGGTTGAACTCCTTGATCCGCGACATGCCGCTCACCAGCCGAAGGTGCGGTCGACGGCGTCGAGCACCCGGTCGAGGTCGGGCAGGTACTCCTCCTCCACCCGGGCCGCCGGGTAGGGGGTGTCGAAGCCGGTGACCCGCAGCACCGGGGACTCCAGGGAGTAGAAGCACTCCTCGGTGATCCGGGCCGCGATCTCCGAGCCCAGGCCCAGGTTGCCGGGGGCCTCGTGCACGACCACGCAGCGGCCGGTGCGCCTCACCGACTCGTACGCGGCGGTCAGGTCCAGCGGGGAGATCGAGCGCAGGTCGATGACCTCCAGCTCCCGGCCGTCCTCGGCGGCGGCGGTCGCCGCGTCCAGGCAGGTCCGCACCATCGGCCCGTACGCCAGCACCGTGGCGTCCGTGCCGGGCCGGACGACCCGGGACGAGTGCAGCGGGTACGCCTCGGTCAGCGGGGCGTCCAGCTCGACGGGGCCCTTCTCCCAGTAGCGCCGCTTCGGCTCCAGGAAGACGATCGGGTCGTCCGAGGCGATCGCCTGCTGGATCATCGAGTAGGCGTCCTGCGGGTTGGCGCAGGACACCACCTTCAGCCCGGCGGTGTGGGCGAAGTACGCCTCCGGCGACTCCGAGTGGTGCTCGACCGCGCCGATGCCGCCCCCGAAGGGGATCCGGATGACCATCGGGATCCGGACCTTGCCCTGCGAGCGGTAGTGCATCTTCGCCACCTGCGACACGATCTGGTCGTACGCGGGGTAGACGAAACCGTCGAACTGGATCTCGCAGACCGGCCGGAAGCCGCGGATGGCCAGGCCGACCGCGGTGCCGATGATGCCGGACTCGGCGAGCGGGGTGTCGATCACCCGCTGGTCGCCGAAGTCCTTCTGGAGGCCGTCGGTGATCCGGAAGACGCCGCCGAGCTTGCCGACGTCCTCGCCCATGATGACGACCTTCGGGTCGTTCTCCAGGGCCCTACGCAGACCGGTGTTGAGGGCCTTGCCGAGGCTGAGCGTCTCCGTGGCCATCAGTGGGCGCTCCCCTCGAACGACTCCAGGTAGCTGGTGAACTGCGCCCGCTGCTCGTCGAGCTCGGGGGACCCGTGGGGGTAGACGTGGTCGAACATCGTCGCCGGCTCAGGGTCGGGCATGGCGAGCACCCGCTCGCGCAGGTGCACCGACTCGGTGCGGGCCTGCTCGTCGACGGCCGCGAAGAAGTCGGCGTCGGCGATCTGCTGCCTGGTCAGGAACGCCTTCATCCGGGCGATCGGGTCCTTCGCCTGCCAGGCCTCGACCTCGCTGGCGATCCGGTAGCGGGTCGGGTCGTCGGAGGTGGTGTGCGCGCCCATCCGGTAGGTGTAGGCCTCGATCAGGCTGGGGCCCTGGCCGAGCCGCGCGTTGTCCAGCGCGTGCCGCGTCACCGCGTACGACGCGAGGACGTCGTTGCCGTCGACCCGGACGCCGGGGAAGCCGAAGCCGCCCGCCCGCTGGTAGAGCGGCACGCGGGTCTGCCGCTCCAGCGGCTCGGAGATGGCGTACTGGTTGTTCTGGCAGAAGAACACCAGCGGGGCGTTGAAGACGCTGGCCCAGACGAACGCCTCGTTGACGTCGCCCTGGCTGGTGGCGCCGTCGCCGAAGTAGGCGATCACCGCCTCGCCGTCCTCGGTCCCGGTCTTGCCGTCCATGTGCACGCCCATGGCGTAGCCCGTCGCGTGCAGGGTCTGCGCCCCGATCACGATCGTGTACATGTTGAACTTGAACTCGTTCGGGTCCCAGCCGCCCTGGTCGACGCCCCGGAACAGGCCGAGCGGCATGATCGGGTCGATGCCCCGGCAGTAGAGGACGCCGTGCTCCCGGTAGGTCGGGAAGGCCATGTCCTGCGTACGCAGCGCGCGTCCCGAACCCACCTGCGCGGCCTCCTGGCCGAGCAGGCTGGCCCACAGGCCCAGCTCGCCCTGGCGCTGCAACGCGGTGGCCTCGGCGTCGAGCTTGCGGACCAGCACGAGGTCGCGGTAGAGCCCGCGGTACTCCTCGTCGGTGAAGTCGACGCGGTACTCCGTCCCGTCCGGGCCGGTCGCGCTCTCGATCCGCTCACCCTCCGGGGTGAGCAACTGCACCAGCTGCGGGTCGCCGGTCGCACCCTTTTTGGACCGGGGTGCCGCCCGTCGGCCGCGGCTGGAGACCGCGGGGTCGCCCTTTGCCATCCGTCTCTCCCTGTCTGTCTGCGTCGGTACCGGGGGGTCACCCGGCCGCGCAACTCGTGCGCCTGCCCGGCTGGTGCCGGACGGGTTCCTGGCGGCCGCGCCTAGCCCCGGTGGGGGTTGCCGCGCGGCGTGAGCCGGATTCTTGGCCGAACCCGGTTCGGGAGCGCCGGCGCCCAGCCGCGCCTGCCGCGAGGGTGCGCGGAGGTCGTGGCTGCGTTGCCGTCATGGTCCATATTCGCATCACACGTGAGCACGCCCACAGTGCGCCCGTCCCGCACCGGGGCGGTGGCCCGGTTCGTTACACGAAGCGCCCGGTGTCCGCTGTATCGACGCCCGGCCGATCCGGCGATGGTTCGTCACCGTTCGGCCAGATACGCGTGTCGACACGCTGTGCGGGGTGGCCTACTCAGTGTCACTGGTCCAGGCTGATTGTCGCGGGATCGTCCGCGTCGGACGGTTTGCCGCTTCCTCGCGTACGGGCGGTGCCTCGGGCGCTCGGGTCGGTCGCCGTACCACCCCGTTCGTCGCCGGAGCCAACGAGGAGGAGCGCGCGGTGCCCGAGTCAGGTCATGATCCCGCCACTCCGTTTCTCGGCCGGCACCACACCGCCGCCGGCTATCGCCGGATGGTCGGCGCGCACCGGGCTCCCGGCTCCGGCGGGCCGCCCCGGGGCTACCTGTTCACCGTGGCGCTGCTCGCCGGCACCGCGTCGATGCCGATCCTCGCCGCGATCAGCACCGGCTCCGCCACCGTCGGCAGCACGGCCCTGCCGGACAGCAGGACCCCGTTCCTCCCGACCCCCTCGGTCGGCCCGGTGGTGATCGTCCCGGTGCCGGCGACAGGCCAGCCGCCGCTCACCCCGTCGACCCCGTCCCCCGCCGTGGCCACCCCGGGTGACTGGTGGACCCCCGCACACAGCCCGCGTACGCCGGTCGTCGTGATGCCTGCCCTGCCGCCGGGGCGCGGGGCGGTGGCGTACCCGAAGCCCTCGCCGAGGCCCGGCGGCTGGCCGGTCCCGCCGCCCTCGCCGAGCCCGTCCCCGAGCCCGTCTCCGAGCCCGTCCCCCAGCCCTTCTCCGTCTCCTACTCCGTCGCCGAAACCCTCTCCGAACCCGAACCCGAACCCGAACCCGAATCCAGACCCGGACCCGTCCCCGAGTCCGGCGCCCACCCCGACCGGTGAGCCGACGTCGGTGGAGCCGACGAGCACGCACTCGCCACCGTCGCCCGCGCCCACGGCGACCCCCGCGCCCAGCGAATCCCCGGCACCCGGTGGCCCGACCGCCAGCGCGACCGTCGTACCAGGCCCGACCGGGCACCGGGACGGCCGGTCACGGGTACGGTGACGGTCGACGGCAGTTGATCCGGGACACGGCCCTGCCGGACCACCGGGGAACGGCGGGGACGGTTCCGGGCGGGCGGCCCGGGGTGGAGCAGAGGCGGGGCGCTGAACGGATCGGGCGGCTCGGGCGCGGGACCCCAGACCCGTCCGACCGCTGAGCCGCGACCCGGCCGGGCCCTCCAGCTCGCCCGGTTCGTGACCGAGCTGACCGCGCCCGCGGTGCTGGTCTCGGCGCTGATGCTGGCGGTCGGCTGGCACAGCGCCCGGGGCGGTGCGCAGGGACTGGCCTGGGGGCTGCTGGCCACGCTCTTCGTCAGCGGTATCCCGTTCGCGTACATCCTCGGCGGGGTACGACGGGGCCGGCTGACCGACCATCACGTGGGGGTCCGCGAGCAGCGCCGCGTTCCGCTGCTGTTCGGTCTCTGCTCGGTCGCCGCCGGGCTGGCCCTGCTCGCGCTGCTCGGCGCGCCGCGCCCGGTGCTGGCCCTGGCCGCCGCCGGGCTGGTCGGCCTGGTGGTCGCCGTGGCGGTGAGCCACTGGTGGAAGATGTCGATCCACTCGGCGGTGGCCGCCGGCACGGTGGTCGTGCTGGTGCTCACGTTCGGGGCCGGACTGCTGGCGACCGCGCCGCTGCTCGTGCTGGTCGGCTGGTCGCGGGTCCGCCTGCGCGACCACACGGTGCTCCAGGTGGTCGCGGGGCTCGCCCTGGGCGCCCTGGTGGCCGCCCTCGTCTTCGCCCCGCTCCGCTGAACCCCCCGCCCCCCCACCCCCTCCTCCACCTCCAATTCGTTGATCATGAGGTTGGCGGCGGTCGGGGTGATCGACAGCGCCGCCAACCTCATGATCGACGGAAGGGATGGGGGTGTGGGTCAGGCGGGGTCGTCGGTCAGGCGGTGGCGGTTGGCCTCGATCCAGGCGTCGAGGGCGGCCGGGTCGTCGGGGTCGACGCCGTCGGCCATCAGCTGGGCCACGGCGGCGGTGGCGGGGCTGCGGCGTTCGCCCGTGCTGTAGAGGCGGGCGAACTCCGGCACCATCTCCTCGATGGCCGTGTCGATCTGCGCCGCCGCCTGCTCGGGCAGCCCACGCTTGCGGGCGGCGTACCCGGCCCAGCCGCGCAGCACCCGGGGCAGCAGGGCGGCGTCGTCCATGTCCAGCACCGCCCGCCGGTGCACCCAGTCGAGCAGGAACAGCCCGGCCACGGTGGGGCTCCACCGCATCGGGTCGGCGTCCGGGAAGCTGGCCGCGTGGTCCAGCAGCAGGCTGAGGCAGAAGTGCAGCGAGGCCAGCTCCGCCCCGTCGATGGCGTCCAGGCCGAACCGGGCCGCCTCCGGCGAGGCGAGGAAGCGGCGGACCAGATCCGTACGCTCGGCGGCGGAGAGCGGTTCGGCGGTGGGCGTGGGAGCCGCCTGGGGCAGCCGTGCCAGCCGGGCGCCGAGCAGGGCGCGGTCGGTGGCGAGCGAGCCCTCTCCGGGCAGCTCCGTCAGGGCGTCGGTGATCGCCAGGTGACGGGTCACCTCGGCGCGCATCCGTGCCGGCGTCTCGTCACGGAACCAGGTCAGCTCGTCCCCCGAGCACATCTGCCGGACCTGGTCGAGGATCCGGTCGGGCGGCCCGCCCACGAAGACGTCCTTGGTGATGCCGATGTTGTGGTCGAGCAGCGTCACCACGGCGTGCGGCGAACCGCCGGCCGGATCGTCGTAGGCGAAGGTCGCCAGGTAGGAGGTCTGGTCGCCGTACACGTCGCCGTAGGACCAGCAACCGGTCAGGCGTACGCGGCCGAGTTGGGCGGCCCAGGGCGGGGTGGCGGCGCCCGGACGGATCCGGCCGGCGCCCTCGGCGTCGGGCACCAGCGCGGCGAAGACGGAGCGGATCGTGGTCGCCGCGGCCGAGCGGCGACGGGAGGTGGCGGCCAGGAAGCCGGCCACGAAGTCCCGGACGGCGGCGTCACGCTCTGTCTCGGCGACCGAGTAGACGCTGCCCAGCAGGGCCGCGCCGAGCATCTCCGCGTCGAGGGCGTTGTCCAGCTTGGCCACGTCGCGGGCGGCGTGCAGCACCGCGTCGTACGGGGTCTGAGGCGTTCCCATCCATTGACCCTACGCCGCCGCCCGCCTCCGGACGGTACGAGAGACCCCGAGCGCCCACCCGCGTCGTGGCGCCACGCCGCCCACCTGCGGCTGCCGTGGGGCGGGATTTCCGGCTCAGCGGCCGGCGGCGTCCGTCAGGGCGGCGTGGGCGTCGGCGTAGGAGGCGAGCACCGCCCGGACCGGGGTCAGCACGTACTCCTCGCCGATGTCCGCGACCGCGGCCGTGAGGCGGCGTTCGGCCCGACGACGGGCCTGGCGGGCCGCCCACCGGACGACCGGCCTGGTCAGGGCGGCCACCAGCAGCCCGGCGAGCAGGCCACCGAGGAGCAGCAGGGTGGGCAGCGGCACCTCGCCGACCATCGGGTGCTCCAGCGCCGGCAGGCCCAGCACGCGCAGCGCGTAGCCGAGCGCCAGCCAGCCCAGCCCGGCCAGCGCGGCCAGGGTCACCAGCCACTGGAGGCCGCCGACGAGCCGCCACCAGAACGGCCGCCGGTCCATGCCGAGGTCCGTGCGGGCCACCGCGCGGTCCAGCGCGTCCGGCAGGTCGCCGAGGCGGGACCGGGCGGCTGCGGTCACCGCCGCCGGCCAGGCGGCGGGCAGCTCCGCCCCGACCTGGTCGGCCACCGACCGGATCGCCAGTCCGAGCGCCGAGCGCTGCGCGGCGGTGGGATCGGGTACCGAGGTCGCGGCGACCAGGCTCGCCGCCGGTTCGTCGCGGCCGGCGGCCGGGCCGGGCAGGTGCAGCCGGCGCAGCGGGTCGGGCCGCAGCCGCCGCCAGCCCCGGACCAGCGGCCAGCCGGTGGCCGTGCCGCCCCGGTGCCGGTACGCCTGCTCGACCGCCTCGGTGACCGCCGGCACCCCGGCCGCGCCGGCCAGCGCCCGGTGCAGGGCGGTGACGGTGGTGTCGTCCGGCCCACCGGCCGGTGCGGTGCCCCCGACGAGTTCGTCGAGCCCCGTCACCACCGCGTCCACGTCGCCCTGGAGCCGCCGCAGCGCGGCCTGCCGCTCGGCGACCGTCCGTTCCAGCGCCTCCCGCAGCCCGACCATGCCCGCCGGGTCGACGGCGGTGGTGGCCAGCAGCGGTACGCCGTCCAGGCCGTCGGTGTCGAGCAGCCGGCGCAGGTCGGCCAGCACCCGGGGAAGCTCGGCCGGGGGCAGCCGGTCGGCCTGGTTGAGCACGACCAGGGTGACGTCGCGGTGCCGGTGGAACTCCCGCAGGTAGCTGGTGTGGATGACGCGGTCGGCGTACTTCTGCGGGTCGACCACCCAGACCACGAGGTCGACGAGGCCGAGCAGCCGGTCCACCTCCGACCGGTGGGACCGCTGCACCGAGTCGAAGTCGGGCAGGTCGAGCAGGATCAGCCCGCGCAGCGCGGACTCGTCGTCGGCGTCCAGCACGCTCTCCCGGACGAACCGGTGCCGGGGCAGCACACCGATCCAGTCGAGCAGCCGGTTGCCGTCGTCGAGCGGCCCCCAGACGCAGGCGTGCGTGACACCGGTGGTGGGGCGGCGCACCCCGACCGGCGAGAGTTCCATCCGGGCGAGCGCGTTGAACAGGCTGGACTTGCCGCTGCCCGTCGCGCCGGCGAGCGCCACCACGGTGTGGTCGCGGGAGAGCTCCAGCCGGGCGCCGGCCCGTTCGACCAGGGTGTGCGCCGGCACGAGCCGAGCGTCCGGCAGGTGGCCGTCGACGACCGTGAGGAACCGGCGTACGGCGTCGAGGCGGGCGAGGAGCGCGTCGGCGTCCACCCGCTGGTCGCCGCGGAACGCCTCGCGCAGCCGACCGACGATGTTGGTCATGACCCTCCACCCTCGGTGCCGGGCGGGCCCGCGACGGCCGCGTCGGTGAGGCCGCTGCGGTTCCGGGCGATCTCCACCTGGTCGGCGGCCCCGCGCAGGGCCGCCGCGGTGTCCGTGGGGGGCCGCGCCTCCGCCGTCCGGTCCAGGTAGCGGGCGGCCTCGTCCTCGAGCAGGGCCCGCACCCGGTCCAGCAGGTCGGCCCGGGCCTTGGCAGCCAGCGTACGCACCGCCTGGTCGCCGAAGATCGCCTGGAGCACGGTCTGTGCGGCGACGGTCGTGCCGGCCCCGGTGGCCACCTCCAGCCCGGTGGGCACGAACGCCGTCGAGGCGAACACCGCGATCATCACGGCGAGCCCGGTGGCGTTCACCGCGTACGCGGCCGTGCGGGCCACGAAACGCCGGTCGCCGCCCTCGGCGCGGACCAGCTCCAGCACGCCACGCTGCCAGTCCCGGACCAGCCGCTCGGCCCGCTCGGGCAGGTCGGCGGCCGGATGGGCGAGCCCCGGTTCGAGCAGCGCCGCCCCGGCGGGATGGGCCTTCCACCCGGTATACGCGTTCTCGGCCGCCTCGGCGGCGACGCCCCGCAGCAGGGTCACCAGCTGGGACTCGATCGCGTCCCGCAGCTCGGACGCGGGCGCGGGACGCCCGGTGACCGCCGCCACCACCCGGTCGCGTAGCCGCCCGACCCGGGCCTCCAGGGTGCGGAAGAACTCGCCGGTGCCGACGAACTCCTGCCAGCGGGCGAGCACCTCGCCGCGGAGCAGCCGACCGTCCTTCAGCCCCTGCTCGACGGTCCGGTGCGCCCCCCGGTACGCGGCCAGCACCCGCTCGTCGAGCGCATCGGCGGCGGTGACCTGATCCTCGGCGGCGTCGGCGAGCCCTTCGACCGCCGGGTGCAGGGCGGCGAGCGCGCCGTCCAGGGTCTGCCGGACCACGGCGGCGCGGGCGTCGGCGTCGGCGGCCAGCCGGGCGAACCAGGCGGCGAGCGGCGCGGTGACCCGCTCGGGCAGCAGGCCCTGCCCGTCGACCGAGGTCTCCGGCAGCACGAAGAGCGGGGCCGCGCCCAACTCCTGCGCGGCGAGCATCTCCGACAGGTGGGCGGCGATCTCGTCGGCGGCCTCCGGGGGCACCCGGTCCAGCACCATGGCGATGACCGCGCCCCGGGCCCGGGCGCTGCGCAGCAGCTCCCAGGGGACCGCGTCGGCGTAGCGGGCGGCGGTGGTGACGAAGAGCCAGAGGTCGGCGGCGGCCAGGAGCTGGCCGGCCAGCGCCCGGTTGGCGTCGACCACCGAGTCGATGTCGGGGGCGTCGAGGAAGGCCAGCCCGGCCGGCAGCGCCGGGGCGGTGACCAGTTGCAGGGTGCGCGGATCCTCGCTGGGCTCGGTGCTGCGGGTGAGACCGGGCAGCAGTTCGCCCTGCCGGAACCAGCCCGAGTCGGCGGGGTTGCAGACCAGGACCGGGGAGCGGGTGGTCGGGCGGAGCACCCCGGCGGCGCTCACCCGCGCCTGCACCAGGCTGTTGACCAGCGTGGACTTGCCCGCGCCGGTGGACCCGCCGACGACCACGAGCAGCGGTGCGTCGAGCCGGCGCAGCCGGGGCAGCAGGTAGTCGTCGAGTTGGTCGGTGAGGCTTCCGCCGGCCCGTCGGGCGGGCTCGGCGGAGGGCAGCGCGAGCGGGAACCGGGCCGCCCCGATCGCGGCGCGCAGGCCGGCCAGTGCGGCGGGCAGGCTGCCGTCGCCGGTTGTGGCGGGCCGGTCCTCCCCGGCGTCCGTGGGGCCGGTGCGGGCTGCGACGGTGGGCGGACCGGCCGGGATGGCGGGATCGCCGTGCGTCGTCACCGCTAAAGCGTGCCCGACCGACGCAAGTGAAGACAACCGGTCGGTATCAACCCGAGTTGCGTCGGGTCGACTCAACCCCGACTTGACGATTTCGCGGGGCGTGGCACTATTGAGTCAAGTTCACTCAACTTGAGGTGGAGTCGCTGCGGGCGGCGCCGCCGGGCAGCTCGACGGGCGTCGCCCGTCACCTGTTCACGACGTGATGAAGTGAGGAAGCGAACATGGCACGTGCGGTCGGTATCGACCTCGGCACGACGAACTCCTGCGTCAGCGTTCTGGAGGGCGGTGAGCCCACCGTCATCGCCAACGCTGAGGGCTCGCGGACGACCCCGTCGATCGTCGCGTTCGCCCGCAACGGGGAGGTGCTCGTCGGTGAGGTCGCCAAGCGCCAGGCGGTGACCAACCCGGACCGGACGATCCGCTCGGTCAAGCGGGAGGTCGGCACCAACTGGTCCGTCGACATCGACGGCAAGAAGTACACCCCGCAGGAGATCTCGGCCCGCACGCTGATGAAGCTCAAGCGGGACGCCGAGGCGTACCTGGGCGAGCAGATCACCGACGCGGTGATCACCGTCCCGGCCTACTTCAACGACAGCCAGCGTCAGGCCACCAAGGAGGCCGGCGAGATCGCCGGCTTCAACGTGCTGCGGATCGTGAACGAGCCGACCGCGGCGGCCCTGGCGTACGGGCTGGACAAGGGCTCCAAGGAACAGACCGTCCTGGTCTTCGACCTCGGTGGCGGCACCTTCGACGTGTCGCTGCTCGAGCTGGCCGAGGGCGTCGTGGAGGTCAAGTCGACCAGCGGTGACAACCAGCTCGGTGGCGACGACTGGGACCAGCGGATCATCGACCACCTGGTGAAGACCTTCCGTGGCGAGCACGGCATCGACCTGGGTCAGGACAAGATGGCCCTGCAGCGGCTCCGCGAGGCGGCCGAGAAGGCCAAGATCGAGCTGTCCGCCGCCACCACCACCAACATCAACCTGCCGTACATCACGGCCGGCGCGGCGGGTCCGCTGCACCTGGACGTGACCCTCAGCCGGGCCGAGTTCCAGCGGATGACGCAGGACCTGCTGGACCGCTGCAAGGGCCCGTTCGAGCAGGCCGTGAAGGACGCCGGCATCAAGGTCTCCGACGTCGAGCACGTCATCCTGGTCGGCGGTTCGACCCGGATGCCGGCCGTGACCGATCTGGTCAAGCAGCTCATCGGCAAGGAGCCCAACAAGGGCGTCAACCCGGACGAGGTCGTCGCCGTCGGCGCCGCCCTCCAGGCCGGTGTGCTCAAGGGCGAGGTCAAGGACGTCCTGCTGCTCGACGTGACCCCGCTGAGCCTGGGCATCGAGACCAAGGGCGGCATCTTCACCAAGCTGATCGAGCGCAACACCACCATCCCGACCAAGCGCTCCGAGGTCTTCACCACGGCGGACGACAACCAGCCGTCGGTGCTGATCCAGGTGTTCCAGGGTGAGCGGGAGATCGCGGCCTACAACAAGAAGCTCGGCACCTTCGAGCTGACCGGCCTCCCGCCGGCGCCGCGCAACGTGCCGCAGATCGAGGTCACCTTCGACATCGACGCCAACGGCATCGTCAACGTCCACGCCAAGGACCTCGGCACCGGCAAGGAACAGAAGATGACGATCACCGGCGGCTCCTCGCTGCCGAAGGACGACATCGAGCGCATGCGCCGCGACGCCGAGGAGCACGCGGAGGACGACAAGCGTCGCCGCGACGAGGCCGAGACCCGTAACGTGGCCGAGGCGCTCCAGTGGCAGACCGAGAAGTTCCTGGCCGAGAGCGGCGACAAGCTGCCGTCGGAGTCCCGTGACCAGATCAACGAGGCGCTCGGCGAGCTGCGCGGCGCGCTCGGTGGTCAGGACATGGAGAAGATCAAGTCGGCCCACGAGCGGCTGGCGCAGGTGTCCCAGCAGGCGGGCTCGCTGCTCTACAGCCAGCAGGGCGAGCAGCCGGGCGAGGCCGGCCCGGGCGCCGCGGGTGCCGCGGGCGCCGGTGCGACCGGTGGCGCGCAGGCAGGCGGGCCGGCCGGCGGCGCGGACGACGTGGTCGACGCGGAGATCGTGGACGAGGACAAGAAGTGACGACCCGTTCCCGACGCGGCACCACGGTAGAGGGATGAGGTAGCGCCATGACGGAGAAGCCGCGAGCCGCCGATCCGGGTGCGACCGGGTCGGCGCCGGGTGGCTCCGCGCCCGCCGAGCAGGCCGGCGACGGGCCGCGGGTCGTCATCCGCAACAACCGCAAGATCAGCGAGACCAGCGAGCCGGCCGCCGCCGACGCCGGGTCCGACGTACCGGCCGAGGGCCTGGTCGAGGAGGCCGAGGTCGTGGTCGACGAGATCGAGGTCGAGGCGAGCGAGGTGGCCGGCCCGCCGGTGGTGGACGCCCCGGCACAGCCGGTCGACGGCGGCGGGACCGCGTTCGGCGCCGAACTGGAGGCGCTGCGCGAGGATCTCGACGAGCGGACCCGGGACCTCCAGCGGGTGACGGCGGAGTACGCCAACTACCGCAAGCGGGTGGACCGGGACAAGGGTCTGGTCACCGAGCAGGCGACCGGCGCGGTGCTCGCCGCGCTGCTGCCGATCCTCGACGACCTGGACCGGGCCCGCGAGCACGGCGACCTGGTCGGGCCGTTCGGCAGCGTGGCCGAACAGCTCACCACGACGCTCGGCAAGTTCGGGCTGACCCCGTTCGGCGAGCAGGGCGACCCGTTCGACCCGACCCGGCACGAGGCGGTGGCCCACCAGACCTCGGCCGACGTCACCGAGCCCACCTGCGTGCAGGTGATGCGCCGGGGCTACCAGGTCGGTGAGCGGCTGCTGCGGCCCGCCATGGTCGCGGTCGCCGACCCGGAGTAGTGCGCAAGAACGACGACCGGACCGTCCCGCCCGCCCACCGAGGGCGGGCGGGACGGTCGGTCCCCAGCTAGGAAGGGGGTGGACCGGTGAGTTCCAAGGACTGGATCGAGAAGGACTTCTACGCCGTGCTGGGCGTGGACAAGGCCGCCTCCGCAGACGACGTCAAGAAGGCGTACCGGAAGCTGGCCCGGGATTCGCACCCGGACCACAACCCCGGTGACCCGAAGGCCGAGGAGCGTTTCAAGGCCGCCTCCGAGGCGTACGCCGTGCTCGGCGACGACGCCAAGCGGCGCGAGTACGACGAGATGCGGTCGCTGTTCGGCTCGGGCGCGTTCCGGCGCGGTGCCCGTGGCGCGGGCCAGCCCGGCGGCATGCCGTTCGACGTCTCCGACCTGTTCGGGGGTGCCGCGGGTGGCGGTGGTGACCGCCGCTTCGGCGGGGCCGGCTTCCAGGACCTGTTCGGTTCGATCTTCTCCGGTGGTGGTGCCGGCGGCGGGGCGGCGGCCCGTGGCCCGGCCCAGGGACGGGACGTCGAGGCCGAGGTGGCCCTCGACTTCGACGACGCCGTACGCGGGGTGACGCTGCCGCTGACGCTGCGCGCCCCCGGCGTCTGCGACACCTGCCACGGCAACGGGGCCAAGCCCGGCACCCAGCCGCGTACCTGCCCGGTGTGCCACGGGGCCGGGGCGACCAGCCGCAATCAGGGGTCGTTCAGCTTCTCCGAGCCGTGCCGCAACTGCCAGGGCGTGGGCACGGTCGTGGAGGAGAAGTGCCCCGAGTGCCAGGGCACCGGCGGCGTCACGAAGACCCGCACGTTGAACGTCCGCTTCCCGGCCGGGGTGGCGGACGGCCAGAAGATCCGACTGGCCGGGCGGGGCGAGCCCGGGGCACGGGGTGGCCCGGCGGGCGACCTCTTCGTACACGTCAAGGTGCGGCCGGACGAGCTGTTCGGGCGTACCGGCGACGACCTCACGCTGACGGTGCCGGTCACGTTCGCGGAAGCCGTGCTCGGCACGGACCTGCGGGTGCCCACCCTCGACGGCGCGGTGACCCTGCGGGTGCCGCCGGGCACGCCGAGCGGCCGGATCCTGCGGGCCCGGGGCAAGGGGGTGGCCCGCCGTGACGGTCAGGCGGGTGACCTGCTGGTGACGCTCGACGTGGTGGTGCCCACGCCGGTGTCCGACGAGGCGCGTGCGGCGTTGGAGACCTTCGCCGCGCAGACCCCGCCGGCCGCCCGGGAACATCTCGAGGCGCGGCTGCGTCGATTCAGTTGACCCGGTGTTCAGTCTGCTCGGTGGAGTGCACGCGGAGGTGAGCGGGATGTCGGACGAGTTCGTCGGCTCGGGTGACCCTGCCTACGAGGCCAAGGTGCTGATGATTTCGGTGGCGGCGCGGATGGCGGGGATGCACCCGCAGACCCTGCGCCAGTACGACCGGTTGGGCCTGGTCCAGCCGGGACGGGCTGCCGGCGGCGGACGCCGGTACAGCGTCCGCGACGTGGTGCTGCTACGCGAGGTGCAGCGGCTCAGCCAGGACGACGGGATCAACCTGGCCGGGGTCAAGCGGATCATCGGACTGGAGCGGCTGCTGGAGCAGGCGCAGCAGCGGGTGGCCCGGATGGAGGCGGAACTGGACGCCGCGTACCGCCGGATTGCCGAACTGGAGGCGATCGCCCGCTTTCCGGGCAGCGACCTGGTGCCGACCAGCCGCACCTCCACCGCGCTGGTGGTCTGGCGGCCCCGACGGAACCCCGACCGCTGACGACACCCTGACCGCGCCCGGCCGCCCTCCGGTGGCCGGGCGCGGTCGCCTTTCCGGCCCGCTACCAGCGCTTCGGTGGGACGCCATGGTGCGACCGGCCGGCCGTCCCACGGCGCACGGGTTGGCGGTTTGCCGGCGGGGGCGGTGCCGGATCCGCTAATCTCCGAATCAGGTCCAACCATCTCAATCCGGACTTCAATGGCAGGGGGAGCCATGACGGAAGCGGCGCGGAAGGTGGCCCAGCAGACGGAGGAGCGGCTCGAAGAGGTGGCGAAGAGCGTCCGGGAGAGGTTCGACCGGGTCACCGAGGGCAGCTTCACCGACAAGGCCAAGAGCGGCAAGTTCGCCGACCAGGCCGACCACGGCGTCGACCAGCGGCGCGACGAGGCGAGACGCCGCAAGCAGGGCGGACCGGAACACTGACGATCCGCCGACGTGCGGGCCGGGACCCACGGGGGGCCCCCGGCCCCCCCGCGGGGGGGGGGGGCCCCGACACCGAGGCGCCCCTGAGGGGGCCGCCGCCCCCCCCGCGGTGCGGGCGGGCCCGGACCGCGG